>JAGRGP010000026.1 GCA_020445415.1 Gammaproteobacteria bacterium | reverse complement strand
TGCGATCGACGTTGATCCAGACATTTGCGCCAAGCGCGACGGCCCCACCGACGCCGGCGATCAGAGCGATCACGAGAAACACGAACGTCAGCACACGCTCCATGGCCTTGATGGTCTCGATGTCGGCTGCCCGTGTGCGAACTTCCAATCCCTGCGATCGCAGCAGCGCGGCCAGTTCCAGGACCTCGTCGAGCCCCGCCGCGTAGAGACGTGCGTTCGCGAACACTTCCTGCGCACGCCCGGAGGGCGCCAATCGTTCACCGGCGGTCGTGAACCAATCAACCTCCTCTCCGTCGCGATAGTCTTCTGCCGCCAATAGGACCGGCAGCGTGACAAACACCGCCGCGTGGGTCATGGCGCCTTCCGGCAACACGGCAGCCACGCGTAGCGGCACCTCGACACGTTGATCTCGCCCTTCGAGTCGGCGGCGCAGCACACCGACAAACGTGTCACCGTCAGTCAGCCCGAGCATCGCCGCAGCAGGCGTACTCAGCAGAACCGACCCATCGCCAGCCGGCGGCCTGATCGTGTCGGACAGCAGGGGATCACCTGCCGCTGACGGGATCATCTCAACGCTCTGCAGGATGCGACGATCGGCCGTCACAAGATCGATCGTCGCGTTGATCGTGCGCGTGCGTGGAATCACAAAGCGTACATCGGCGCGTGAGCGCATCGCGTCGAACCACTGCCGATCGAGGTGCGCATTCTGATAGATGCGAATCTCCAGATTGCGCGGATCGCTTAGCAGCTGACGCTTGGCGGTCTCGACGACACCGGTTTTGAGGCCTAACAACAGCAACAGCGGAGCAAGGACCGCCGCGATGGCGACCACCATGGTCAGCGCGACCCGACGATCGTGTCGCAGATCGCTGCCAGCGAGTCGGACGCTCAGGCCGACCGCAGACAAGATCCCGTTCAACAGGCAGCTCCGAAACACGAACCGCGCCCGGTCTCACCCGCAATCGGTTGTGCGACGATCTCGCGGTCGACACGCGCTCGCACCCGGTCGCGATCGTGCGTAACAATAACTGCCGTCGTCTGCGTACGCTCGACCAGCTCGAGCATCAGTTCGATCACCTGTTCGGCCAGCTCCGGATCGAGTGCCGCCGTCGGCTCATCGGCGAGCAACAACTCAGGTTCATGCGCCATCGCGCGCGCGATTGATACCCGCTGACGCTCACCGACCGAAAGCTGGTGCGGCATCTTGCGGTCCAGGTGAGAAAGTCCCAGTGTGTCCATCAGACGCGGGACCGGACTGCCACGGGATGGCAGGCGTGCGATGCGTCGCGCCAGCTCGATGTTCGATCGCACGTCCAGGTACGGCAGCAGACCGCCGGTCTGCAGAACGAATCCGATGCGCCGTGCGCGTATCCGCGTCAGATGACTGAAGGCATCACGCTGCCAAAGTACGGCGATATCCTGTTCGCCGTGCCCCGGACTCGCAGATTCCCATGTAAAGCGGTCGCGCACCGCAGGACGAAGTACCAGTGCAAGGATCTCCAACAGGGTGCTCTTGCCGCAGCCACTTGCACCGGTAATCGCGATCGTCTCTCCGCGGCTGATCTGAAGACGGTCAACCCTTACCGTGAACGACTCCGGTCCACTGCCCCGAACACATGCCACATCGCGCAGGGTCAGCATCGCACGATGTCCCTCTATGGCAAGACGTCCAGCGGCACCGGGTAGACATGCTCACTCGGATCGCTACCGGGCGCGAGCGATATCCATCGATCGACGTCGCTGTTGTAGATCTCATAGAGACGCATATTGCGGCGGATCTTGTTCGTAAACGCGGTCTGCTGCGAAACGCTCCAGCTCGACCAGGTTTCCTGATCCAGGTTCATCAGATCACTGCGGTACGGCAGATCATCGAGGTACTCGCCAAGCAGACCGAGATCGGCAAGTTTGGTCGTCTGCGCGTCGGTAACGCGGTTCGGATCACGTCCGAGGCTTGCAGCGAACGAGCGCAGGTTCTTGAAGAAATCGTCCGGCGCGATGATGCCCTGGTTGGACGCATCGAGAATGCCGCGCATAACCAGCTGCATGTCACTGAGCTGATTCTTGGTCAGCAGCACACGCACGTCGAGCGCACGTCGCAGCGGGTCCTTCAGGTCCACGTCACTGATCCAGGCCTTCAGCACATCCGGCGCACCGGTGTCGCCGACCCGACCGAGATACTCGAGTTCCATCGCATAGCTGAGCTTGGCGACTTCCTGCTGGACCCGCTGCTCGACGGTCTGCGGCTTCTCTGGACTGCGGCCGAAGTCCGGATCCGCTGTCAGCGCGCTGCCGGCCACCTTCTTGCCCAACGCCGCTCCGCGTACCTGCGCGACGATCGCATCGGCCAAGGTGTCGACGTTGCGCCCAAAGGCATCGACATCGCCGAGCTCCACCGGGTAGTACAGCGGACGCGTCAACACCGGATGCGAGGACAACTGCTCATACTGACGCTGCGCGCCGGCATGGTTCTTCTGCCCCTGTGGCGTCTTGAGGTGCATCGTGTAGATCGCGACCCCGCGGTGCAGAGCCTCTGAACGCACCTGTTCGGCATCGAGGCCCGTACCGGACAGGCGACTGTCACCCGGCAAGGCCCCAGCGTCGGTCACCAACACCAGATAGCGCGCCCCGAACTCCTGCCACTTGATGTCGTTGAGCGCCTGCATGATGCCGGCAAAGGCATCCTCGTCGAATTGATGACCGCTGGACACGCTGGCCGCCTCGAGCCCCTTGACCTTGTTGAGGAAGTCCTCACCGTCCGCGACCTCGGTCGGATCGACGAACTCACGCGACACATACTCGAGCGCTGGGATCTCGTCGATGTTCGACCGGTAGGCCACCAGCCCGAACTTCACCTTGTCCAGCATGCCGGCCTTCTCCACCCGGTTGTACACGCGACGTACTGCCTCCTTCGTGCGCTCGATATACGGGCCCATGCTGATTGTCGAATCGACGACGAACACCAACGCCGACGAGAATCCGCGCAATAGTGTCGACTGGCCCTTCTTCTTCGCCGGCTTGGCATCCGGCTGACCGGCATTGCCCGCCTTGCGGTCCTGCTTGGTGACCGACGCGACCTGGAGCAGACGTACCGTTCGGCCGCTGCCGGAATAGATCTCCTCCGACTGCATGACGGGAAGCAGGTAGAAGTTCTTGTTGATATCGACGTGTTCCTTCGGCTCGATCGACACGATGCGCGCATCCATCGAACCACCCTGCGCTGAGGCGTACAGAGAATCGGCGATGGCAGCGGGTTCGTCGGCCTCCAGCACCGAGGCCAGCGCGTCGCGTTCATTGAAGAACAGCACCGGGTTGCGACCGGCCGGGTTCGTGAATGACAAGGCAAGCTGCTGCTTCCACGGCACCGTGGTTGCTGCACGTAGCCAGCCATCCGTCTTGCCCTGGTGGTTCGCACCAACCTCCAGCCATTCACTGTCACCGGTATTCTGCCGGGCATAGACATAGAAGCGCGAAAATGCAGGCACCACCTCGCCATCGTCGCCGGGTTTGGCGGTGAGGCGCGCGTCCGGGCGAGTCAGCACACGCTCGTAGATCGTTTTCTTGCCTTCCTGCAGCAATGGCTCGCGTTGCGCACCGGCGGCTGAGGTGAAAACGCCAACCAGCAACAGAGCGAAGACAGCGTGCAGCGGTTGCCGTAACGGATTCTGCGCAACGCGGATCATGGTTTCTCTCCCAGCTTGCCGAGGCGTTCAGCCGCCGCCTTGTCGCCAGCCTTGGCCGCCGCACGCAGGTTCGCAAGACCACGGTCGTACAAGGGCCCCGAGGAGTTCGCCTCGGTCAGCAACAGACCAAGACGGCTCTGCGCGGCCTGATCACCATTTTCGGCGGGGCGCTCGTACCAGTAGATTGCCGTTTCCGCATCCGCTGCATCGACGCATCCGTCCTTGCGGAAGCTGGCCGGGTCGTAACGTTCGGCCAGTGCCTTCGACGCCAACACATCGGCACCGGCGGCCGTATTCAGCACGATGATCGCGGCCTCGCAGTCACCGCCTTTCTCCCACTCCATCGCGGTTTCGAGCATCACCGCCGGCGTCGGTGATGGGCTGGAGCGCAGGAATTCCTGCGCGCGCGCGCGGCCCGACAGCGCTGGCGGCGATGCCGTCGTGCCCGATTCGGTGGGCTCGTGCACCACGGGCGGCGGTTCGGCCGTGGACTCATTGGTCTGTTGCGGCACAACTGGTTCAGGCCGGTCACCGAACAGGCCCAGATACCAGGCGGCCACCGCGGCGATAGCCAGCAACAGCAATACCGCGGCGATCAGGAATCCGATCCTGGATCCGCTCTTATCCGTCGGTCGCGGTGGTGGTGGCGGCGGTGGCTGCTCAGGCTCTGGTGGCGCAGCCGGTTCCGGTTCCGGCGCAGGCGACGGAGGGGGTGGCGGTGGCGGATCGGACTGGCCCGAACCGGCGGCACCGGATCCCAGCAACCGACCCGCACGCCTCATCACCTGCTGACCGTTGACGCCGGCTGACTTGACGTTGACCAGGAACTGCATCGTGACCGCCGATTCAACGATGGCGTCCACGATCTCAGGTCCCGCCACGGCGACGATACCGTCTGCTGACGGGCGAATGTCGCCCAGCATGTGCCAATATGGGGTCGCCTGCCAGGAACCGGCACTCGCTAGATAGTGTTCGTCCTGGTTGCGTTGTATCGTGATCTCTACCGGCCCCGGATCGCTGCCACCACCGCTGATCGCCAGATCGGCCAAACCGGGAGAGGTACCTTTCAGTTCAATCTTCAACGCCATGGGGCCTCACGTTTTTCAGCATTGTCGGTGCACGATCGTGGCACGACGATTTCCATCATCATTCAGCGGCGATCGCTGCGCCGCGTTGCATCTGCGCCAGAATCTGGCCGAGGCGCTCGTTCTGCTCCGGCGTGATCTCCCGGCCGGCCGAATGACCAACATTGTCGACGGCGAGGCGCGCAAATGCGTCCAGCCAGTCGACGATATACAGGCCGGAAAAATTGATCGGCTTGGGCGGCAGCTGGGGCAGCGCGCCAGCCGGAATCTCCGGCGGTGGCTCGAACACCTTGCGGTGCGCGCCGACAGCAGACTGTGGCCGCTCGTCGACCGACACGCCACTGACTCCGAGGTAGTCGACAAAGTCGTTAATGCAGTTGGCGGTCGTCATCACCTGGCGCTCGACCAGGTTGCCGCGCATCGCAGCCACGCGTTCTTCCGCGTCCTGGATGGCGTCGACGATACGGTGCTCGATATTCAGGCGATTGGCGCCGGTGATCAATTCATCGGTCACGTTCTGCACGACCTTCGGATCGGCCGCCAGGAAGTACATCAGGTCGGTGTTATCGGTCAGGCTGCGCAACTGCGCCGTCCAGTCGCGCATCGCCGCCTTGGCGAACTGTGCTGCGCTGGTCGAGACACTGGAGACCGGCGTACCGGCGACCGGCTCCGCATCCGGCAGTACGACCAGGTCATCCAGCCCGAACAACGCATCACCCTCGTCGGCGACGACCGCCTCCTCCGCCTTAGGCCCTCCAGACTCTTCGGGTGAAGCGGCGCCGGCGCGCAGATAACGCGCACGCAACTGTTCCACCGACGGTTGAAAGGCGTGCAGCAGTTCACCGAATCGGGCCAGCTTCTTCGGCGTACGCAGATCGGCGTTGACTGCCTTGACGATTGCCTGCTTCTGTTCGACCTCGGCGGCACCTTCCTTCTGGAAATACGCACCCAACCGCTGCTCGGCGACTTCGCGCGTGTGCTCGTCGAGTTGCTCGCGGATGCGCTCGAGTTTCACCTCGATGCGCGCGGCACTGGCGAGGTACTCGGCCAGCCGCGAGATGCCGCCATCGTTCAGGCGCACCATCGCGTCCCACGCCGCGCCGGGATCGGCGAAATGCTTCTGCACCGTGGAATCGGCGATGAAGGTCTCCTTCAACAACTCGACCTGCCCTTTCCAATTGTCGGCGATATCGGTCTCGTTTTCGCCATCGAGGGTCAGCCATTTGGTGACCATCTTCGGTTTGCGCACGACGTAGGTGTTGCTGAACGACTGCGACGGGCACCATTCGTCGATCCACTCAAACTGTTTGAAGCGTTCGAGCACCATCTTCATCATCTTGGCCCACGCCACCCGCGTGTTCTCGCGCGTATCCTGCAGCATGCTGTCGATACGCATGTCGAATCGCGTCATTGCCCAGGCGAGGCCAGGCAACCGATGCTGGCGCTTTTCCGGTCCCTCACCCTGTGTGGCGTTGATCCAAGTATCCAGCACCGGACCGATGTCGTTGACGTCACTCTGCTTGTCCGATGGGGTGCACAAGACCAGTACGTTCATCTCCTGGTCGTCGGTGTAGCGCTCGAACAGACACGCGACCTTGCCGCGCAGGATAAGCTGCGCGATCGCACTGCCCTCGGTGTCGGCGTCGGCCGATACCTGGTTGATGTCGGTGACGCTCAAGCGCCCACGGTAGCCGGGGAAGTCCAGAAGATCGACGTTCTCGACCGTGCTCGCGGCAGGCGGCTCGGCCAGCACGAAACGCAGTTCGGTGGTCAGCGCCGCGAGGATCGAACGCGGCACCCCGCACGCCTCCGCCAGCGTACCGTCGGCACCGACTGGGACCACGTCGATCAGGTCAGCGTGATCCTTACCGAGCTGATCGAGGATGTCGACGCTCATGATGCTCTGCGATTTCGACAGCCCACCGGACTCGCTTGGGTTGACGAGCACGCCGAGCGGGCAATAACAGAACTCGGCATGCCCCAGCTTTTCGAGCGCCCCACGCAGCATCAGGTAGGCTTCGCTCATCTCCCCGATACCGCCCCAGAGCACCGAGAACAGCTGCGCGCGATCGTCGGGCAACAGGTAGGGTGCGAGGTCGATTGCGCTCGGCCAGTAGTCCCCTTTGAGCGGTTCCATCAAGGTGGGGAAGCGCTTGCGAAAGTATTCCATTAGGTCGACGACGTCGTCGGCGTCGATCCCCGACACCGGCAGCTGTCGACGTCGCTTCTCGAGCCCGGAGAGAACCTTACTGCGCACCGAGGCCGGGTCATTGTCGTACGCCAGCTTAGTATGGTCGAAGTCGTTGAAGAACGCGTTGCCAAGGACCTTGATCAGGTCAACCTCGGAGAACAGCGTCAGCTGGATCGGGTAGCCGCGCGGGGCGTCTACAGGTCGCCGCGTGAAACGGGTGACCAGTCCGGTCGCCTCGCCCCCCTTGCCGCCAGGATCGACGTGTTCGATGAAATCGAGCCGCGTGTCTTCGAGTTGTGTTTCCAGGTGGCCGTTCGCACCGGCCGCCAGTGCGGAGATCAGATAGGACTTGCCGGCTTGAGAGATGCCGAAGAACCCCACAGACATCGGCTGCGATGCCGCGCGCCCGAGCCGTCGCACCAGGTTGCGCACGATACGCAGTTTCAGGACCAGTCCGTCGGAGTCGTTCTCGAGGCGCTGCGAAGTAGTGCGCACGTCGAGAATCCAATCGATCGCATCGTCGGCTGCGGCATACATGTCCGAACACCGTCCGACGAGTTGCTTTGCATCTGCACCCATATCCCGTCACCCCTCGAAAACGCTGCCGCTGTCCAGCCAATAGGTACCTCCGCTGGTACCGTAGCTGCTCAGCGTGTTCAACCGTAGGCGCACCGATTTCAGGCGCGAGGGACCGTCCTCCTCCTTCACCTCCTTGATGGCAAAGCGGTCCGAGCCCTTCTGCTTCGGATCTCGTATCAGGCGCACGTTCAGCGTCTTCCCAAACACCTTCTCGCGTTCTTCATCGCTTGCGAAATCGAGCACATAGAGGTACGACGCGATCCAACGCTCGGCATTCAACTGGCGATAGCCGAGCTTCATGATCGTGTGCATGTCGAAAGTCTTGTCCTCCGGCAGGAAGTATTGCGGGTCATCGAGATCGACATCGGGGTAGAACACCTCGTTGTCCTTGATGATGCCGTCCTGGTCGACATGACCGACATAGCGCACCGTCGAATAGGGCTTCAGCAGATCAGCCAGGAACACGAAGTTGGTTAGGCGCCCCTGCCCGAGCATGCACAGCATTGCACCGACCGCCGCGGTCGTTTTCGGGTCATCGATCCGGCCCTGACGATGGAACGGGTACCAGTTCTGCGTACGGTATTCATGCAGCTTGACGATGCGATCGGGCGGCAGCGGCAGCAAGGCGCGGAAAAAGCTCTGCACACCTGGCAGACGTGACGGCCGCCCGGTCAGCAGCAGCACGTCGCAATCGTACAGGTGCACGATCTCGCACAGGGCCTTCAGCGGTTTGCAGATCTCGAGCTTGCCCGCAACGAACAGCTGGTAGATCGAAGCGAGATCCAGCTTTACCGGCACCGCGAGCAGGTCGAAACTGGTGATCCCACCGCGCGTCTCGTCGCGTATACCGCGCGAGAAGTAACCCAATACCTTTGCGGTCGGCGGGTCGACCTCGGACAACAGTTCACCCAATGTGAATTGACGTACACCGGTACCGACGACCGGGTCGTACCGCTCGAACTCCTTCAACACACGCAGACCGGCCGGATACATGACCTGCAGCGCGAGTTGCTGACGCAACACCGCCTCCTGCACGTCTACCGGATCGGCCCCGATCAGGCGCGACAACACCGAATCCGGCGCCGACAGACCTTGCTCGCGCAGTGCCGCGGCCAGCGCCGGCACGATGGTCTCCTGGATCGCCTGCAACAGGATGTCATCGCCGGCAACCTTGAACCCGTCACGGAAGCGCTGGCGCGGCTCGATCGGCACGTTGGCACCGTGCCCCTTGAGCACATAATCATTGATGACCAGATCGGTCGTGCCACCACCGATGTCGATCGACGCGATGGTCAGCTTGTTCGTGTCGCCGTTGGGGCGTCTGCGTGCCGCGGCGCGGAAGAATTCGTCTGGACGACCGGCGAAGTTCATCTTGGTCTCGGTGAACAAATAGACAATCTGTGCGCAGGTCGACTCGTCCCAGTGCACCAGCACCTTCGGAAACGGGGGCCAGGCCGACGGACCGTCTCCGTCGATCGGCGCATCTTCCGGATGCCAACCCATCGCCTTCCAGACCAGACCCATGGCCGCCTTCATACGCCCGGCGAAGATCTCGCGTTCCGGCTTCGGCATAGACGGCGGCACCGTCAGGTTAATCGACTTCAGGTGCCGCACGCAGTTGGAGTTCGGCATCTTCTGGCGCTGCGCTGCGCTGTTGATCTGACACAGCGCCTGCACCAGCACCTCGGCCAGCATGAAGGTCATCATCGCACTGCGCGAGTAGCGCGGCACGAATACCGGGATGCGTTCGTCCTCGTTTTCGACGGTGTACAATGCTTCACCGAGCCGGTTGATCAGGTTCGAAAAGGGTGCACCGGTGGCACGCGGTTCGATGTCGTCGCTCGGACTGAAGGCGCTGTTCAGACGCCAGCCTGTATCGAACTGGTCCTCGTCCCACAGGTAGCGTTTCGGGCTAGAGATGCCAGTCGCGCCCTCGGTGCCGCGCCTATGTGAGGCGAGCCGCGCGGCCTCTCTGCCGACGCGGGCGATGGTTGGCCACATGAACGCGTCGGGCCGACCGCTCTGGCGCGCCCAATCATCCTTTCCGAACGTTGCCTGGGCGAACTCGACTCGACTTTCAAATGGTTCGGCATACTGACGTTCCGGCACCGTCAGATCACGCAGCTCGAGCTCGTACTTGTCGGTCGGCACCTCCTGGCTCTGCTGTGCGTGTTTCTCGATCAGGATGCCACAAGTACGCGAATTGCCGACATCCAACACCATGTCGACCTCTATCGCCTTGTCGACGTCACCCGGCACATTGCTCAGCATCGTGATGGTAGGTAGCGAGGCGTACTCGCCGATCAGCGCCAGTACGTTGAGGTAGTGCGCGTGGTGCGCAAGGTCCTCCAGCTCCGACTCGACGTCTTCGGGCGCCAGTTTGAGACGGACTTCGGCACCGTCAGTAAACAGCTCTCGGATCCAGCCTTCGATCCATGGCAGTTCAGTGAACCATCCCATTTCGTTGCCGCGGCGAGTGAACCCGAATGTGGCGCCGGCCTGCACGTCGGCGCGGGTGGGCGCGAGATACTGCGTGTCCTGGTCGTCGTCGAACACGCTGGTGTCGAACGCCAGCGTCACGCGATGCGTGTTCTCGTCCGGGTCCTGGCCGCCTTCCTGGACCGTAATGAAACGCGCGCGCGCCCAGGTCAGCGGCCCCTCGGCAAATGCACCGCCCGGTTGGGTGCGTAAAACCGGGACCGGGAACCAGATACCGTCGAACAGCTTGACCGAGTCGTCTACCGGTACGCTGTACTTCGACTTCACCATGACGCCCGGGTTGGCTGGGTGGACATAGCGATCGTTGCGTTCGTCGCGCTCGAGCCGCGTCAGCGAGCGGTTGGTTTCACGAGGTACGAATTCGCCCGGTAGTTCCTGCCGCAACGGGATCTTCATACCGAAATCGAGAAACTGGATTCCGGTCCCCATGATCAGGGTGACCTTCTCCCGGAAATTCACGAGTCGTGGCAACATAGTGCGTGCCCTGTCCTGATTGTCGTTATTGTGCACTGCGGCTATCCGCCGCCGGTTGTTCCGCCTGGTAGATTTCGACGGGGAACGCCCCCCCGGTCGCGTACCGCCCGTTACATTCGGCCTTCCCGCCCTGACCCACTGCGCAGTCGACCATCGACGGCTCGAATACCTGACCGTCGGGGCAACGTATCTGCCCCTGATCCGAAATCACCAGCCGTTGCTGCGCGATGCTGGCGCCGACCTGACCGCGGCATACTGAACCGTCGCTTCGGCGCAGCGACACGCTGCCTTTGCCGTTGTTGAAATCGTATTCGAGCTGCACCGGCCGCCCGGTCTCGTCGATCAAACCTGAGTTCGAGTTCCACCGACCGTTCAGAAAATCCACGTTGCCCTGCTGCAGGGCCTCCGGCGGGATCGTCAGCTGGGGTGGCTCGACGCCCGGCGGCAGTTCGGCATTCGGAGGCTGCTCGGAATCCGGCGGAACCTCTGAATCTGGCGGCACCGGGGGCTGTTCGGGTGCCGTCTCTGGCGCAGGCGGTTCCGGCGGTGCTTGCTCACCCTCGGGTGGCGACAATTCCGCGTCTTCCGGCGGCACCGGAGGCTGCTCGGACTGCGCATCCGGCAAGGTGGTATCCACCGGTTCGGTCGCCATGCCGTCGACGACATCCGACACACCGTCGCTGCCGCCCACCACCTCGCGCACCCGCCGGTCGACATCGTACGGGCGCGGTTCGACCCCGTCCACGGGCAACCTCGGCTGCCCGTCCGGGAGCGTAGTCGGCAGATCGACGCGCGGAACCTCCTGGCAGGAGCGGTACCAGAACAACAGCGGCAACGCCAACAACAGCAGCAACAACAGCCACAGCCACCAGGGCCAACGCCGACCCGCCGCCACCGCGGCAACCGGCGCAGCCGCTGCGATCGCCGGCGCCACTGCAGGTGCCGCCGTGCCGGCCAGCATTGCCAGCGAGTCGCTGGAGGCGGCGCCATCGTGGCGACGGAAGCCCCAGAACGTGAGCACAGGCCTGCCATCGACCAGATAGACGTGCTGATCATCCGGGAAAGTCATAACGTGCTGCAACAATCGACCAAACACCTGGCGTTCACTGTCCGCTTCCGCTTTCAGACGATGAGCGGCATCCAGCACTCGTTCACGCATCGCCTGCAGCGATGTCAGTGCCGCCGAGCGCTCCTCGACCGTGGCCGAAGACCACGGGACCACGGGGCCGTCGAACGGCGCGTACCAGTCAATCCTGTCGCCGCTGTCGTTTCGTTTCGGAATCGCGAAGGAGTCCGCGACATCGGCACCGATCTGGCTATACATTGCGACTCGCAGCTGCGTAGCCGACTGATAAACTGGGTGACCGACGGCACCAAGAGCAAAAAACTCCCGAAGGGCAGCCGACCTCAACAAAGCACCGCTCATCTGATCGGCTCCATAATTACTAATTTTAACATAGAGAAATTATCGTTTTTCTCCACTCAGCGCAAGCAAGCTCTTGGTCCGGAAAACCATCTCGTAGATAGCCTGGATCCTTACCACGTCTAAATTGTCTTGCTGAGTTAGAAAGAGATTTAGAACTTTAATAAAAGACCATAAGTTTGAGCTATCTACAATAGCCACTTCTGTCATTAACCACTCTGACTGGCAAGTCTATTGGTATAGCCGCACGAGCCTGAGTCGTTAAAACATTGCTCGAATCATCACTCACTACCCTCTTAATCCGTAATATTTTCAGGATAATACACCAAAACCTGGCCCGTTCCGCAACCAACGCGCAAGAGATATATACGGTAAACTGGGCTACATCTGTCTCACAATCCCGCTCCTAGTGTGTGAAAGCGGATACAATTGAGCCCTCCTCCAACTTTGGTTGATCGCCGTATAATCCGCTCTGGTAGCGAGCTGACGGCTATCCCACTCACGCCCCTATCGAAGTTGGTATAGGAATGGCGGTTGGCCGATGGCAGAGATCAGGATCTGCCAAGTTCAGAATAATCTGAGGGTACGACTCATGTTTGAATGGATTTTCAGCCCAG
Organism: Gammaproteobacteria bacterium; assembly: GCA_020445415.1. Lineage (GTDB taxonomy): Bacteria > Pseudomonadota > Gammaproteobacteria > Chromatiales > Chromatiaceae > HKST-UBA178. The sequence goes on along the minus strand of JAGRGP010000026.1, from coordinate 124,456 downwards.
AAGCCTGGCTGGCACTGGTAACGCTGACGGCCCTGGAAATCGTGCTGGGCATAGACAACATCATTTTCATCTCCATCGTGGTGGGCCGGCTGCCCCCGGAACAACGCAATCGTGCCCGAATTCAAGGGCTGGCGTTCGCAATGATCACCCGTATTCTGCTACTACTGTCGCTGGCGTGGATGATGCGCCTTACCAGCCCGCTGTTCACGATACTGCACTACGAAATATCCGGGCGTGATCTGATCATGATCACGGGCGGTCTGTTCTTATTATGGAAAAGTACCCAGGAGATCTGGGACAGTTTGGAGGGTGGCGAACATACAGAAGCCCACGCTTCCGTGCCAAAGAGCTACATAGTGGTATTGGCTCAAATCGCGGTGATCGACATCGTATTCTCCTTGGATTCGGTGATTACCGCCGTGGGCATGGCGCGTGATGTCCCGGTCATGGTGTTGGCCATCATCATAGCAGTCGGTGTCATGATGTTTGCTGCCAAGACAATCGGTGAGTTCGTGGACAATCACCCCAGCATCAAGATGTTGGCACTGAGCTTTCTCATTCTAGTTGGCATGGCACTTATCGGCGAAGGCCTGGATCTACATATCCCGAAAGGCTACATCTACTTTGCCATGTCGTTCTCGGTGGCCGTTGAAATGCTGAACATCTATGCACGTAAACGCCGCGGGAAACCGGTTCAGCTGCATAAGCATCAACCCGCGGGCGCTGAGGAAACCAGCCAGTAGCGTCTGCATTTGGGTGGTGTTCTTTTGAAGAATAGCGGTTAACGGGGGATTCAATTGAATCCAGTAGATTCATCTCGCCATTATGCGCAAGTGGGGAAGGGTAGACTATCGATAATACCCGCCGCTGAAACTACCCACCTTTAGCCGTCTGCCTTGGCCGCCAAACCCAATATCCGCAGACCATCGGGCCGAGAAACAGCTCGAAATGAGGACAGTTGGCCAATAGCGCTCAACTGTATTGGTCAAACACTCATGGAGCCGTTTTGTCTGCCCTGACTCGGTTGCTTGCAGGGTGACGGAGTTACATCCGCCCGGTAAAAACGAGCACCGTGATAAGCTATTCCACCGTCACTGATTTGGCCAGATTACGCGGCTGATCAACGTCAGTACCCTTCAGCACGGCAACATGATAAGCAAGCAACTGTAAGGGTATTGTGTAGACAATCGGTGCGGTGCTTTGGCAAATGTCATCCAAGGTAAGGTTCTGGTAGTGATCCAGATCGATCTTGACCTTCTGGTCGCTAAACAAGAACAGCTCACCCTCCCGCGCCCTGACCTCCTGAAGATTGGACAGCACCTTTTCCAGCAGCGGGTCGTCGGGCAGGGCACAGATCACGGGCATATCCGCATCGACTAATGCCAACGGCCCATGCTTCAACTCTCCTGCCGGATAGGCTTCCGCATGGATATAAGAAATTTCCTTCAGTTTCAGCGCGCCTTCCAAAGCTATTGGATAGAAAGCTCCCCGCCCAAGAAACAGGGCGTGCTGCTTTTCGGCGAATGCCTCTGCCATCCGCCCGATATCCTCGCTCATGTTGAGTGCCACCTCCACCTGCCTGGGCAGGGCATGCAACTCATCCACCAGTCGCTTCTGCTCATCCAGTGTCTGCCCACGCCGCCGCGCCAGTGCAAGGGTCAGCAGCCGCAAAGCCACCAGCTGGGTAGTGAACGCCTTGGTGGAGGCGACCCCAATCTCTGGGCCCGCTCGGGTCATCAAGGCGACGTCCGACTCCCTCACGAGTGAGCTTTCGGGGACATTACAGATCGTGAGGCTACCAAGGTATCCCGCACGGGCCGCGCCTCGGAGCGCAGCCAGGGTGTCCGCCGTTTCTCCCGACTGTGAGATAGTTACGAACAGCGTATTCTCGGGCACCACTACTTTTCGATAGCGATATTCACTGGCAACCTCGACCATGCAGGGGATACCCGCTTCTTCGAGCCAGTACCGCGCCACAAGGCCTGCATGGTAACTGGTGCCGCAGGCGATAATATGTACGCACCGGGAACGATCCAGCAGTTGTTTCGCCTCGTGGCCAAAACTCTCTTCCAGCAACCGTCCTCGGTGTATCCGCCCTTCGAGTGTTTCGGCAATTACCGAAGGTTGTTCGTAAATCTCCTTGAGCATGTAGTGGCGGTAAGGTCCCTTGTCTGCCGAAGAAGCAGCCAGCTGAGAGGCACGCACAAGACGTTCTACAGGGTTGCCATCGGTATCGAAGACGGCCACCCGATCCCGGTAGATTTCCGCCACGTCACCTTCATCAAGAAACATGAAGCGCTGAGTAACCGGCAGCAATGCAAAGACATCGGAGGCTATGAAGTTCTCGCCTTTACCCAGGCCGATAACCAACGGGCTGCCCGCCCGGGCCACTACGATGCGGTCCGGGTCTTCGGGGCTGGCTACCGCCAAGGCATAGGCTCCTACCAGGCGGGTCACGGTTATGAGCAAGGCCTTGAGTAGGTCAGGTTCCTGCTGCAGGATGCTATCCAAAAGATGCGCTATGACTTCGGTATCGGTCTCCGAGGAAAAACGGTAGCCCCCGGCCTCCAATTCCTCTCTTAATTGCGCATGGTTTTCAATGATTCCATTGTGTACCAATGCCACTTTTTCCCCACTCATATGGGGGTGCGCATTACGTTCAGCCGGCATGCCATGAGTTGCCCAACGGGTATGGGCTATCCCTAAATCGCCACCGATCGAGGTCTCGTCAAGCAGTTGCTGAAGGGCTGATACCTTACCCACGGAGCGGATTCGCTGCAGGCGGCCGGAAGCATCCCGGATAGCGACACCCGCAGAATCATAGCCCCGGTACTCCAGGCGCCTCAGCCCCTCCATAAGCACGGGCAGTACCTCCCGCCTTGCGACGGCACCAACTATTCCACACATTCTCGTTTTTTCATCCTTATCTAAAAGAAAATCACCTTCCTTACCTTAGGGAAGGCGCTACTTTGGCTTTTTCTTGGGCCGCTCCCAATTCATCACATGACTCTGCTTGACGCGGCTCAACGCCAGAGCATGGGGGGGTACGTCCCGGGTGACCGTCGTTCCCGCACCTACAGTAGCGCCAGCGCCTATCTCCACCGGCGCTACCAGTTGAGTATCCGAGCCGATAAAAACGTCATCACTAAAAACGGTTTGGAATTTATTAGCCCCATCGTAGTTGCAGGTGATGGTGCCAGCACCGATATTCACACGCTTACCGACGATGCTATCCCCCACGTAACTCAGGTGGTTAATCTTGCTCCCCTGGTCAACCCGGGTTTTTTTCAGCTCCACGAAATTGCCGATATGGACCTGTTCCGCCAGCACAGTATCGGGACGCAAACGGCTGAATGGCCCAATCTTGCTTTCCCCGCCCACATCTGCGTCTTCGATAACGCAATTCTCAAATATCTGTACCCCATCGCCAATCCGACTGTTGCGGATCACCGTGTTGGCGCCGATACGTACATTGTCTCCGATGGTGACGTCGCCCTCGATAAGGACATTAATATCTATTTCCACGTCCCGGCCAACCGATAACCTGCCACGCAGATCAAACCTAGCAGGATCGCGCAAGGTGACACCTTGACGCATTAGCTCCTGCGCCCGAAGCGACTGGAAGCAGCGCTCCAATTCGGCAAGTTGTACCCGGTCATTGACTCCGACCACTTCGTGAATGTCGGCCGGCTGTGCCGATAGAACTTGCTCCCCTTCGGCAACCGCCATGGCAACAATGTCGGTGAGATAGTACTCACCCTGGGCATTTTCATTGCTCAGCTTAGCCAACCAACCTTCCAACCTGTCTCGCTGCGCCACCAAAATTCCGGTATTTATCTCCGTGATAAGAAGTTCCTGAGGGCTGGCATCCTTCTGCTCGACGATGCGTTGTATGCCGGCGGTTGAGTCACGCACGATTCGGCCATATCCCGCGGGATCCGGTAATTCCACCGTCAGCAGAGACAGTGGAGATTCCGAGCCAGATTGCAGTAACGAATTCAGCGTCTCCGGACGAATCAGCGGTACATCTCCATAAAGCACCAACACTTTGTCCATTGCCGCCATGGCTGGCATCGCCTGGATTACCGCATGCCCGGTCCCTAATTGCTGTGCCTGTTCAACCCAGGTCAATTCAGAATCGGCGAGTGCTTCCTGCACATGCCCGCCACCATGCCCGTAGACGACCGCGATACGGTCCGCGCCGCAGCTTTTTGCTGCTCCTATAACATGGCCAAGGAGGGGAGTTCCGGCCAACAGATGAAGCACCTTGGGCCGTGCCGACCGCATGCGGGTGCCCTGGCCCGCGGCAAGAATCACAACTCCAAGTTTCATAGTTTCCTCGATCTGTTCACTACACCGGGTTAACGGCGATGTGGAGAATAACCTTAAGCATCTCTGCCGCTAATTCAGCGTTGGCGGAGCCCCGTTGGAAGAAAGGTCTTCCAACGTAGCATCCCGCACTTCAAGGATCTTGACTCTCACCTTGAGGGTTTTTCCGGCAAACGGATGGTTTCCATCAATGGTGAGTTTACCTTTCTCGATATGCGTGACGATAAACGATTTGATTTCTCCCGCCTCGTTTTGCATTTCGACTTCCGCCCCAACATAATGGAACTGGGGTGGAACATTTTCCAGATCATCGGTAAACGTAAGATTGGGATCATGTGGTCCGAAACCCTGCTCGATGGGCACCACGATCTCTACCGAGTCTCCCGCCTTTTTCCCTGATACGGCCCGGTCCATCCCCCCAATCAGCTCGGTATCACCGCCGTGCACGTAGCTCACCGGGATGTCGTTTTGCTCCAAGAGATTATCGTCGGTATCGGCTATGGTGTAAGTGAGGGAAACGAATTTTCCGGGTTTGATCACTTGCTCCGACATCTTGGGGTGCTCCAGCAGCTTGAAAAAGCCGTTATTGTACCAACAGAAATATCGCGAATACTAAACGACCGCTCGCTGGGTACCAATACCAATCAAACGGGTAGGGTGGAGGCAAGGGCGCGACCATCAGGTCGCGCCGGGAATGACTGGGTGAAGGGCCAGGGTTATTCAGGGAGTGGCACTACCATTACCGGCTTGCTGCAACGGCGCATTACCCGGCGCGCGGTAGTGCCGATAACGGCATCCTCGATAAATCCATGCCCATGCTTACCCATCACCACTAGATCGTAACCACCCGCCTCGGCCTCTTTGATTATTTCCTGAACGGGATCTCCCATCTTCACTACGACCTTGTATACCACGTACGGGTTTTCCTCGGATTGAGCTAGCGCCTTACGGTACAGGTTGTTCACATTATCCCGGATCGCCACATCATCGTGCTGGCGATTAATGAGCAGGCTCTTCGCGTCTTCCAAATTTTGGGTCTTTATCTGCTCCCACATCTCCTCGCTAATCCAGCCCACCAAATAGTTCTCGAATTCGGGTGGTTTAACGGCATGGAATACCGTCAATTCGGCGCCGTAGGTACTGGCAATACTGGCGGCGTAAGGAAACGCCGAGCGGCCGATTTCAGAAAGGTCGGTTGTGTAGAGGATCTTCTTGAATTCAATTTTGGGTATATTCATCTGACGCAATAATACTCCTTGCAACACATGGTACGGCCGGCACCAAATTTAAGCCGTTTTGGACCGGCGAAACCACTTGAGCCAGATTCCACTCAACAGCCAGGAATATGCCCAAGTGCCAAATAATATCAACACAAAAGCAACCACGATATCGGTGGTCGAGCCGTCCAGCGAAAATGCCGGGACAAAACCGAACAGGAAGGGTCCAAGGTATAGAAACTTAGCGAACTTGAACGCACTGAAAGCTGTCCTCCACATATTTGCCTTAGCGATGGTAGCGCCGGCAAAAGCGGCGATACAAACAGGAGGTGTAATATTCGAATCCTGGGACAACCAATAAACGATCATGTGAGCGGCTATCGGATTAACACCCAGATGAATAAGCGCCGGCACAGCGACTACCGCTGTAATCAAATAAGCGGCGGTTACCGGCACCCCCATGCCAAGAACCAGGGAGGCCAAGGCAATCAGCAAGATGGTCAATATCAAGGAACCATCCGCTAACTCGATGACGATATCCGCGAAGGTGAGCACCAGGCCGGAAAAAGTAAGCACTCCGATGATGATACCGATAACTCCTACCGTGGCACCGATCTTCAGGCTCGAAACCGCACCTTCCCGAGCAGCCTCGACAAATTCCAGCGGGCCGATTCGAGTCTCCTTGCGGAACCAGCTCACCACGATACAAGAAACGATGCCTAGGATCGCCGAGTACCCCGGTGAAAATCCGTAAAGCATGAAGATTGTGATCACGACTAGGGGTGCTACGTAAAACCACTCTTTTTTCAGAATCTCCTTCGCACTGACGGGATGACGCTCACCCACCACGTTGTCTTTCTTGGCTTCGTAGTGGACCATCATGAAAACGCTGAAAAAATACATGATGGCGGGGAACAGGGCGACCAGCATAATAGTGGAGTAGGGCTCACCGGTCAGCTCCGCCATGATAAACCCGCCCGCACCCATAATCGGCGGCATGAACATCCCCCCTATGGAAGCAGCCGGCTCAATGGCACCTGCGACGTGAGGCTTGAAGCCCGCCTTCTTCATCATCGGAATCGTGAACGCCCCGGTGGACACGGTGTTGGCAATAGCACTGCCCGAAATCGAACCGAACAGGCCGGAAGCAACCACGGCCACCTTACCCGGTCCACCCACCTTGTGTCCCACCGCCGCCAGCGGAAAATCGATGAAAAATTTCTGGGCGCCACACTTGTGCAGGAATGCCCCAAAAAAAACAAACAAAAGGATATAGGTCGCAAGTACGTTGGCCATGATGCCGAAGACACCATCGCTCTTATAGAAGATCGAAGTACAAAGCGCAGGGAAGGTATCGCCCGCATGCGAGATGAGGTCTGGCATGTAGTCACCATACACACCGTACATCAGCATAAGAACACCAATGACGACGAATACGCTGCCCACGACCCGGCGGGCCAACTCGATGCCAATCAATACGCCGACCATCGCGATTGCCTGGTCTAGCTCGGTCTCTAACCCGGTCCGATAATTGATCGCCTCAAAATTCAGCATCCAGTAGCCAACGGTAATAATCGATAGCAGAATTAGTACATAGTCCACTGCCCGCATGAACTTGGTCTTGGAGCGATAAATCAGGAACACCAAGACATAGGTTGCAATAACGTAGATACCCCTGTGGTACTGGGTTGCCGCTGGGGAGATTACCGCCGCATAAGAATAGAAAACTAGCAGGGATACCGCGGATATATCGAAAAAAACCTTTTCCAGTTTATTGAGCTTCTCGTACATGCCGAATCCCTGTGTGTCAGGTGTTATGAAAAATCGAAGCAGAGAATACCGCCTGCCTATTCAGCTCATTGTTCCCTGCAGACTATTTCGACAAAGGGGAATAGATCCGCCAGATCAAACTTGTTATTGACGAATCGGCATCCTGGGCAACATTCGTTCCGCGACCACCGGCAAGTGCCCGCTCGCCATTCGGATGGACGAAAAGCGGCCTAACCGGTGCCCGGGAACGAATATTGCGCCAATATTATTGTTATTGAAGTATTCCTTTTTCCCGCCAGAATTTCTCGGCACCCGGGTGCAGAGGAGTGACGATGCCGTTAGTCCCAGATGCGACGCTCATTTCCTTAAAGGTCTTCTTCTGGCCGCGCATGTACTCAAGGCCCTCATCGGTATAAATAGTGGATAAGAGGTTGTATACCACATCCGCAGACACATCCTTGTTAGCTACCCAAAGCGCGGAATCCTGAAAGGAAGGGACGTCTTGGTCAACACCCTTGTAAGTACCTGCGGGCACTTTCAGCTTGGAAAAGTAAGGATATTGATCATAGAAACCCGAAGCAGTGGCATCGGCGCCGAGGTCAACCATTTCGATGTCGTTGGTTTGTGCCGCCATGATAACCGCACCGGACGGGAAGGCCGTGAATAGCCAAAAAGCATCCAATTGATTGTTGCCAAAGGCCGCCGCCGCATCATTATAACCCATGGCGTTGCGCTCGATCTTGTCCCACACTCCCATGTGGGTGAAAAACAGTTCGCAGTTGGCAAAGGCCCCCGAACCGGCATTTCCCACACCCACTTTCTTGCCTTCCAAATCCTTAACCGATTTGATACCAGAGCCCTTACGCGTCACCAACTGGGCCGGAGCTCCGTACAGATAACCGACCGCCAAGACATTTTCGTATTTGTTGGGGTCATTTTTCATGCGACCGTTAAGGCCCAGATAGACATGACCCGAATAGACCACACCAAAATCCGCCTTTCCCGCATTCACTTTACGTAGGTTTTCTACGGAGCCGGCCGAGGACTGTGCCTTAACGCTGATGTCCTGCATATCCTTGACGGGCTTGTATGTCTGAATCGCGTTGGCTACTACCTGAAAGGTTCCACCCGCTGGTCCTCCAGCGAATACGATTCGATCTTTCGCATTAACCTGGCCTACCGAGGCAAGATTCATGGCAACCAACAAACAGGAAGTACTCAACAGGGATATCACTCTCTTCATTCTCATCACTCCTCATTTTTGCAAGGACAGCGTAGCAGCCTTTGGTGCTGTCCGATCAGGGTTAGAACAGCCGTATTGTTATGCGCCCAACAGCGACGTCTTATACATTGAGCGTCACCGGTTAGTTTTTTACCCCATGCAATGACAGGGCCAACCATGTTTTTTTATACCATGTTAGGCCAATAACCTGAAAATTACCGGAAAACGGCTTCCGCACAACTGATGATAATCCCCAAAATGGGTGGAAAACCGCCTTTTTACATCACACGGATTGATGGAAATTCACCAATAACCCGAAATATCCAACTGAATACCTAAACAATAAGACCCGTTAGGCCCATTGGGACAACCGGCATAACGTATGCTCTCGGAGATGGAACTTCAGCTATTTGTAGTTGCGCTTGTCCAGGCCATATTTGCGCATCTTGTCATAAAGGGTTTTACGTGGGATACCCAGCGTATCCATGGTCTCGTTTATCTTCCCTCCGTGGGCACTTAACACCTGTTCGATCAGCCCTTTCTCAAAACAGTCGACCTGCTGGGGTAATGTGAGGGTAGTATCGCCCTCATTACCGTGGATCAACCGCTCCATGCTGTAACCGCAGTTTTCTCCCAGTAGCACGTACCGCTCGGCCATGTTGCGCAACTCCCGGACATTCCCCGGCCAGTCGTAGGACAGTAAAAACTGTGTGGAATCGTGCATGGGAAGCGGCGCCTCACGCTGATACCTGGCACTGGCAACCAATAGAAAATGGTGAAACAACAACGGGATATCTTCCCGCCGATCACGTAGAGGCGGAATTTCGATGGCCACCACATTGAGACGGTAGTAGAGATCTTCACGAAACTCTCCCTTCTCTGCCGCGCTCTTGAGATCTACCTTGGTCGCAGCCACCACCCGGATATCGAGATCAATGACTTGGTTCGACCCAAGCCGTTCAACCTCGCGCTCTTGCAGCACCCGAAGCAGACGAACCTGTACCGCCACCGGCATGCTCTCTATTTCGTCGAGGAAAAGGGTGCCGTGATTCGCGTGCTCGAACTTGCCGATACGCCGCTCCCGTGCGCCGGTAAAGGCGCCCGCTTCATGGCCGAAAAGTTCGCTTTCAATCAAATTCTCCGGAACGGCTCCGCAGTTGACTGCCACGAAGTTGGCCGCTCTACGCTCGGAGTGTTCGTGCAATGAACGTGCGACCAGCTCTTTTCCTGTCCCAGTTTCACCCACTACCAGTACGTCCGCATCGGTATCCGCGAGCTGGGCGATGGTTGCCCGTAACCGCTGGACCGGCAGCGTGCGGCCCAAAATACGCAGGCCTGGCTGGCTCTGAGCCTCGAGTTCTAGGCGCAAATTTCGGTTTTCGAGGGTAAGTACCCGTTTATCCATTGCCCGCCGCACGGTCTCGATGAGCGACTCCGCTGAAAAGGGCTTTTCGATAAAGTCATAGGCGCCATCGCGGATAGCGCTTACCGCCATCGAGATGTCGCCGTGGCCGGTTATCAAGATGACCGGCAGGTCCCGATCGATCGTTAGTGCCTTGGACAACAGGGTGAGCCCGCTCATTCCTGGCATACGAATATCGCACACGACCACTCCCGGCCAGTCCAACGAAAGAAGCGGCAAGGCTTGCTCGGCGCTGCTAAAACACTGGACATCAAACCCCGCTAGTTCCAAGGTCTGGCGGTTAGCAATACGAATGTGATTCTCGTCATCAATGAAAATTACATGCTCGTTCTCACTCATACGGTTAAATGTAACGGTTCAACGCTCACCAGGGAATAGGAGCCGAGCCTCCACGATGTGCGATTCGTTTTTCGACTGACATTCCGTCGCCGGATCCCGGTTAGTCTTCAGGTGACGCCGAGGTCGGCAATGTAAGGATAAATATCGCACCGCCGTCCGGGTGATTGTCGGCGGTAAGAGCACCATCCAACGCTTCGATGATGCGCTGGGAAATCGATAGCCCAAGACCAAGACCCCGGCCTTCCTCTTTGGTGGTGAAAAACGGATCGAAGATACGCTCTATCAGTTCCTCAGGAATACCAGGCCCTTTATCCCTTATAGAGATCTTTATGGTGCCTTCGGCCAGATCCGGTGCCCCATCAATGTATATCTTGGGCTTTTCCACCTGTTCCATGGCATGCAGGGCGTTGCCGATCAGATTAACCAGAACTTGCTCGAGCCGCACCATGTCAGCGGTTACATACAGCGGCCCTTTCTCCCTTAGATTAACCAGGACGTCGGTACCGCTCTTGCGAATCCGGGAATCCAGCAATCTCAGTGAGTCGTCAACCACCGCCTCCACCGAGACCGATGTCGACTGACCAGAAGTCTTTCGAGCAAACAGTTTGAGTTGCGAACCAATTTGCGCCATCCGCTCGGTAAGCTCCGAAATCTGCGCCAAATTCCATTCCAATTCCTCGCCTCGCCCCCGCCTGAATAAGGCTCGCGCATTGTCGGCGTATGATCGAATCGCCGCCAGTGGCTGATTTAATTCGTGTGTAATACCCGTGGACATCTGCCCTATAACCGCCAATTTGGCCGATTGAATCAGTTCGTTTTGTGTGCGCTGGAGCTCTCGCTCGGTCCTTCGGTGCTGTTCGATCTCCCGGGTTAGGCGGATATTCGCATCGGTAATATCCCGAGTCTGTTCCCGCACGCGTGTCTCCAGGGTGTGCTTCGCTTGTTTTTCGAATTGAGAGTGCTCCGCCAAGCGTCTCCGCCTTTGCAACCAGATGAATATCAGCAGAAGCACCACAATCATAAATATGGCTACAAAGAGCGTTGCTTGGGCCACTTGCGCATCAATCTGCTCTAACCGCTTGATAATATGTACTTTCCATCCGGCTTGGGGCATGGCTTTTTCGAGTACGAGGTATTTAGTGGAGAGACCATCGCCCCCCTGCATGATACGGGCGCCCTCCATCAATGTTTCGGTAAAGGAGACCGCGAGATTAGTCAACTCCGCGTCCCCGTAGCGCCGGTTTTCTCTAATCCGTTCATGGACAACATCCGGCAGCGGGCTCAGTGTCTTGAAACGCCACTGGGGGTGGGTGGTGATAAAGATCACTCCATCAGGGTCGGTAACGATCAACTCTGCGCCAGAGTCTGCCCAGCTGCGTTCAATGGGTGCCATGTTGATCTTCACCACCACCGCCCCCAAAATTTCCTTATCGGACCACACCGGATAAGCAAAATAGTACCCCCGCTTGTTCGAGGTCGTACCCAGCGCAAAATAACGCCCTAGGCGCCCCTGCATCGCCTCCTTGAAGTAGGGGCGATAACTAAAGTTGCGGCCTACGAATGGCCGCTCGGAAAGCCAGTTACTGGCGGCAATGGTCAGTCCGCCGGCATCCATCAAATAGGTGTCGGATGCACCGGTAATTCTGTTAAGTACTTCAAGATAGCGATTGAGGGAGTTATTCAATTCCCGGTCGCCCGGGCTCTTCAACAACTCCACCAGGCTCCGGTTGGTTGCCAAAACACCTGGTAAAAACTCATATTTTTCTAGCTGGCCCTGTAGATGCAACACATACCGGCTGAGTTCCTGCTGTCCCGACTCACGCAGCTCCGCCAGGGCCGCCCGACGGGTCAAGGCCGCGGTTTGCCACAGGCTCAGTATCAATACAAGCGCCACCAGGCTCAGTAGTGCTAACTTTCCGCCAGACATAAACACCTTGCCTTTTGCAGCTCACAATTAGGTACGGCACTTTTCTAACTGTGGGCCAGATGGAATGGATCGGCAAGGGCCAGCTTGCCGGATATCCGGTCTACCGAGGCCGGTGGCTCAAAAATGGATGGGCAATCTCAGGACCTTTTGTGTACTCAGCGGTACAACAAAAAACCCTTCCAAGGAAGGGTTTATCGATTTTGATGCTCCTGGCGAGCGGATCAGCCGGATTTAGTCTTGCGCAGCCGCTCGATCGCTCGCAGCTGAGCTACGGCTTCGGCCAATTCAGCCTGAGCCTTGGCATATTCGAAGTCCGCTTGATGACCAGCCAGGGCATCTTCCGCTCGGCGTTTAGCCTCAGCAGCCGACGCCTCGTCAAGATCACGGGCTCGAACTGCTGTATCTGCCAACACCGTAACCACATGTGGCTGAATCTCGAGAATGCCACCGGAAACGTAGAAGTGCAGCATCTCACCTCCACCGGTATCCACCCGGATCTCCCCCGGCTTGAGCCGAGTGACCAAGGGCGTGTGTCTTGGGGCAATACCTACCTCGCCCATCACCGCAGGAGCATATACCATCTCGGCAAGCCCGGAATGTATCGCACCTTCCGCGCTCACGATATCTATGTGGATCGTCATGGCCATTCGTCACTTCCTCCCTAGGGATCAGCTAGGCTCCTTTCTCCGCAGCTTCATCCACGCTACCGACCATATAAAATGCTTGCTCGGGAAGGTGATCATACTCGCCCTCGACAATAGCCTTAAATCCACTGATGGTATCCTTCAGGTTCACGTACTTGCCGGGAGAACCGGTGAATACTTCAGCAACGAAGAACGGCTGAGATAAAAATCGCTGAATTTTACGGGCGCGGGCGACGGTCAATTTATCATCCTCTGAAAGCTCGTCCATCCCGAGGATCGCGATAATGTCTTTGAGTTCCTTGTATCGCTGCAAAGTCCCTTGCACGCTTCTAGCAACTTCATAGTGCTCACGTCCCACCACATTCGGATCAAGAATACGGCTGGTGGAATCCAGCGGATCCACCGCCGGATAGATTCCCAACTCAGCGATTTGCCTGGATAAAACCAGTGTGGCATCCAAATGCGCGAAGGTCGTGGCGGGAGAGGGGTCGGTAAGATCGTCCGCTGGTACGTAGACCGCCTGGAAGGAGGTGATCGAGCCGGTCTTAGTGGAGGTGATACGTTCTTGCAAAGCACCCATCTCCGCCGCCAGGGTGGGCTGGTAACCAACTGCCGAAGGCATACGGCCAAGCAGCGCTGACACCTCGGTTCCTGCGAGGGTGTATCGATAGATGTTATCGACAAACATCAATACGTCCCGGCCTTCGTCACGAAAGTTCTCGGCAATGGTAAGACCAGTCAACGCCACGCGCAGTCGGTTACCCGGTGGTTCGTTCATCTGGCCGTATACCAGGGCTACCTTATCGAGAACGCCGCCTTCCTGCATCTCGTGATAAAAATCGTTACCCTCGCGGGTGCGCTCGCCGACCCCGGCAAACACCGAGAATCCGGAATGCTCGACAGCGATGTTGCGAATCAACTCCATGAGGGTCACGGTCTTACCAACACCCGCACCCCCAAACAGGCCAATCTTTCCGCCCTTGGCGATCGGCATAATCAGATCGATCACCTTGATGCCCGTCTCCAGGACTTCGGTAGTGGTCGCCTGCTCTTCAAAGCTAGGAGGAGTACGATGGATCGGCATCTTCTTTTCCGCTTCCACCGGGCCTGCTTCATCAACGGGCTGCCCTAATACATCCATCACCCGGCCGAGCGTCGCCTGACCAACCGGGACACTGATCGGTGAACCGGTATTAGTTGCCAAGACTCCCCGCTTTAAACCATCGGTCGATCCCATGGCGATGGTCCTGGCGATCCCATCACCCAGCTGCTGCTGAACCTCCAGAGTCAAGCCGACCTCTTCGATCATCAAGGCATCGTAGACTTTTGGCATCTCTCCCATGGGAAACTGCACATCAACCACAGCGCCGATGATTTCCACCACTTTACCTGAACTCATTTCGGGTTCCTCGTAATTTCAGATTTCTACTGTAGGCCGAAACCGAGTAACGGCCATACCCGGACAGCGCACCGGGCCACATAATAATCAAACAGCGGCTGCACCACCGACGATCTCGGATATTTCCTGAGTAATCGCTGCCTGCCGAGCTTTGTTATAGACCAACTGCAGCTCATCGATTAGGTTGCCCGCATTATCCGAAGCCGACTTCATTGCCACCATCCGCGCGGACTGTTCACTCGCCCCGTTCTCGACTACTGCTTGATAAACGAGCGATTCCAGATATCGGCCGAGCAGATCGTCAAGCACATCCTTGGCCTCCGGCTCGTAGATATAGTCCCAGTGATGCCTTAGCTCTTTATCTTGCTCCGAAGTGATGGGCACAAGCTGCTCAATAGTGGGCAGCTGGCTCATGGTATTGATGAAACGGTTATATACCACGTACACGCGGTCCACTTCGCCATCCTCGTAGGCATCCAGCATTACCTTAACGGTACCAATCAGGTCTCCGATATGAGGGGCGTCTCCCAACTGGGTGATCTCACCCAATACCTTACCCCCAAAACGTCTGAAAAATGCCAGTGCCTTCTTGCCGATAGTACAAAAAGTGACTTCAATACCGCTATCGCGGTGCGACTTGATCTCCCGGGCCAAAGTCCTGAAAAGGTTGTTATTCAATCCACCACAAAGCCCACGGTCCGAGGAAACGATGATATAGCCGATACGCTTTATTTCCCGGTCCTGCATGAAGCTGTGTTGATATTCAGGATGGGCCTGATGAAGGTGGCCGATAACATTTCGCATCTTCTCAGCATAGGGTCGGGTCGCTTGCATTCGGTCTTGGGCCTTACGCATCTTAGCCGCCGCCACCATCTCCATCGCGGAAGTGATCTTCTGCGTGTTCTTGATACTGGCAATTTTGGTGCGTATCTCTTTAGCGCCTGCCATGGTTTAGTCCTTGATTATCCGCTCAAACGATAGATTGGCTACCATGTGTGGTTGGCCTTGAAATCCTTAAGCGCGTTATCGAACGCCTGCTTGATTTCATCATCGTAATCTCCGGTTTCACTAATCCTATCCAACAGCTCCTTCTGAGAACTTCGCATATAGCCATGTAGCGCGGACTCAAAATCCACCACCTTGTTGGCATCCACATCGTCTAGGTAACCTTCGTTGGCGGCAAACAATGAAACCGCCATCTCGGCAACGGTCAACGGGGAATACTGGCTCTGCTTCATTAATTCGGTGACACGTTCGCCACGCTCCAATTGCTTTCGGGTCGCTTCGTCGAGATCAGAGGCAAATTGGGAGAATGCCGCCAATTCGCGATACTGCGCGAGCGCCAAGCGCACCCCGCCGCCAAGCTTCTTGATAATCTTAGTTTGTGCGGCTCCCCCAACCCGTGACACCGATAGACCCGCATTGATGGCAGGCCGGATGTTGGCATTGAATAGATCTGCCTCCAGGAAGATCTGCCCGTCGGTAATGGAGATTACGTTGGTGGGAACGAAGGCGGACACGTCACCAGCTTGGGTTTCGATGATTGGCAGGGCGGTCAACGACCCGGTCTTACCCTTTACCGCGCCGTTGGTTAACTTCTCCACATAATCCGCGTTAATCCGGGCAGCCCGCTCCAACAACCGGGAGTGGAGATAAAAAACGTCGCCGGGATAGGCCTCTCGTCCCGGTGGGCGACGCAGCAACAGGGATACCTGGCGATAGGCCCACGCTTGCTTGGTCAGATCATCGTAAATGATCAGGGCGTCCTCGCCCCGGTCGCGAAAATATTCCCCCATGGTACATCCGGAGTAGGGTGCCAAAAACTGCATCGCGGCCGAATCCGCGGCGGGAGCGGCGACGATGGTAGTGTGTTCCATAGCGCCGTGTTCCTCAAGCTTCCGCATTACCTGGGCAATAGAGGAATTCTTTTGGCCTACCGCGACATAGATACACTTAACGCCGGTGCCCTTCTGATTGATAATCGCATCCACGGCGATCGCCGTCTTGCCGGTTTGTCGGTCGCCGATAATCAACTCACGTTGTCCACGCCCGATGGGAACCATCGAATCGATGGCCTTAAGCCCCGTTTGCACAGGCTGATCAACCGATTTGCGGGTGATAACGCCAGGCGCCACCTTTTCGATAGGTGAACTGAAGTCGGTGGTAATCGCCCCTTTGCCGTCGATTGGGTTACCCAGAGCGTCGACAACCCGCCCCAGCAGCGCTTCGCCAACCGGTACTTCAAGTACCCGACCGGTACACTTCACGGAGTCGCCCTCCGAGAGGTGTTTGTATTCTCCCAAAATCACCGCACCCACGGAGTCACGCTCCAGGTTCAGCGCCAAACCAAACGTATTACCCGGAAACTCCAGCATCTCGTAGGACATGGCATCCTCGAGTCCGTGGATTCGGGTAATCCCGTCTGTGAGGCTGATAATCGTGCCTTCGTTACGGGCCTCGGTCTTGAGATCGAATTTTTCGATCCTGCTTTTGATCAGTTCGCTGATCTCGGATGGATTGAGTTGCATAGTGGCTTCTCGTCTAGATTCCCAATTCGTTGCTCAATTTTTGCAAATGTCCGCTAACCGACCCGTCGATCACCATATCCCCGGCACGGATATGCACGCCCCCGATCAAACTGGGATCTTGCTCCGTGGTGATGACAATATCACGGCCCAACCGGGCCTTAAGCGCATTGGCGATGTTTAATTCCTGGGCGGGCTGGAGAGCAAAGGCAGATCGTACGTGCACTTTCACGACTCGCTGACTTTCCGACTTGAGGTGCTCGAACAGGGCCAGGATCTCTGGCGTCAACTGGAGCCTATCGTTCTGCACCAGCAGTTTAACCAGATTAGCTCCTTCCTCATCCAACCTTTCCTCCGCGGTATCCAACACCAACGCGGTGAGGTTCTGCCTGCCGAATAACGGATCGGAAATAACCGACGACATTAGCGAATCCTTTACCAGGGCGGCTAGAAATGCCAGTTTTTCCGACCACTGATCCAGACTTCCGGTCTCTTCGGCCCGGGAAAATATCGCTTCCGCGTACGGTCGGGCTATTGTGCTAGTCTCCGCTGCCATGGACTTGCCTTAGATCTCTTTCGCCAGTTGGTCGACGATTTGTTGGTGCGCGTCGGCATTAATCTCGCGCCTCAGGATTTTCTCCGCGCCCGAAACGGCCAGTACCGCAACTCGCTCTCGGAGGTGCTCACGGGCCCGGTTAACCTCTTGCTCTATCTCGGAGCGAGCAGCCACCAGTATCCGCTCACCCTCTTCACGGGCACTGCCCTTGGCATCGTCGACAATCTCCGATGCTCGCTTCTGGGCCTGAGCCAAGATATCGGAAGCCTGAATTTTAGCCTCCTTGAGTACTTCCTTGGCGCGTTGCTTTGCCAACTCCTGTTCGTGCTGACCGCGCTCACCCGCGGCCAAACCATCCGCGATCTCTTTACGGCGCTTTTCCAACGCGCCCATGATCGGGGTCCACACGTACTTCATGGTGAACCAGACGAACACGACGAAAGAGAGAAGCTGGCCTATAAGAGTCAGATTGATATTCATGCCGGAAACTCCTCGGTTCTCTGCCGGAATGACAGTCCGTTCATTGTCGTTGGGTCAGGATTAACCAGCCACCGCAAAGAGAACGTACATCGCCAATCCCACAGCAATCATCGGCACCGCGTCCACAAGACCCATGACGATGAAAAACTGGGTACGCAGCATAGGAATCAGTTCTGGCTGGCGAGCAGCGCCTTCCAAAAAGCGACCGCCCAAGACGCCGATACCTACAGCCGCGCCAAGGGCACCAAGTCCCATCATCAGCGCGCCAGCGATATAGAGCAGTGCATTTGCCGTTTCCATTATTAGGTCTCCCGTTAATTGGTGTGTTGATAAATAAACTCGGATACAAACGCAGAGAAAGTATCAGTGTTCGTGATGTGCCATATCCAGATAAACGATGGTCAGGGTCATAAAGATAAACGCCTGCAAGGTAATAATCAGGATGTGGAAGATTGCCCAACCCAACTGCAGAGCACCGCCAAATATCCCCATCCCGATGCCTGCGCTGTACATGATGGCAATCAAAATGAAAATCATTTCTCCCGCGTACATGTTGCCGAATAAACGCAGGGCAAGTGAGACGGGCTTGGCAATCAGGCTTACGAATTCGAGTACGAAGTTAACCGGTATAAACAGGACATTGACCAGCAGGTTTTTCGAAGAAAAGGGTTGGAGCGTAAGCTCACCCAAGAAACCTCCGACACCCTTTATCTTAATGCTGTAATAAAGCACGAGGAGAAATACCCCGATGGCCATGCCAAAGGTAGCATTGGGATCAGTCGAGGGCACGACTTTCATGAAATGGATACCCAATAACTTGGAAATCTCCGGGATAAAATCCACCGGCACAAGATCCATCAGGTTCATTAAGAAAATCCAGATGAAGATCGTTAGCGACAACGGGGCAACGAGGTCATTGCGCGCCGAAAACGAGCCCCGCACGCTTTGGTCAATGAACTCAACGATCCACTCGGCAAAGTTCTGCAGCCCCCCTGGAACTCCGGTGGTAACCGAATCCGCCGCTTTCTTAAATAGATAAAGGAAGATAACTCCCAGAACAATAGACCAGAACATCGTATCAAGGTGGATAGCATTGAAGCCCATCTCCTTGGCGGCGTCGGCGCAATGAGCGACGGTCCAAGTATCTTGGGTTACCACCTGCTCGCCTTCGCAATAGGTGCCGCCGGGCAACTTGCCAAACGTCAGATTGGTCAGGTGGTGCTTGATATACCCACTGGAAGTTAGGGTGTCGCCAGCCATGTGATCTATATCCGAATAAAGTCGTTAATCCAATCTATGTGCCACAAACACAGGTGTTATCTGTACCAGTAAATAGGCAACGAACAGCGCCCACACACTCAACGGTTTGACCAGGAGGATTGTCCCTGCAAACAGAAACCCCGTCAGCAACAATTTCTGGAACTCAGCACCAAAAAACCGCCGCAGCAGCCATTCGGGTTGGTCCGCGCGATAATGGACGAATATTCTCAGCGCAAAGAAAAGGTTGGCGAGCGCAGAGATCATCCCCCCGATCATTCCCGACCAGGCATGTTCCCAGCCGAAAAATGCGAAAACAAGGGTTACAATCAGCGTCGCTAAGAGTTGCGCAACAAACAACCGCCAAGCATGTCTGGCATTTGCCAGATTCATACCTGCAGGGGTTCCCCTTTGTGAATCCCGTCCCAATCAAACGCCCGTAGTATAAGGGGTTGGGGATATAAGGTCAAAAGATAGGCGAATAAAATTTTTATGGTCAACGGTTCGTTATTAATCACCTGTATAGCTCAAATTGCGCCATGTTTTAGCTGTGAATCTGGCTCGGCCGAGTAACCAATCACAAGCCTATTTTATGTGCTCCAGGATACCTTCCAGCTCATCCAAATTGTTATACCGGATGACCAGTTTCCCTTTGCCACCTGATCCCTGTTGGATACTAACCTGGGCACCGAGCTTGTCTGTCAACCCACTTTCCAGTCTACGCACATCCGGATCCACATCTTGGTCTTGAGGTTGCTCTCTGGTCGGCTCCGAACCCTGTAGCCGCCTGACCAGTTTCTCGGTTTCCCGGACAGAGAGACCCCGCGACACGACTTGCTGTGCGGCGTCACTCTGGACTCGGCCCTGCAGGCCGAGCAATGCGCGGGCATGTCCCATTTCGATGCGACGCTCCTCAATGAGCTGCTTGACGTCGGCATTGAGATCGAGCAGCCGCAACAGATTGGTTACCGATGTACGGGACCTGCCAATGCCCTGGGCAATCTGTTGGTGAGTGAGCTTGAATTCATTCAGCAACCGGTGTAGGGCTCCCGCTTCTTCCAAGGGATTGAGGTCATCGCGCTGAATGTTTTCAATCAAGCCCATGGCCATGGCGGTCTTATCAGGCACTTCGCGAACCACCACGGGAATATCGCTGAGGCCCGCTTGCTGGGCTGCCCGCCAACGGCGCTCCCCAGCAATGATCTCGTACCGACCACCCTCCAATGGGCGCACGACAATCGGTTGCACTACACCTTGCGCCGCGATCGAATCGGCGAGTTCCTGCAAACTCTCTGGATTAAAATCGCGTCTGGGCTGGAATCTCCCGCGCTCGATGAGATCCACCGCGAGTGTGTGTGGAGCCAACCCCGACGATACCTCCTGAACAGCTTCGGTATCTTGGGCCTCGCCCCCCAGTAGGGCGTCCAAACCACGCCCCAGCCCATGTTTTTTTGCGGCCATAATTACGCTTCACCCGGGCTAGTCAGAGATTGTTCGTTGCGCCGCAAGAACTCACTCGCCAGCGCCAAATAAGAAACAGCACCCCGTGACGATCTATCATACAACAGAATGGGCAGGCCATGACTGGGGGCCTCAGCCAACCGCACGTTCCGGGGAATCAATGTGTTGTACACCTTGTCCTTGAAGTGATGGATCAGCTGGGCGGACACTTCGTTGGTGAGATTGTTGCGAGGGTCGTGCATGGTGCGCAGTATTCCCTCGATCTGTAAACCGGTATTCCGGCTAGCTTGGATCTGGCGAATTGTATTGATTAACGCTGACAGACCCTCCAGAGCATAGTATTCGCACTGTAGGGGTATCAGTACGCTGTTGGCCGCCACCAATGCATTTACCGTCAACATATTAAGCGAAGGCGGGCAATCGATGACGATGAACTCGTAACGTTCCGCCGCGTCGCCAAGCGCCAGGCTCAATCGCTTTTCCCGCAAGGGCGCGCTCATTAGTCCGACCTCGGCCGCCGTGAGATCGGCATTAGCGGGCAATACATCAAACTCCGCATTCGGGGAGCGCGTTACCACGTCCTCGAACCTGGCCTCACCCAACAATACGTCACAGCTCGACTTTTCCAGATTGTGTTTATTTACCCCGCAGCCCATCGTGGCATTGCCCTGCGGATCAATATCGACTAACAGGACCTTGCGCCCATAGGACGCAAGGCAGGCGACCAGATTGACTGCAGTAGTGGTCTTACCTACCCCGCCCTTCTGATTGGCGATACAAACGATTCGACCCATGGGACCCTTCCGGTTGATACGCTGTTAAGTAAGGCCCGATTCCCGCGCGGACCGTGGTGCGGAAATCGGAGAATAGCAGAAACTACACTCCCCTGCGTTACCCAGGGGAGTCGGCGCCCCGAGACCCAGATCAGTTTTTAAAAAGATCTTCGGCGGCTTTTCGCAACTGATCCTGGGAACTCCCGGGGGCACTGCCGGAAACGGGTTGGCTCGTGGGTACGAAATATTCGCAATAATTTGCCCGAGTTTTATCCCGGATGGGATCCGCCGCCCTTTCCCGGCACTGATCTGTACTGCCTGGATCGTACCAGCCACAGTTTCGGCAGACCTTTGTGGGCTTGCCGCAAACTAGGCAGTTGGTTTCCCGGCCGAAATCGTTTGCGCTGAGATCCGTACCACACTGCCAGCATCTGCCAATTATCTCGAGATTCATATCCATCACTCCACTTTCCGGCGCATGTCGCCCCACCCATCTACGGCCCTGGGGCGACACCGATCGACAATCACGTGCCCAAACCCTATTGGCGGGCTCCCTCTTGGCAAATTACGACGTTCCTTATCCCCTCTGTTTGGGGAACGTTCAGTTTTCTGACCTGCACCGCAAATCCGCGCTGCTGTAACCCTTGCAGCTCTGTTTGAGGCAACTCTCCCTTCATCGCCAACCAGTAACCGCCGGGGGCCAACAAGTGTGAACTGAGCCTGACTATCTCAGGCAGTGACGAGAACGCCCTGGATACCACCGTGTTGTAGATCCCGCCCGGGCGGTGATCTTCCACTCGGCTGTGCACTACCCGTAGATTTTCCAACCCGATAGCCATTCTGCAGTGCTCCAGAAAACGGGTCTTCTTACCGTTCGCGTCGAGCAAGGTAAGGTTTCTATCGGGAAGCGCGATCGCCAACGGCAAACCCGGCAAACCCGCGCCACTTCCCATATCCAGAACCTCCGTGCCCCGAATCAGATCCGCAATGGACAGAGAATCCAGCAGGTGCCGCGGAACGACCGTGGCGGGATCCCGAACCGCAGTCAAATTAAACCTGCGGTTCCATCGCTCGAGGATCTCCAGGTAATCCAACATTCGAGTGCATTGAGCATAATCTAGCCCGACAGATAGCTGTTTGGCGCCCCCTATCAACTGACGCAGCCAGTAATCCCGGATCTCGGTCATCGGGATTAGCTAGCGCGCTTTTTCAGATGAATCAACAGCAGCGAAAGCGCGGCAGGAGTTACCCCCGGTAGGCGTCCTGCCTGTCCGAGGGTTGCCGGCCGACCGGC
Source organism: Gammaproteobacteria bacterium (assembly GCA_020445415.1). Classification (GTDB taxonomy): domain Bacteria; phylum Pseudomonadota; class Gammaproteobacteria; order Chromatiales; family Chromatiaceae; genus HKST-UBA178. Next base: position 101,840 of record JAGRGP010000026.1, on the reverse strand, counting down.
CGACAGCTTCTCCATGACTTCGAGCGATAGGCCCCGCACGCTTTGGTAATCCAGGTCGGGTGGCAAAGGCACCGATTCTTTTTCGATCAGGCGCTCAATCTCTTGTTGCTGGCGCTGAATATACCCCGAGTACTTTACCTGTATCTCCAGTTGTTCAGAAACCTGCGAGCTTACAGCGGTTGCGTGAACACCGGGTAATTGTTCCAATTTCTGGTGGGAAATCTCGGGTCTTGCCAAGAGATCCAACGCCCTGACTTCGCGAGAGAGCGGCATATTGAAGCGCCTGGACAAAACCTCCGCGGCCGGCGATCCTGGTCTAATCCAAAGGTCGCGGAGCCGCTGCCGCTCCCGCTCGATCCCATCGCGCTTAGCCTCAAACGCCCGCCAGCGCTCGTCATCTACCAAGCCTAGTTCCCGCCCCTGCTCGGTAAGCCTGAGGTCGGCATTGTCCTCCCGCAGCAACAGGCGAAACTCCGCGCGGCTGGTAAACATCCGGTAGGGCTCACGGGTGCCCCGGGTAACGAGGTCGTCGACCATTACCCCAAGATACGCCTGGTCTCTGCGCGGACACCAGGGTTCGAGATCTCTGACGTACCGCACCGCGTTGATCCCCGCCAGCAATCCCTGAGCGGCCGCTTCTTCGTAACCCGTGGTTCCATTGATCTGTCCCGCAAAGAACAGTCCTTTAATAAAACGGTTCTCCAGACTTGGTCGCAAGTCCCTGGGATCGAAAAAATCATACTCAATGGCATATCCAGGCCGAGTAATACGCGCCTCGCCAAATCCCTTCATGGACCGGACCAAAGCAAACTGCACGTCGAAGGGAAGTGATGTGGAAATCCCGTTGGGGTAGACCTCATTGCTATTGAGTCCCTCCGGCTCGATAAACACTTGATGCGACTCACGATCAGCGAAACGAACGATTTTATCTTCGATAGAGGGGCAATAGCGGGGGCCGACGCCTTCAATTACCCCGGTGTACAGAGGAGATCGGGACATCCCGCTGCGGATAAGTTCGTGGGTATGCCGGTTGGTGTGAGTAATGTGGCAACTAATCTGCTGAGGGTGGTCTGCAGGCAACCCCATAAACGAAAAAACCGGTGTCGGTTGGTCTCCCGGCTGGGCCTCAAGCTGGGAAAAGTCGATGCTACGTTTATCAATGCGGGGCGGAGTACCTGTCTTCAAACGGTCGACTCGCAACGGAAGCTCGCGGAGCCGCTCGGCCAATGCATTCGCGGGCGGATCCCCGGCACGCCCGCCCCCGTAATTGTTCAACCCCACATGAATACGCCCGCCCAAAAAGGTACCCGTCGCCAACACCAAGGCGCGTGCCCTAAATTGGAGCCCGATCTGGGTGATCACCCCAGCCACGCACTCCCCCTCCACCAGTAGGTCGTCGACCGTCTGCTGAAAGAAGTCGAGATTGGATTGACCTTCAATGGCGCGGCGCACCGCGCACCGGTAGAGTTGCCGATCGGCTTGCGCCCGTGTCGCCCTAACCGCGGGCCCCTTTCGAGCGTTGAGTATCCTGAACTGGATCCCACCCAAATCCGCGGCCCTGGCCATACACCCCCCCAGGGCATCTATTTCCTTGACTAGATGCCCCTTGCCAATGCCACCAATCGCCGGGTTACAGCTCATCTGCCCGATAGTTTCGAGACTTTGACTTATAAGCAAGGTATGGGATCCCATCCGCGCCGCCGCCAACGCGGCCTCGGTACCTGCGTGCCCGCCACCTACTACAATCACATCATATATATCGGAATAGACCATTGCTGTCCCAATCAATTGCCACTTCGATTAGTTTATCCGGTATATCGATCAATCTCAGTAGAAATAGTCTGGCTCCGGACAGGGTCTACTATTGAACAGAGACGCACGCCACAAGCCCGGAGAAAGAAGCAAATGCCCAATTGGATAATAGTCGGTAGTTGGCTACCGCGATTCGTATTAGTCACGGCCTGGTTGTTGCTTGGAACAGCTTCAATTTTGCAAGCGGCTCCGCCGCTCCCCCACCCAGCACCACCCTTCACTCATCATGAGCCCTTTAACTGGATAAACTCCAAGCCATTGTCGCTGGCGGACCTGAGGGGACGGGTGTTACTTATTGATTTTTGGACATTCGACTGTTGGAACTGCTACCGATCTTTTCCCTGGCTATTGTCTTTGGAAGCGCAGATGAAAGAGCAGCCGTTTACCGTGATCGGCGTACATACTCCGGAATTTGAGCATGAGCGCGACAAACAACGGCTGCTAGAAAAGATCGAAGTCTTTCAATTGCGTCATCCGGTCATGATCGACAATGACTTTTCATTCTGGAACGCTATGGGTACCCGTTACTGGCCAACCTATTACTTGATCGACAAAAAGGGACTGGTAAGAAACGTCTTTATTGGTGAAACCCGCTCCGATAGTGCACAGGCAGCCCGCATCACCGAAGCGGTAGAGGCACTGCTTGCCGAGCACTAATCCAGGGGAGTTCCACCTCCCGCTCAAGCAATCCGCCCCAAACGCCGCTATAGTGAGGCACCATCGACCGGTGGTAAACCTGGCATTGGGTTTACCCCAGACTCGGGGTTGGACACACCGACACTTGAAAACACCGGTATCATGAAACCACGGATCCGTTTTCGACTTGGCCAATACTGAAGAATTCCGGTTAGCCTGTGAACCAAGAACTCCAGACAATCATTGCGGCGGCGGGGGATATCATCCTCGGTAAGGAACGGGTGGTTCGTCTGGCATTATCCTGCCTGCTGGCCCGGGGACATCTGCTGATCGAGGACCTCCCAGGTGTGGGGAAGACCACACTCGCCCACCTCTTGGCACGATTGTTGGGGCTTCGCTACCAGCGGATTCAATTCACCAGCGACCTGCTCCCCGCAGATATCATCGGAATTTCTGTTTACGATCGCGAGGAGGGCGCCTTCAATTTTCACCCGGGGCCTGTTTTTTCCCAACTGGTCCTCGCCGATGAGATAAATCGGGCGACCCCGAAGGCACAAAGTGCGCTGCTGGAAGCCATGGAGGAGCAACAGGTAACCACCGAGGGTGAAACACGTAGACTGCCTCGGCCCTTCTTCGTCATCGCTACGCAGAATCCAGCTCACCAGATTGGTACCTTTCCCTTGCCGGAATCACAGCTCGACCGATTTTTAATGCGGGTAGAACTTGGGTATCCCGACTCTCGGTCGGAGCGCATGCTACTGGCCGGACGGGACCGCCGGGACTTATTGGGAGATCTTCAGCCCTGCTTAACTGAACGCCAATTGATGGAGTTACAAAATCAGGCGGCGCAAGTACACCTTTCGGACGCAATTCTCGATTATTGTCAGGCATTGTTGGCATTTAGCCGCAGCAGCCCCCGCTTCAACCACGGCTTGTCACCTCGGGCTGGATTAGCGCTGCTTCGCAGTGCCAAGGCCTGGGCCTTTTTAGATGGCCGGTTTCAACTGCTACCTGAAGACGTTCAGGCAGTACTCCCCGCAACCGTAGGTCATCGTTTACATTCAACCGCAGATACTGGGGTCAGTGAAGGTGCCGACCTCGCGCGCTACCTCCTGGAATCTGTGCCAATACCTTGAGACACTTCGATCCGGTCGACGACAGACATACCTATCTATCTGCCGAACCAGCGGCCCGGGAGCAAGGATGAACCTATCGGGATTGAAGCGTTTTCTGAGGCGGGCAACGCCAGATCAGGATGGCCGTACTCGCATCCTGGCACGCCGGATTTACATACTTCCGACCGGGTATGGCCTTGTTTTTGGGGCATTGGTGTTACTGATGCTGATCGGCTCGATCAATTACGCGATCAATCTCGGTTTTCTACTCTGTTTTCTGCTCGCGGGTCTTGGTCTAGTAACCATGATACACACCTGGCGCAACTTACTTGGCTTAGAGATTCAGTTAGGTCGGGCGGTACCGGTCTTTGCCGGAGATCAGGCCTGTTTCGAGTTACAGGCGATCAATCCCCACTCCCGGGAACGCCCGGGGCTCGCATTTGGGTTTCAAAAAGAATGCTGCGCGGTGCTTGATCTGCCCCCCCGAGAGACGCTCCAGGTGCGTCTTTGCTCACCCACGCGCGTGCGGGGCTGGTTTGCGCTACCACGGATCACCCTAATCACTCGTTACCCGTTGGGGCTCTTCAAGGCCTGGGTTTACCTCGAGCTCTCTGCAAGCTGTCTCGTTTATCCCACCCCGGGCAAGAAAAATCCGCCTGCCGATGCACCCGACTATACCTCCAGCCAAAAAGGCGACCGAGGTGTTGGGGTGGATGATTTCGTGGGATTGCGTCACTACCGTCCGGGTGACTCACCCAAGCATGTCAACTGGAAGGCGGTGGCCCGGGAGCAGGCACTGCAAACCAAGATGTTTGGGGGTGACCGCTCGGAACAACGCTGGCTTGACTGGCACCGCCTGCAAGGCAGCACCGAGCACCGGCTTAGTCAGCTCTGCCGGGGAGTGCTTGATGCCTGCGAAGAACAGGAGGAATTTGGTTTGCGTCTACCCGATTTCGAGCTTTGCCCGGATCGGGGACAACGGCATCGCCATGCGTGCCTGGAGGCACTAGCACTGTTCGGGACAGAATCATGAAACAAATTCCACCCAGCCCACTTTCCCGGCACCGGCAACTCGCCCTAATTATTCTGTTTTTCCTCGCATCCCTCCCTCATATTCACCATCTAGCGGGGCTGATCAGCGGGTTCGTCCTCGTCATGGTGGTTTACCGTTTGTTTGCCATTTCCTGGCCGCGCCTGCTGCCGGGAAAACTCCTTCTGATACTGCTGACCCTCACCGCGTTAGCCAATGTTATTCTGCAGTATCCGTTACTGATTGGGCGTACCGCGGGGGTAGCGCTCCTATGTTCCATGGGAGCCCTGAAACTGTTAGAGATGAAGAGCCAGAGAGATGTCTACGTCCTGTCTTTTATTGGATACTTTACACTTGGCTCCCATTTTTTGTTCCAAGACCAAGCCTGGCTGGTACTTTATGTGATCCTGGTGGTCACCGGTTTCACCGCCGTGCTAGCAGCGAATAGCCGCGCCAACCCGATAAATGGCCTGCTACCCTCCATTAAGACTGCACTGGTGTTGCTCATTCAAGCGGCGCCAATCATGCTCGTACTTTTTATTCTGTTCCCGCGTTTTACTTCACCGCTATGGAATCTCGGTCCAGAATCCGATCAGGCGGTAACCGGTATCAGTGGGTCAATAACTCCCGGCAACCTAAGCCAGCTCAGCCGCTCTTCGGCAGTTGCCTTCCGGGCAGAATTTGACGACGAAATACCACCCCCGGAACAGCGTTACTGGCGGGGTCCGGTTTTTACTAATACCGACGGGGTGAGCTGGCTTCCTGTGGAGAGCGAAAACAATCTGCGCGTGGCACCGGCATCCGGGGCGCGCACTCTAGATTACAGTGTCACTATGGAGCCCTCACCGGGCCGGTGGTTGTACGCCCTGGAGTTTCCATCCCATATCCCGGGAAATGCCCGACTGCAAGCCGACTTTCAACTGATCCGTTCGACGCCAATCAGTCGCCGGATTCGTTATCGCGCCAGTTCGGTGGTGGACTACCGCATCAATACCTCCGACCCCGATCAGTTGCAATTGGCTTTGGCGTTGCCCTCCACCATTACTCCACGTATGCGTGACTTGGTTAAGGACTGGAAAGGGCGTGCCCAATCCTCGGCGGAACTGGTACTCACAGCCCTCGACTACTTTAGGCAGCAACCTTTCTATTACACGCTCTATCCCCCCGAACTGGGCGAGAACGCAGCAGACGCCTTTCTTTTCGAAACCCGCCAGGGTTTTTGCGAGCACTATGCCACCAGTTTCACCCTCCTCATGCGGATCGCCGGTATCCCGGCACGCGTTGTCGCAGGCTACCAAGGGGGCGAGGTGAATCCCATGGGAAATTACCTTATTGTCCGCCAATCGGACGCCCATGCCTGGAGTGAGATTTGGCTGGAAGGGGAGGGTTGGATGCGAATCGACCCAACCGCGGCAGTTGCCCCAGAGCGTGTGGAAAATCCCCTAGACTTAAACCAAATAAGTCAGCTGGTTGGTTCACCGGTGCTTTATCAGCATTCGGACAACAGTTTCATTGGGAGGACAATCAAGAAACTGGGACTGAGCTTGGATGCACTGCACACCGCATGGTACCGGTGGATTCTTGGGTATTCGAGGGAACGCCAATCCCACCTGTTATCCATGCTGGGTTTAGGCTTTTTGCAAGGAACCAAGTTAGCGCTCGGTATGGTCGTCTGTGGTGGCATGGTGGTACTGGTAATGGTGCTGCTTGCGGCGAGAGAGTCATCGCGTCCGAAAAATCCGGTGGTAGCGAGTTACCATCGATTTTGCAAGCGACTGAAATTAGTAGGGCTTGATCGCCAGCCACATGAAGGACCCAATAACTTTGCACAGCGGGTAATTAACCAGCGGCCCGATCTTTCTTCCAAGGTAACGGCCATCACCCAACTGTATGTTGGAATTCGTTACGGCCAGTTGGATAGCCGAGAACGACGGCGACACCTGAAACGCCTAGTTAAGGCTTTCCACCCGGCGAAAAAGGGGACCTAACATGATGGGCGAATGATGTGGTTATCAACTTCGCCCAGCTGCGTCACGAAAATATTCAGGCCGGGGCTCAATGAGTACCGTCTCCCTTACCCGCTCTGGAAGTGATTCAATACAGGCTGCCAGCGCATCCTCTACCTCCGCACTGTAGGCACCACTAACCACCATAAATTGGTCGATCATTGCGGAGTGAGCACTTACCATCTCCCGTACAATTGCGTGGGTGGCAAGAACCGTACGAGGATATTGATCCAGCAGAAAAGAAAATACATAGGCAACATTGATGATCGACTGGACCGCAAATCTTGGCAGCTTGCAATCTAGTGCTAGCTTGGCGGCATAAATGGCGTCGACCACAGCATGTGGGATGAGAAATCCGCTATCCCATACCGCATCTTCAACCCCTTTTTTCATGGCGACATCCCATTGACGGGTACCACCCGCACCGCCGTTGAGGAACCCAAGATAGTCGGCCTGAGCCGCCCCTCCAATCTTCCCCTCATTGAAGTAAATGGAATGAATGGCAGTAGCGGCACTGATGGCGGTAAGCCCGTTGAAAACAAGATGCTGCCCGATGAGTTTGGTAACCGCGCCAGCGCTGGGTTCCAATCCAAAAAACTTGGGATGACCTAAAAGTCTTAGCGTGGGCAGTAATCTTTCAAAGAGCGCTTTCTGTCCGCTGGCCAGAATTAACATTCCCTTTGCATCTCCCCCTCCCAGCCTGGCCCCAATAGGACCACCGGTAAGCGGGTAATTGGCGTAGGTTACACCAGACTCGTGGCAAAAACGGGTTGCAGACTCAGCAAACGCTGGACTGACGGTGGACATATGCAGAATAAAGGCTGGCCGATGAGTGCGCTTTTCCAGTAGGTGTGTAAGGTTTGCAATAATCGGCAAATCATCACCATTCTTTCCAGCACAGACGACAACGCCGTCAATGTTCCCATCTCCAATCAGGTCGTCGAAACTTGAAACCAATTCGGCGCCGTGCCTTTTCCAGGAGGTTCGAAACTGGTCTCGAGTATCGCCGACTGTACCCCGGTCATGGACCCGCAGTACCTGAGCTGCGGTTAGCGGCGTCAAATGCACCGACGCAGGGCCGGCCATCATGCCCAAACCCCCTACATAAACCAGCGTCAACATCGATAACTCCAAGATATTATGTAAGTGAATACTTACTTTTATGACGAGCTTTAAATATCAATGTGTGCTGAAAATGCAGCGACCCCAAAGAACCCTATGAATAGCTCGCTCAACCGCCTGTTAAGCGGGCAATAAAATAGCCCGCAACAACCGCCGTGCCAATCACTCCCGCCACATTCGGACCCATGGCATGCATCAGCAGAAAATTACCTGCGTCCGCTTTCTGGCCTTCTACTTGGGATACACGTGCCGCCATTGGTACCGCAGAAACACCGGCGGATCCAATTAACGGATTGAGCGGATTGTGGGGGTTTATAATATTCATCAATTTTGCCATGAGTACTCCAGAGGCGGTGGCCACACCAAACGCCACCACCCCAAGAGACAAAATCATTAGGGTCTCCGCTTGAATAAATCGTTCACCCGTCATGGTGATTCCTACACTGGTACCCAGCAAAATGGTGACGGTGTTGATAATCTCATTCTGAGCTGCCTTGGATAGCCGCTCTGTCACACCACACTCGCGCAGGAAATTACCGAGCATTAGCATACCGATCAGTGCCGATGCCGCAGGTACCAAGATAATACAAACAACCGTCACCATAACCGCGAAAATAAGCTTTTCCCGTTTTGAAACGATGCGTAAAGACCGCATCCGAATAGTCCGCTCCCTCTTGGTTGTGAGCGCTCGCATAATCGGCGGCTGAAGCAACGGAACCAACGCCATATAGCTGTACGCCGCCACTGCTATAGGGGCCAGCAATTCAGGGGCCAGCTTATTGGAAAGGAATATCGAGGTTGGCCCATCAGCACCACCAATGATTCCTATCGCCGCTGCCTGTTCAGGACTGAAACCCATCGCTACGGCCCCAAGGTAAGTGGCAAATACGCCGAACTGAGCCGCAGCACCCAATAACAGGGTACGTGGATTGGCAATCAAAGGCCCAAAGTCGGTAAGGGCGCCCACTCCCAAAAAAATCAATGGAGGAAAAATCTCCAGATGGACACCCTGAGATATGTAGTAAAACAATCCTCCCGGGTGATCTCCAACCGGAGGATTTACCAAACCCTCGGTGGGAAGATTGGCAAGTAAAGCACCAAATGCGATGGGAACAAGGAGCAAAGGTTCGAAATTCTTGTAGACCGCCAGATAGAGCAAGACCACTACCACCGCCCACATGAAAACCATCTGCCAAGATATGTGTAACAGCCCGGTTAGGTTGATTAATTGGGTGAGGGTATCCATCATGGATGGCGTTCTCCGCTTAGACAGTCAGGCTTCAGACGAGGCTCAACAACACATGTCCTTCTTGCACTGGCTGGCCAGCAGATACCGAAATGTTTTGGACCCTGCCTTCGGTCGGTGCAACCACTACTGATTCCATCTTCATGGCCTCCAGAATCAACAGAGGGTCACCTTGTTTAACAAGCTGCCCGGCCGTCACTTTAACCTCAATGACCGTGCCGGCCAGAGGGCTCACCACATTACCCGGGTGGGTCTTAACGGCAGGAGCTGCGGTTGGCATACGCGGAGGCGGTGGAGGATTTCCGACCCCCGCATCCGCACTGGCTTTGGGCATCGGCTGGTCCATCGTTGGTAGGCGCTGACCATCTGCCTCCAGCTCTTCCACCGTAACATCATAGGACACGCCATCCACGGAGATCTTGAACCGTCTCATTTTTTGTTTCCGCCGTTGTTAAGTTTGTTCCTCACTATCGAGGGCGATACTGGGCCGGGTGTAGCCCAGTCCCACCTTACGCGATGGGACGAAGTAAGCTGGTAACGCCCCTCTTCGGCCCACCCATAAGCCTTGTGGCCGGGCGCATATACGCGAACAATCCGGTATTTTCCAGGTACCATCTCCGCAACCGCTGCAGAAATCGCCGCCAAGTGCGCACTGGGTACGGGTGTCGGCGCCGGTCCCGCCGGCTCGGGCATGGTAGTGGCTTTCTTCTTTCGGTCTTTGTGCAAAAAGCCCACCACCAAGCACATAAACCAGAGAAAGCTGAGCACCCCGATGACAATCGTAAAACCTGTAAGAATAAGTTCGATGGACCCCATGGCATGTAATAGATACAGGTTAGAGCGGGATATTCCCGTGTTTTTTCGGAGGCCGGGTTTCCCGTTTTGAAAGCAAGCTGCGAAGCGTGAGGGCGATGGTGCGCCGAGTCCTGGAAGGCTGAATCACATCATGTATAAACAACTGCCCTGCGGAAAGATAGGGTGATGAAAATTTTTCCCGGTATTCTGCGGCGAGTTCGCGGGCCTTCTGTGGCCGATCTTCCGCCTCCGATAGTTCTTTACGATAAAGAATGTTTACCGCTCCTTCTGCACCCATAACCGCAATTTCCGCGGTTGGCCAGGCCAACACCAGATCCGCACCCATATCGCGGCTACACATTGCGAGATAGGCACCCCCATACGCCTTACGCATGATAACGGTGATCTTGGGCACGGTTGCTGAGCCGTACGCGAACAGCATCTTGGCCCCATGCCGAATAATTCCTCCTTGCTCCTGCTGTATTCCCGGCAGGAATCCCGGGACATCCACCAGGTTGATAATCGGGATATTGAAACAGTTACAAAAACGGATGAAGCGGGCTGCTTTATCCGATGCATCAATATCCAGGGCACCCGCTTTTATCATTGGTTGATTGGCAATATAACCAACCACAACTCCACCAATGCGCCCGAACGCAATAACAATATTGGGGGCAAAATCCCGCTGTACCTCAAGGTAACGTTGACGATCACTCATATGCTGGATCACCCGACGAACATCAAACGCCTGCTTGGGGTCTTCGGGCACCAGCTCATCCAGTACGGGGTCGTCGGCGAGGGTTAATTCCTCCTCAAGATTATGAGGGGGATCCATCATGTTGTTGGAGGGAAGGTAGGAGAGCAGTTCTGTAACGATACTCACCGCACCGGGATCATCATCCGCGATAAAGTGAATATTGCCGGCGATCATCATGTGTGCTTGTGGTGAACCGATCTCCTCCAACGTGCATTGCTGGCCGGTTACGGAGCGTATTACCTCCGGCCCGCAAATGAACATGCTGGCATTTTCGCGGGTCATGACAATAAAATCCATGAGCGCTGGCGAGTATGATGCGCCTCCCGCGCAGCTCCCAGCAATCACCGCGATTTGAGGCACCAATCCCGAGAGCTGAACGTTGTGGTAGAAGACAGAGCCATATCCTGAAAGCGAGCCCACACCTTCTTGGATCCTAGCCCCACCAGAATCACTGAACGTGACCACCGGCATTCCACCCCGGGCGGCATGGTCCATGACATCAACCATCTTGCGGGCATGTACGCTGCCGAGTGAGCCGCCAGCAACCGTAAAATCCTGGCTTATCCCAGCAACCGGCCTGCCGTCAACAAAGCCAACCCCCGTGACCACACCGTCGCCAGGCAAGTTTTTGCTCTCCATCCCGAAATGGCGGGTATCGTGCTGGGCATGTAAGCCAAACTCCTGAAAGGTGTCCGGCGTGTAGAGGCATTGAAGTCTCTCGCGGGCAGTAAGCAGTCCCTTGGCGTGCCGTTGGGCGATCTTATCCTTGCCCCCCCCTGCTTGTGCGACTTCTGTACGCTTCTGAAGTTGGTCGAGAAGCTCCTGCTTGATGGTCATTCCCCGCCTCTACTTGTTATCTATTGTTGGTACTTCCATGTTAACGATTATCGTTTCGTCAAGACAGTAGCACACTACCTGCGTGTTTGACTATCGTGTTAGGTGCATACCCTCTCGCGCCGGAAATATCATCCAAGCCATGGGGTAGTCTGACTAGGGAATAACCGGTGTAGCCATTGTAGTCGGCAAGCAAATGCAAAGTAGATAGTCTTTATTTACCAATGCAAAAACTGGAAAAAATTCTCCCGAGGAGATCATCGGCGCAAAACTCACCCGTAATCTCGGACAGCATATTCTGAGCTTGGCGTAGATCCTCCGCCAACAGGTCTCCCGAGCCACTTTCCTCGAAGATGTTCCACCCTGCTAGTAAGTGCTCACAAGCTGAATTTAACGCATGAAGATGGCGCCGTCGGGCAATGAATTGGCCCTCCTGACTCCCCTGGTAACCCGCACTTGTTTTTATGTGATCGCGCAGTAGATCGAGTCCCTCACCGGTCAGGGCAGAAAGACCGATCTCGATACCGGTGGGGGTTTCAGCGAGAAATGGAGGTGTTCCCTTCAAATCAATTTTGTTGTGGATCTTCGTGATCGGCACTCCTTTAGGCATACCGTCTTGCTCAGTGATGGAATGTCCCAGCCCCGCTTGGTCGTCAAAGACCCAGAGAATACGATCCGCGTTGGCGATCTGCTCCCTCGCCCGCCTCACGCCTTCCTGTTCCACCAAATCCTCGCTCTCCCGCAATCCAGCGGTATCAATCAAGAGCAATGGTAAACCATCGATTTCGATTCGTTCCCGCAGCGGATCGCGAGTGGTGCCCGCTATCGAGGTTACGATGGCGGAATCATGTCCGGCCAGCGCGTTCAGCAAACTGGATTTACCGACGTTTGGGTAGCCGGCGATCACCAAGGTTACACCTTCCCGCACCAAGCTGCCGGTAGTTGCACATCGCTTGATCCCCTCGAGTTCCTGGATCAGAGCGAGTAAATCCGTACCGATCTTACTTTCACCGAGAAAATCGATTTCTTCTTCAGGAAAATCGATGGCCGCTTCCACATATACCCTAAGACTGATCAAACGTTCCACCAGCGATCGCACTTGGCGGGAGAACTCGCCCTGTAGCGAACGGACCGCCAGCCGAGCCGCCACTTGGGTGTCACTTTCGATCAGATCCGCAATGGCCTCCGCTTGGGTCAGGTCAAGCTTATCATTGAGAAAAGCACGCTCACTGTATTCGCCGGGCCGCGCCAACCGCGCGCCGCAGTCCAGCACCCGCTGCAACAGCAAATCGAGCACTACCGGGCCGCCATGGCCTTGGAGTTCGAGCACGTCCTCTCCGGTGAAAGAGTGGGGGGTGGGGAAAAAGAGGGCGATTCCTTCGTCAATCATTAGTGCCCGCTCATCCCTGAACTGACAAAAATGGGCGTGGCGGGGATTCGGCAAGCACCCGATTACCGTTTCAGCGATAGCCCGTACCCGAGGTCCAGAGATGCGGATGACACCAATACCTCCCTTGCCAGGGGGGGTGGCTATGGCCGCAATGGTTTCCACGGGGTAACCGCCGGATATAGCGTCATCCCGCTTTTTCTATCTGGCGGGTGATATACCATTGCTGAGCGATCGACAAAATATTGTTGGTGACCCAGTACAGGACCAACCCCGACGGGAAAAAAGCGAAAAACACCGTGAAAACGAAAGGCAAGCTCATCATGATTTTCGCTTGCATCGGATCTGGGGGTGCCGGATTCAATTTCTGCTGAATGAACATCGAGATGCCCATGATGACCGGCAACACGAAGAATGGATCCTTGAGGGAGAGGTCTTTTATCCAAAGCACAAATGGAGCCTGGCGCAGTTCAACACTCTCTAAGAGTACCCAATATAGGGCGATGAACACTGGGATCTGCACGAGGATAGGGAGGCAGCCACCCAATGGGTTTATTTTTTCTTTTTTGTACAACTCCATCATCGCCTGGTTCATGCGCTGTTTGTCATCGCCATAGCGATCCTTCAGCGCTTGAATCCTGGGCGTCATCTTGCGCATGTTCGCCATGGATTTATAACTGGTCTCAGATAACTTAAAGAAGGCCAGTTTGATGATTAGCGTGAGGATAATGATGGACCAACCCCAATTACCGATTACTTCGTGAATAGCCTTCAGCAACCAGAATATCGGCTTGGCCAATACCGTGAGCCAACCATAGTCAGCGGTTAGCTCTAGCCCGGGGGCAATAGCTTCGAGCTCATCCTGGAGCTTGGGACCGGCTACAAACCCGGTCTTAAAGATATGGCTGTTGCCGGGAGCAACACTGACGGGCTGAGTGTAAGCACCCAGTACATAGCGTTTGTCAGGGAGGACATTCGTATAAAAATGCTCGACTTCTCCTGCCGGGGGGATCCACGCACCAAGAAAGTAGTGTTGAAGCATAGAGATCCATCCGCCCGAGACATCCCGGGAGAGCGGCTTTTCCTCCATATCCTCAAATTTGATCTTTTCGTATTTCTCGTCGGGACTGTAGATAGCCCCTCCGGTGTAGGTGTAAAGGAACTGAGAGTCTCCACTGTTCTCGGCGGGCTGACTCCGGATAAGCTGGCGGTACTCTCGCCCGTCCCAGTTGGAAGTCGACCCATTTTCCACAAGGTGCTCAACTGTCACCAAGTAAGATCCACGACTAAAATAATATCGTTTGGTGACTTGAACACCCGTTTCACCCTTCCAGAACAGCTCTACTTTCAGCGAATCAGCCGCGTCCATAGAGTAAGTTTGCTGCTTGGCATGGTAGAGAGCCTCGTGGGTGGGAGCGGTTTCGGCACTACTACTTATTAGGCCTGATTGGGCCACAAAGAGGTTGGGAGGAGAGGATCGTAGTAGCTGGAATTTGACATCCGGCTGTTCAAGTGAAACAGGATATTGCTTTAGGTGGACACTCTTAATGTTTCCGCCCTGGCTATCAATCTCCATGCTATAGAGGTCTGTTTCAACAAATACTGTCTGTCCCTTTGATGGAGCACTACCTGTGCCTTCCGAGGTTGTTACCATCCCGGGATCAGTACTGGCTGCGACGGGAGCCAAGGGGACGGATGGCGCTAACTCTCCTTCGCCAGGGGGGGGGGTCTGCTGACCTCCCGCTTGTGTTACCACCGGCGCTTTCGGACCGTAGTCTTCATTCCACGCCTGCCAAAGCATAAGGACAATGAAAGCAAGAGAAAAAATCAGTATGAGGCGAATATTGTCCATTACGAAATCCAGCAATCTGGCAAATAAGCAAATCTCAAGTGATTAGCGCTATCCGCTAAAGATTTGTCAAAATAACCGTATCCGTACGCGATCTCTGTAGATAGGCCAAGTGAGAGCTGCATCATCCCTGAACTAGCATGTCTGTCCGAGTCGTTTGGCTATTCTTCTCCAGTGTCCCGTAAGAGAATCGGTAATAGTACCGTTACTTCCAAGTGGTAGTCCATGTCGGGCGAGCACAACAATATCGACGCCCATCAGGCAGTGTTGATGATATCGAAAACCTTCGCGCACGAGCCGCTTTAGATGGTTGCGATCTACAGCCCGTTTTACGACTTTTTTACTAATCGCCAATCCTAAGCGACCCCTATCCGACTCGTTGGTTTTCCAGAGAACCGTAAAACACGAGTCGACGGATTTATTAGGCCGATCAAAAACCCTGTTGTAAGAATGCTTGGTTAGCAGCTTCCTAGACTTAGGAAAGCGCGTCGGTTTTCTATCAACAGTAAAGATTGGACCGGTCAGGGGATCAGGCGAGCTCGACCTTTTGCTCTTCGCGCATTTATCACTTTACGGCCATTTCGAGTAGCCATCCGCGCACGGAATCCATGGGTGCGAACCCGCTTCAAATTACTCGGCTGAAAAGTTCTCTTCATGACAGTATCCCAAGTGGACTAAGACCGACCAACCTACTCATTTGTGTACGCAGATAGCAAGTCGGTGAGATCGCTACAAAAAAGGCGCGTAGAATACCGCCCCACCGACACAACTGTCAATAAACCTTTACCGCGTTAAGAACAGTTGTCCGGCCGATTTGGGGGCACTGGCCACTAAACGATTACCACGTATTCCTCCAAGGCTCCAAGACTCGGGTATCCTGTGGATAACCACCGGGAACCGGGGTAGACTTCGCCTTGGTCGGCACGCATTCAACTGCCAATTTTGACAACAACGGGTCTTACGCGGTCGTCAGTTAATAGCCTGGATTAACATAGAGTTACTAAATGAATCTTTGGGACAAATGTAAGGATCGCCTTGAGGGGTTGTTGACCTCTCAACAGTTCGATACGTGGATCAGACCCTTACAAGCGGAGGAGCACCGGGATCGGATTCGTTTGTTGGCACCTAACCAATTTGTCCTAAATTGGGTCAAGAATCACCATCTCGATCAGATCGAGAAAATTCTGTTTGATTTTTCGAGAAATCAGCCCGTAAAAATCTCTATTGAGATCGGCAGCCGGTCTAGCAACGGCATCGCCGGCTCGCAAGGACCAAACAGCCACACCCTCGCATCGTCTCAGCGCAGTAATCCTCCCGCTGCGGGGGGAACATCCCAACTCGACAACAACCTTAACCCCGACTTCACCTTCGATACGTTTGTCGAAGGGAAATCCAACCAACTAGCCAGAGCCGCATCAGTGCAAATAGGCGAGAATCCGGGAACCGTTTACAACCCGCTATTCATTTACGGGGGAGTGGGTTTAGGTAAAACACACTTAATGCATGCCGTAGGAAACATGATTCTGCAGCACAACCCCGGTTTTAGGGTGACCTACCTCCATTCAGAGGGTTTCGTGGCGGAAATGGTGAATGCACTTCAACACAACACTATCGAGGCATTTAAGAAGAAATATCGGTCAGTCAATGCCCTGCTCATCGATGACGTGCAGTTCTTTGGAGGCAAAGAAAGATCGCAGGAAGAATTCTTTCATACATTCAACGCGCTTTTCGAATCCAGGCAACAAATCATCCTTACTAGTGACCGCTTTCCAAAAGAGGTTAAGGGATTGGAAGAGCGCCTCAAATCACGATTTGGATGGGGACTCACCGTAGCGATCGAGCCACCTGATCTCGAAACCCGAGTCGCGATTTTAAAGAGCAAGGCGAATCAACTGTTCAGAATAGAACTTCCAAATGAGGTTGCCTTTTTCATCGGGCAGCGAGTTAAATCAAACATACGGGAACTCGAAGGCGCCCTTCGTCGGATCATTGCCAATGCGGAATTTACCGGGAAGCCAATAACGCAGGAATTTGCTAAGGATTCACTCCGGGACATGCTGGCCGCGCAAGATAAGCAAGTTTCCATAGAAAATATTCAAAAAACGGTTGCGGAATATTACAAGATTCGAGCATCAGACCTGTTGTCAAACAAGCGCACCAGGACCATTGCCAGACCGCGACAAGTAGCCATGGCATTGGCGAAGGAACTGACAAGTCACAGCTTACCGGAGATTGGAGAGGCCTTTGGTGGCAGAGATCACACCACAGTACTGTATGCCACTAGAAAGATAGTTGAACTACGGGAGAGCGATAGCAAAATAGAAGAGGACTTTTCAAACTTGTTAAGGACCCTGACTATTTGATGTGGAAAAACTGTTAACAAAGGTAAGACGGTAGTGCAACGCAAGGACATTCACAGCTTCTAAACAGGTAACACACGAACTTATGACTACTTAGTATACAAGAAAAAAAATTGTAACTAATTGTAATTAAAAAGATAAATCATGTTATTAACATATTTTTTTGTTACTAATAAAAGTAGTAAGAAGGTATTTTAATAAAATAATTTATAGTAAAGAGAGCTTCGAAATGAAGATCAACACCACAAAAGAAACGCTTCTCGAACCGCTACAACAGATAGGGGGTGTAGTGGAGCGACGGCAGACCCTACCCATACTTGCCAATATCCTACTTAATGTTAGGAATGGAATTCTCATGGTTACTGCCACCGATTTAGAAGTAGAAATCAGAACTAGCATCGAAGTTGATTCAAACGGAGATAAAGATTTCACTTTGCCGGCAAGAAAACTGATAGATATTTGCAGGGCGCTGCAGGAGAAATCAGATATATCTATAGAAACTGAAAATGAGAAGGTATTGATAAGATCAGGACGAAGTCGGTTTAGCTTAGGCACTCTGCCGGCGCAAGACTATCCAGTTATCGAAGGAATTGTTAGCAATCAACAAATCACGGTTAAAGAGGGGCAGCTCAAATCTCTTATAGATAAGACCCATTTTGCAATGGCGCAGCAAGATGTTAGGTACTATTTGAATGGAATGCTCTTTGAATTCAATGAGGGAAAAATAAGAACGGTCGCAACAGATGGCCATCGGTTGGCAATGAGCGAAGTGGGGGGGATAGATAATCAAGGAGCGGACTTTCAAATAATTATACCGAGGAAGGCGGTTTTGGAATTGGGCAGGCTGTTAACATATTCGGAAAAAGCAATTAAATTGGATGTTAGTGGTAGTCACTTGAGAGTGAGTTTAGGCAAAACTCAATTCACTTCAAAGCTTGTCGATGGAAAGTTTCCAGACTATCAAAGGGTGATTCCAATGCACTCCGACAAAACCGTAACCGCGGATAGGGATGTATTAAGGAACGCGTTACAGCGAACATCGATTCTTTCCAACGAAAAGTACCGTGGAATAAGATTCCAGTTTACTAAAGGAATGCTTGAGTTACTGGCACACAATCCGGAACAGGAAGAGGCAAAGGAAGAAATAGAAATTCAATATGAAGGGGATGACCTGGCGATTGGGTTCAATGTGGGATATCTCATAGAAGTATTGAATGTTGTGGAGACAGATCAGGTAAAAATGTTTTTAAGTGATTCTAATAGTAGTTGTTTGATAGAAGGCGATCAGGCGTCGAATAGCCGGTATGTAGTAATGCCGATGCGACTCTGAGGCTTAGATAGAATACTAAGAAGGATGTTGGGGAGAAGAGAATATCGCTATTGTGTTAGTTAGGTGCCCCATTATCCTTTTTTCGAGATCCTGGGAGATGATGGCGTTAACTAATGGATGTTCATTTTCTATTATGAATACTACCAAACTACCGGAAACAAAGATTGCCATTTAGATCTATTAGAATAAAAAATCTGAGAAATATTGTGGGGGCAGAGTTTTACCCCCATAAAAGGATGAACTTAATTATTGGCCCTAATGGATCTGGGAAAACCTCATTACTAGAAGCAGCCTACATATTATCTCGGGGACGATCATTTCGGGATAATCAGATATCTAAGGCTATCTCTCAAGAAAAAGAACACCTCGAACTCTTTGGAGAGATCTGCAAACCTAATAGCACTGTCGGGGTCGGCGTCCACGTAAGTCATAATCAGACCGAGATTCGACTAAATGGGCAACGCTTGGAAAGGTTGTCCGATCTTGTAAGAGAAGTACCTCTTCAGATTTTTACACCACGATCTCATGAGTTGGTAGAAAGAGGAGCGGATACTCGCAGACGATTTGTCGAGTGGGGCGTGTTCCACGTGGAACATTCTTACCAAATCTTTTCTAAAAGATACAAAAAGGCTCTTTCCCAGAGAAATGCAGCATTAAGGTTAAGAAACAAGTTAGAAAATATATGGGTAGAAGAACTAGTAAGCAGTGGATCCCGGATCAATGAGATGCGAGAAAATTACATGGCTGAGTTTTCTCAGCTGTTCCCCAACTATATTGCTTCTCTAGTTGGGGATATCGCGCTTGAGACTATTTGGAAAAAAGGATGGCCCCAACATTCCAGTTTGGAGGAAGCCTTACTAAATGGCAACGACCAGGATAAAAGGAGAGGATTTACCTTAAATGGACCGCATCGGGCGGATATGGTTTTAAAACTGGGAAGAGAAAATTTGATTCGGAGAATTTCCAGAGGCCAACAAAAGTTGATTACCATGGCGATGTTTCTTACTCAAGCGAAGTTACTGAACATTAAAACGGGACTGGAGTCGATCCTCCTCGTCGATGACATCGGTTCAGAGTTGGATGCGGGGAATCGAGAAAAAGCGTTGGAACACTTAAAAGAAGAACATGTTCAAGTAATCATTACATCTACGGATCCATTACTGGAAAGATATGGGGGGTTTGACCGTTTGTTCCACGTGGAACATGGAGAGATTCTTGGATAATTCATGTACAATCCGCTAGTTAGATTATGTCTGATATTCCAACCTGATTAACAGTTGTTTTCACTGAAGCCCCCCTTCATGCCGGAGCAAACATGAGCTACGACTCTTCAAATATCAAGGTATTAAAAGGACTTGACGCTGTCCGCAAGCGGCCGGGCATGTACATAGGCGATACTGATGATGGAACGGGCCTTCACCACATGGTATTTGAAGTGGTTGATAACGCGATCGATGAGGCATTGGCGGGATACTGTACTGAAATCAAGGTCGCTATTCACGATGACCAAAG
The DNA here is from genome assembly GCA_020445415.1 of Gammaproteobacteria bacterium. Taxonomy (GTDB): domain Bacteria; phylum Pseudomonadota; class Gammaproteobacteria; order Chromatiales; family Chromatiaceae; genus HKST-UBA178. Next base: position 82,049 of record JAGRGP010000026.1, on the reverse strand, counting down.
GATTACAGTAACCGATAACGGACGAGGAATACCTGTCGATATCCATCCCGACGAAGGACGTTCCGCCGCGGAAGTCATAATGACGGTGCTACACGCGGGAGGTAAGTTTGATGACAACTCCTACAAGGTTTCGGGTGGTTTGCACGGTGTGGGTGTTTCGGTTGTCAATGCGCTGTCGGAGCATCTGAAGCTAGTTATTCACAGGGATGGAAAAGTATTTACGCAGGAATACCATCTCGGTGAGCCAGTAGCGCCTCTCGAACAAATTGGCAAGTCTGATGAGACGGGAACTGAGGTTACTTTTCTAGCCAGTTCTAAGATATTTACCAATATAGAATATCATTACGACGTACTGGCAAAACGCTTGAGGGAACTTTCTTTTCTTAACTCCGGTGTGAGAATAATCTTAAAGGAAGCGGCAAAAGAGAAACAAGATGTGTTCGAATATCGGGGGGGTATTAGCGCCTTTGTCGAACACTTAAATCGAAAAAAGACACCGATCCATAATCATGTTGTATCAATAAGTGTTGAAAAAAATAATGTTCTCGTCGAACTCGCCATGCAGTGGAATGAATCCTATCAGGAGAACATCTTCTGCTTTACGAATAATATTCCACAAAAAGATGGAGGTACCCATCTTGCAGGATTTCGCGCCGGTCTGACCCGTACACTCAATCAATACATCGAGCAGGAGAATCTGTTTAAGAAACAAAAGGTGAATACCGTCGGTGATGATGCGAGAGAAGGTCTAACTGCTGTACTTTCAGTAAAAGTACCTGATCCAAAATTTTCCTCTCAAACAAAGGATAAGTTAGTTTCCTCAGAGGTAAAAGGAATAGTCGAGACGGTTATGGTTGATAAACTCGGGGAATTCCTTCTCGAAAACCCGTTAGACGCCAAGACGATTGCTGGAAAGATGATTGATGCCGCAAGGGCTAGGGAGGCTGCGCGAAAAGCCCGGGAGATGACAAGAAGAAAGGGAGTGCTGGATATCGCGGGTCTCCCAGGAAAACTGGCGGATTGCCAGGAAAAAGACCCGTCCCTATCGGAACTCTACCTGGTCGAGGGCGACTCAGCGGGAGGATCGGCAAAACAGGGCAGGGATCGCAGGCATCAAGCCATCTTACCCCTTAAAGGTAAGATACTTAATGTAGAGCGAGCAAGATTCGATAAAATGATCTCCTCCGCGGAAGTCGGTACGTTAATTACCGCACTTGGATGTGGTATTGGCAGGGAGGAGTTCAATCCCGATAAGTTAAGGTATCATCGAATTATCATTATGACTGATGCCGATGTAGATGGTGCGCATATCCGTACTTTATTACTGACATTTTTTTATAGGCAAATGCCAGAGTTAATTGAGCGCGGTCATATTTATATTGCGCAGCCACCACTCTACAAAATAAAAAAGGGCAAGCAAGAACAGTACCTAAAGGATGATCCAGATCTAGATCAGTATCTTCTGCAGACAGCACTGGAAAATGCGGCAATCTATGTTAACAAAGAGGCGCCCCCGTTAACTGGAACGTCACTTGAAAATTTAGCCCAACAGTGGAATTTAGTTCGTGCCTCGAATAAAAGAATTTCACAACGGTATGACGAGGTTTTACTTCATAAACTAATCTACATGGAGAAGGTAAATACTGAGCTTCTCAACGACCAAGCTTCGTTCAATGAATGGCTCACCGAGCTGCAAGATAGGTTGAATATCGAGAAGAGTCTGGCAAGCCATTACGAACTCGAACGGCTACCCGCGAGCGAAGATCAGCCAGAAGGCATCAGCATACGCCATTGGGTACATGGAATAAGTACCGAATCATTTTTCCCTTTGGACTTTTTTTCCAGTGGCGAGTATCGAAAGCTTGCCGATCTGGGAGCCCAGCTCGATGGCCTGCTATCCGAAGGAGCGTATGTGCAGAGGGGTGAAAAAACACAGGAAATCACCAGTTTCGAACAGGCATTGGATTGGCTGCTAGAAGAGGCAAAACGGGGGCAGCACATACAACGCTACAAGGGATTAGGTGAGATGAATCCGGAACAGCTTTGGGAAACTACGATGAATCCAGAATCTCGCCGACTATTAAGAGTCAACATTGAAGATGCTATTGGCGCCGATGAAGTATTTACCACCCTGATGGGAGATCAGGTTGAGCCTAGAAGGGAGTTTATCGAGACCAATGCCTTGTCAGTCGAATATCTGGATGTATGATTGCTCAATCTACAAATGAATTTATGTAATAATACGAATCATTCACATTCTTGTTTATGAAGACAGAAGAGCTATTTCGAGCGGATGGTTATCTTAGGTACTGTAACGCGCACGTTGTATCGGTAGGGGAGGGTAGCATCTGTGTGGATCGTACGGTGTTCTACCCAGAAGGTGGTGGACAACCGGGGGATAAGGGTGTCTTGATCAGGGAAGGCGGCAATGGGGAGCAATTGAAAATCATCGATACCAAAAAAGACCGCGATACTGGTGCGCACCTGCACTTTGTGGATCAGGGGGAGCTTCCCGCGATAGGAGAAGAGGTAGTACTTCAGATTGATTGGGAGAGAAGATACCGACTTATGCGAATGCACAGCTGTATGCATCTACTCTGTGCGGTGGTTCCTGCAGGAGTAACGGGCGGATCGGTAAGGGATGATGGTAGCGCGCGATTGGATTTTGACCTTCCGCTACCACCGGACAAGCTGGAGATTGAGACCGAAGTCAATCGCTTGATAAGCGAGAATCATCCCATGAGTTTGGAGTGGATTAGCGACGAAGAATTGGCAAATCAACCTGAGTTAGTCCGGACAATGTCGGTAAAACCACCTACCGGAGGTGGGCGTATCAGGTTAGTCAGGTTTGGAGAGATCGATCTCCAACCCTGTGGGGGAACCCATGTGGCGGCAACCGGTGAGATCGGGGAGATACGGGTTAAGAAGATCGAAAAGAAAGGTAAAAATAATCGCCGTATTACCATCGAACTTGCCTGATACTCGTTGCTAAGACAGTAGTAAGTAGTCACTTACAATTGCCCGCCAAGGCGAGTTTCTTGCGGTAGGATTTTAATAGGTAGTCTTAGATCCGTGAGTAGAAGGCAGCGAAGAAACGGTTGATTCGATCCAATTTTCTACTTGATTATTGATTTCTCCCACACTCAGTCCTTTGGTGTTGATTACTGGGCCATAGACGACGTGGATCGTACCAGGATACTTTTTTAGTCCCCTCCGACGCCAGAAAACCCCGGCATTATGCGCAATGGGGAGAATAGGATAGCCTGTCTTCTTAGCCAGCAGCGCACCGCCAATCCCGTATTTCTTTCGAGAGCCCGGTGCGACTCGAGTTCCTTCGGGAAAGATCACGACCCAGCGTCCCTGTTTAAGCCGCTTGCTACCCTCGGAGATAATCTGAGCGGCCGCTTCCCGGCCTGCGCCACGGTTGATCGCGATTGGTTGGTTGGCGGCCAGTGCCCAACCAAATATGGGTATCCACATAAGCTCTCTCTTTAACACCCAAGTTTGCTCGGTCGGCAGCAACCAGCGCAGGGCAATCGTCTCCCATGCCGACTGGTGCTTGGAAAGCACAATCGCATTTTCCACCGGGATGTTCTCTTGTCCGGACAGTTGATAATCCAGCCCGCACAGCCACTTCATGAGCTTAAGATTAAGATACCCCCACAGGTTTGCAATCAGGGAGCGGTGACGAAACGGCAATACCCAGCCAATCACTGCGAGTATCAGCCCAAAGAGAGCCGTGCTGATGACCAGCGAAAGAAAATAGATCGAGGAACGAATAAGTATCATCTGCGCTAAAATACCAGCGACTTGTTGATGAGGCTCTTGGCTACTTCTGAGAGATTTCGATAGATTGGCACCGTTCGTTCGCCGAGCAATTCGCGGGTGCTCCCACCTTTTCCCGTAAGCACCAAGATTGCATTAGCACCGATAGATTGGGCGGCTTCCAAGTCTCTCAAGCTATCGCCGACGACCAGCATGTCCGATGGAGACAAGAAGAATCTTTCACCGGCTTGTACAAGTAGCCCGGGTTTCGGTTTACGGCAGGGACAATTATCGTTTGGGCCATGAGGACAGAAGAATATGCCATCAATATGGCCTCCAACCTTCTCAAGCTGGTGATGCATCTTCCGATGAATCTCGTGCAAGGTCTGTAAGTCTAGCAGACCCCTGGCAAGTCCAGACTGGTTAGTGGCAATAACGACTCGGTAGCCTGAGCGGTTAAGTAAGGCTATCGCTTCCAGGCTGCCTGGTATCGGCTGCCATTCATCCGGGGTCTTGATGAATTCGTCCGCGTCCTCATTGATGACCCCATCTCTATCAAGAACCAGTAGTTTCATAAATTTTCACGCCAGTGAGCGCTCACTTACATTGATTGTATTCGCGACTAAAGTAGCAGTTAGGCATGCACTGGAGATCTGCTTCTCGACCCTTCGGCCATAATGCAGCGTCCGGCGTACCGGAAAGTTGTCAAATCCTGGAGATATCGGCAACCCGTAGAAACAGTCGATTCAGTTTCCCCAGCAGAGCCAGCCGATTGCTTCGAACTGCTTCGTTCTCAGCCATCACCATAACTTGGTCAAAGAACCGGTCGACTGACTCTCTAAGCGCGGCCAGAGACACCAGGGTTTTCTCGTACTGATAGGTTTTCAGAAACGGTTCAATTTCTGCCTCCTTAATAAGCACCTGTTGGTGGAGTGTTTCTTCCTCCGCGCTTTCGAAGAGCCCTGAATCAACCGCTTCGCTATCGGTAACCGTCTTCTTCAAGATATTTCGGATACGCTTGTTGGCAGCGGCGAGTGCGGTGGCATCCGGTAAGGCCTTGAAGGCGATAACAGCGTTGATACGACGGTCAAAATCCACAATAGATTTGGGTTTGACCGTGGCTACTGCTTCGAACACATCAACCGGGATTCCTTGTTCCTGATAGATTCCTTTAAGGCGTTCAAGGGCAAAGTCATATACATCCCTTACCAGGTTATCAGTCGGTATCCGTTCTCCGAGGTTTGTCACCGCGGTAGTCAGCAATTCCCGGAGATCAATTGGCAGAGCATGCTCTTTGAGTATTCTAAGTGCGCCTAAGGCCGCGCGCCTTAACGCGAAGGGATCCTTGTCACCTGTCGGTCGTTGGTTGATTCCGAAAATACCAACCAAGGTATCAATACGCTCAGCCAGCGAAACGGAAATGCCGGTGGGGGACTGGGGCAACCTGTCGCCAGAAAAACGCGGCATATAGAATTCATCCATGGCTTGCGCCAGCTCCTTGTTTTCACCGTCACGCCCTGCTTGGTAGCGTCCCATTACGCCCTGCATATCAGGAAACTCCCCCACCATGCTGGTCATTAGATCGCAGCGGCTTAACAAGCCGGCACGGTAGCTCAGTTGTTCATCACCGCCAATGTGTTGGGCTATCCACGCGGCCAGTTTTGCCACCCGTACCGACTTGTCGTGCAGCGTCCCAAGCTTGGCCTGGAAGACCACTCCTTTTAAGGATTCCAAGCGATCCTCCAAGCTTTGCTTACCGTCTTGTTCCCAGAAAAACATGGCGTCGCTCAGCCGGGGCCGGATTACCCTTTCGTTTCCCTCTTTAATGACTTCCGGGGTGGGGCTATCCAGATTAGCTATGGTGATGAAGTGGTTGATGAGCATTCCTTCCCCGTCTACCAGATGGAAGTATTTCTGGTGCTTCTTCATACTGAGAATCAGTGCTTCGGGAGGGACGGCCAGGTATTTTTCTTCAAAGCCGGCAACGATCGGTGAGGGCCACTCGACCAAGGCGGTAACCTCATCAAGTAGCTCAGGATCGATTGGAGCGATCGCGCCAAGCGCATCGGCGGTATTTTTTACCTGTGACCGGATCTGCTCTTTGCGGGTGAAAAAATTCGCGATGACATGACCGGGATTTTCAAGACGCCGGCTGTAGTCATCCGCACCGCCAATCTCAATAGCAAGGGGATAGTGAAACCGATGGCCATAGGTGTGGTTGCCGGCCGTCGCGTCCAAGATGGTGCAGGGAACCACCCGGTCACCATGGATAAACAAAAGCCAATGTACTGGTCGGACAAACTGTGCCTCGGAGTTACCCCAATGCATGCGCTTGGGAATCGGCAGCCGATTCAGGGCGTGTTCCGCAATCGACGGTAACAACTGGTCGGCAGCCTTACCCTGCTCCTGAATACGATGCACCAGCCATTCACCTTTTTCGGTGACAAGCCGGCCAAGCCGGTCTACCGAGGTTCCACAGGAATGAGCAAATCCGGCGGCGGCCTTCGTGGGGTTTCCATGGGTGTCGAAGGCCGCTTGCAGGGCTGGTCCCCGGCGCTCGATTTCCCGATCGGGTTGCCGAGTAGCACACTCCTTCACTATCAGCGCCAGTCGGCGTGGGGTGGCGAAACTCTGCACCGCCCCGTGGGCCAAACCGGCCTTTTCCAACCCTGTTACGAATTCGGTGGTGAGCGACTCAGATAGCGTTTTTAACGCGGTAGGCGGCAGCTCTTCGGTACCAAGCTCAAACAATAGATCGGCGCTTTCAACCATTGGGGTCCTCCTGGGCGCTACTCAACATTGGGAAACCGAGTTGCTCCCGGGCTTCGTAATACGCTTGGGCCACCGCTCTTGCCAGGGTGCGGACCCGCAATATGTACCGTTGCCGCTCTGTGACCGATATGGCGTGGCGCGCATCAAGCAGGTTGAAGGCGTGGGACGCCTTGAGAACTTGTTCGTAGGCAGGCAATGGCAAAGCCAGCTCGATCAGCTTGGTACTGTCCTTTTCACACTGATCAAAGTAATTAAAGAGAAAATCCACATCGGCATGTTCGAAGTTGAACGCGGATTGCTCCACTTCATTTTGGTGGAACACATCGCCATAGGTCACAGTGCCCTGGGGACCTTTGGTCCATACTAAGTCGAAAACACTTTTCGCACCTTGTAGATACATGGCAATACGCTCCAGTCCATAGGTGATTTCGCCGGTGACGGGTCGGCAATCCAAACCTCCCACTTGTTGGAAGTACGTGAATTGAGTCACTTCCATGCCGTTTAACCAAACTTCCCAGCCCAGTCCCCAGGCTCCTAATGTGGGTGACTCCCAGTTGTCCTCCACAAATCGGATATCGTGCACTTTCGGATCTATGCCCAGCATTTCCAGTGACCCGAGATAGAGATCCTGAAACATTAGCGGGGAAGGCTTCATTACCACCTGGTACTGATAATAGTGCTGTAGACGGTTGGGGTTGTCGCCATAGCGGCCGTCCGTGGGCCGGCGCGAGGGTTGAACATACGCGGCGTTCCAGGGTTCGGGCCCGATGGAACGGAGAAAAGTGGCGGTATGAAAAGTGCCGGCGCCTACTTCCATATCGTAAGGTTGCAGTAAGACACAGCCTTGATCAGCCCAATACCTTTCCAGAGCCATGATAAGACCTTGAAACGTGGAAATATCCAGATTGCTACTAGTCATTGACGTATTCAAAATAGGGCCCTGATTATCAGCGATTTAGCAAACGCCAATTATATCGGCTGCCACGTGGATTTGGCCAACGCCCAATGGCAGGGTTTGTGGCCGTATTGTCCGTTACGTCCAATAACAGACGGGTATCCACCTCATGAGCTGCAGTTGCTAGAATAGGCCGTGCCGAGAAATACACGTCATCTTTTGCCGAGAAGATCTCCCGTATGCCATCACAACGTAAAGCCATTGCGCTAATATCCGGCGGTCTCGACTCGTTGCTGGCTGCGAGAGTGATGCAGGAGCAGGGCATTTATGTCGAGGGGATTAATTTCTTTACGGGATTCTGTGTCGAGGGACACACCCACGCCATACGTAAACAAGATCATGCAAAGCCAAAACGCAACAATGCGCTTTGGGTGGCCGAGCAGCTTGGTATCAGGCTGCATATAATCGATATTATTGAAGAGTACAAGGAGGTGGTATTCAATCCGCGGCATGGATATGGGGCAAATCTTAATCCCTGCCTGGATTGTAAGATCTTCATGGTTAACAAGGCGCACCACTGGGTACGTGACCACGGATTCGATTTTGTGGTTACCGGTGAAGTCATCGGACAACGTCCCATGTCCCAGCGCAAGGACACCATGCCCGTGGTTTCAAGGGAATCTGGGGCAGAGGATCTATTGTTACGCCCACTCTGTGCCAAAAATCTTCCGCCGAGCCGTCCCGAGCGGGAGGGATGGGTTGATCGCGAACGGTTGTACGGGTTTTCCGGCCGCAGCCGGAAACCCCAAATGGCACTGGCTAGCCAGTTTGGCTTTCTGGAATATGCCCAACCGGCAGGTGGTTGCTGTTTTCTCACGGACGCCCGCTACGCTGCGAAGTTAGCGGATTTATGGGCATCCAGAGGTACCAAGCAATATGAGCTGGACGATATCATGTTGTTAAAAGTTGGCAGGCATCTGCGCCCCCGTCCTCATTTCAAGGTGATTATCTCCCGAGAGGAGGGCGAGGGTAATTTCCTGAAAGGTTATCGAAATCAATACATCAATATCGAGAGTATCAGCCATCCTGGGCCGCTAGCCCTGATTGATGGAGAGCCAAGTTTCGATGATATCGAGCTGGCCTCGCGGCTAGTAGCCCGCTACGGAAAGGGTAGGGAAAGCCCACGAGTTGAGCTCGAAGTGAGAGACCTCGAGGGCCATTCCTACCGGTTGGCGGTTAAGCCACTCTCCCCGTCAGAGGTGCCTGAGGGCTGGTATTTATGAGCAAGGTAGTAGTAGATGCCAGGCGTTTGCTTTGTCCGTTGCCGGTTATCCGGGTTCAGGATAAGGTGGCGGCGCTAATGCCCGGTACTCGGGTGGAGGCAGTATGCACCGACCCGGGAGCACTTCACGATATTCCCGCGTGGTGCCGCATCAATGGGCATCACATATTGGAAACACGTACCGAAGGGGATGAGATAATCGTGATTTTGGAGGTGGGAAACCCATGACTGAGGCAAGACCGGTAGTTTCCGAACGGGTTGTAGCGACTCGGAAGGTGACCCTCGTCGGGGCAGTGGTCAATATCGTGCTATCGGTTGTGAAGATTGCATTCGGATGGTTGGCCCATTCCCAGTCGCTGGTAGCGGACGGTGTTCATTCGCTTTCCGATCTTTTGTCCGATGTGTTGGTCTGGTTCGCGGCCGGCCATGCCGCCCAGGGGCCGGACAGTGATCATCCGTACGGGCATGGCCGCTTCGAAACATTGGCTACTCTGGGCTTGGGGTTGTTGTTGATCTTGGTTGCCGTTGGTATCTCATGGGACGCGGCCAGCCGGCTGTTTTCTCCCGAGCGTCTGCTGGTACCCGGTAGTTTGGCGCTGGTGGTGGCTTTTGGTTCAGTGCTTGCCAAGGAGTGGCTCTACCATTACACCATCCGGGTTGCCAAGCGCGCTAAGTCGGATATGTTGCGGGCTAACGCTTGGCACCATCGATCCGACGCGGTTTCTTCGATCGTTGTCCTGGTAGGGGTAGGCGGGACCATGGCCGGATTACCTTACCTGGATTCAATTGCTGCGTTTATCGTAGGCTTGATGATTGCCCATATCGGCTGGGAACTCAGTTGGCCGGCGGTTCAGGAGCTTGCCGATGCCGGGCTCGAAGAGGAAAGACTGGAAAAGATTCGTAGGGTCATCCGCTCGGTGGACGGAGTCGAGGAGATCCACATGTTGCGCACCCGCCTGAGTGCGGGGCAGGCTTCTGCCGATGTGCATTTGTTGGTCAATCCCCGGTTGAGTGTTTCGGAAGGTCATATGATAGGTCAGATGGTGATCGACCGTTTGCAGGAAGATGTCGAGGAGATAACGGATGTCACCGTGCATATCGATCCGGAAGACGATGAGGTTGCTACTCCCAGCCGAGGTTTGCCGCTCAGGGAAGAGGCCGAGTCTATCTTAGAAAAATGCTGGCAAGACATGCCGGCTTCCTCTAATGCTAAGCGGCTGGTCCTTCACTACTTGAGCGGAAAGATCGACGTGGATATCTTCTTTTCCCTGGAAGACTTCAAAGACCGGGAATCGACCAATCGGCTGGCCGCGGCGCTGCAGAGTAAAATAGAGCCATTGGATCAGTTTGGCAGTGTGCGGATTTACTATGGTTAGCGCGCTTTATTTTGGTAAAGAAATTACCGGAGCCTCGACCGGCAGGCACGGTCTCGTGCGCAGGTTTTCGATGCCCCCTGAGACCCTATGCACCACTATAGGGCATATGCACCGGGACATGCGTTGTATTGGGGCATTGACCGCCTGTTCAGACTTGAGAACGTGATCTAGCGGGCGGACGTTGGGCGTTGGATTGCACTTGATATAGTATCGCCACTTCATAAGAGCGGATTGTTTTTAAAAGGGATTTGCCTACTGCAATAGAAATGCAATATAAGCCTCACCGGATTCCTTCTTCGCAGTGGCACATTTTCTGCTTGGCACTGTGGAGATTTTTTGCCAGACAGGACCCCTTTGTCCCGCTGAGCCTGTTTCGATCAACCGCCGTTAGTAGCTAGTACGGCCTGAATTTACAATTTTTGTAGCTGGAGAACATCATGGCCTCGAAAGTCTTGAAAATGATAAAAGATAACGATGTGAAGTTTGTTGACCTCCGTTTCACTGATACCCGCGGTAAGGAGCAGCACCTATCAATGCCGGCCGCGGTAATCGATGACGATTTGTTCACCGATGGCAAGATGTTCGACGGTTCTTCCATCTCGGGGTGGAAAGGCATCAACGAATCAGACATGGTGCTTATGCCCGATCAGGATAGTGCGGTGATGGATCCGTTCACCGACGAAGCAACGCTGAATATCCGTTGCGATATTTTGGAGCCGACCACCATGGAGGGTTACGAGCGGGATCCCCGTTCGGTTGCCAAGCGTGCCGAGGCTTACCTGCAATCAACCGGTGTCGCGGATACGGCCTACTTCGGTCCTGAACCGGAGTTTTTCATCCTTGATGATGTGCGCTATGGCGCGAGCATGTCTGGAGCCTTTTATAAGATCGATTCCGATGAAGCGGAGTGGAACTCGGAACGGGTGTACGAGGACGGCAACATTGGCCATCGACCCAAGCTCAAGGGAGGCTATTTTCCGGTTCCCCCCGTGGACTCCCTGAATGATATTCGGGCAGCGATGTGCATGGCCCTGGAAGAGATGGGCGTACCGGTTGAGGTCCACCACCACGAAGTGGCCACTGCCGGGCAGTGCGAGATCGGCACTCGGTTCAATACATTGGTAAGGCGCGCCGACGAGAACCAGATCATGAAGTACGTGATCCAGAATGTCGGCCATGCTTATGGCAAAACGGTCACTTTCATGCCTAAACCCCTGGTGGGCGACAATGGTTCGGGTATGCATGTGCACCAGTCGCTGGCAAAAGGCGGAGAGAATCTCTTTGCCGGGAATCAGTACGGTGGCCTATCCGAAACCGCACTCTATTATATCGGCGGGATTATCAAGCATGCCCGAGCTTTGAATGCCTTCACCAATGCCTCGACCAACTCCTACAAGCGCTTGGTTCCCGGATTTGAGGCACCGGTAATGTTAGCCTACTCGGCACGCAACCGGTCGGCATCCATCCGCATTCCTTGGGTATCCAGCCCCAAGGCGCGTCGTATCGAGGTTCGTTTCCCTGATCCGACCGCCAATCCCTACTTGGCATTCTCAGCCATGATGATGGCCGGGCTCGATGGCATCCAAAATAAGATCCATCCCGGGGAGGCTATGGATAAGGATCTTTACGATTTGCCGGCAGAGGAAGCGAGGGCAATACCCACGGTTTGTCATAGCCTGGACCAAGCGCTTGACTGCCTAAATTCAGACCGTGAGTTTTTAACTTCCGGCGGTGTTTTTACCGATGATCTGATCGATGGATATATCCGCCTGAAGATGGAAGAGGTGACACGCTTGCGCATGACCACCCATCCCGTGGAATTCGATATGTATTACAGCCTTTAATTCACGCCATGAACTCAAGCGCCTTCTCATGAAGGCGCTTTTTTTTTGCTCATCGGCTAAACCGACCGTTCGTCGGTTAGTACCATTGTTGTGGGCCATACCCTGGGCTATTCTTTAGCGTTATGAAAACGACGCTTATTATGCTGCTTTTGTGCGCTCCTGGAGTAGTGCTCTCGGGGGTATATCAATGGGTCGATGACCAGGGCCAGGTACATTTTTCGGACCAGCCGGTTTCGGGTGCCAAAGAGATTCAATTGCGGGAGAGCACGGTCTATACACCTCCTTCGTTACCGGACTCGACTGCCGGCAGTCCGTCGAATGACGGTGATAACGAACAGGGAGTGGCGGGGGCCTACGACAGTATCGCGATCGTCTCTCCCAGCCCGGATGAACCGATCCGTTCGAACGAGGGTCAGGTCAACATATCCGTTGAGCTTATACCTGGCCTCCGGGCGGGTCACAAGATAAGGGTTTATCTGGATGGAACCCAGGCCTCTGATGACTTAGATAGCACCCAGATCAGTCTGCAAGAGGTCGATCGGGGTACACATACGCTGGGCGTTGGGGTTGTGGACGCAAATGGTGAAGAACTGAAACGTTCGGAAACCATTAGCTTTCATCTCCTGCGAATCGCCGCACCCAAAGTTCAACCATTCGGCGGCGGATGAGGGACCATCTCTCCTAGCGGACCGGGCGCCGGTGTTGGCGCCTGTATCGTTTTACCCGTCAAGCCGTCCCCTTCATTTTGCACCGAATAAAATATGCACTAAGATGGTGCATGTATTGCTGGTGAGGGGTGATCAGATTCCGCGCTTTCCAGTCCCTTCCCGGTGTCGAATCAGAGTCTTACAGGGATAACTGACGACCTGAGCCAACTTGGTGCATTTCTTGCTAGGTGGTTTAGAATGAACAGCCCCGCTACCACCATGAACATCGATAAGACACGGATTCTCGATAATTTGAATAGCGTGGTTCTGTTGTTTGATCAGAACCTTAAGCTGGTCTACATGAACCCTGCCGCCGAGGTTTTGTTCGCGGCCAGTGCCCGGCACATGGTCGGCCTGAACGCCGGCGATATGGTGCAATGCCCCGGGGGGTTAGCGGAACGCAATCTTCGCCGATCACTTCGAACCGGTCGCCTGTTCACCGAGCGCGAATTGGCATTGTCGTTGCCCGACAACCGGACGGCGACAGTCGATTGTACGGTGATTCCCCTTAGCGACCGGGACGGCGGGCTGGGATTGCTGGTCGAACTCCAGCAGATCGACCGCCATCTGCGAATCAGTAAAGAGGAACATCTATTGCAGCAACATCAGGCAACCAGGGACCTGATCAGGGGGTTGGCCCACGAAATAAAGAATCCCCTTGGCGGATTGCGAGGGGCGGCGCAGCTGCTTGAGAGGGAACTGAACGATCCCGCGCTGGGAGAGTATACTCAGATCATCATCGATGAGGCGGATCGCTTGCAACTCCTTGTTGACAAGATGCTCGGGCCAAACCGGCTACCCCAGCTCTCCTTGGCCAATATCCATGTCCTGCTCGAGCGGGTTCGTCATCTGGTGATCGCCGAATATGGGGAACGGCTACCTATAGAGCGGGATTACGATCCGAGTATTCCGGATCTCAAACTGGACAGTGGGAGTATCATTCAGGCGTTACTGAATATTTTGCAGAACGCCGCCAGAGCGGCCGGACAAGTGGAAAACGGTCGTATCGTAATACGCACCCGGATATTGCGGCAGTTTACCATCGGCCAGCAGCGTCACAGGCTTGTGGTTCAGATCCTCATCGAGGATAACGGGGCCGGTATCCCGGAACAGATCCGCGAGAGAATTTTCTATCCCATGGTTACGGGTAGCGAAGGAGGAATGGGGTTGGGACTCTCCATTTCCCAGTCATTGATCAACCTTCATGGTGGCCTGGTCGAATGTGAAAGTAAGCCAGGAAAAACGTTGTTCTCGGTTTTACTGCCGGTGGAAAATCCCCATGTCAAGAAGTAACCGTGTTTGGGTCATCGATGATGACCGGTCTATCCGCTGGGTACTCGAAAAGGCCTTACAAAAGGCTGGTATGGAGGTAACTTGCTATCCAAGCGCCGAGGGGGTGATGGAGGGGTTGTCCCACGATCTTCCCGACGCAATTGTATTGGATATCCGAATGCCGGGCCTGGACGGAATTTCTTTGTTACTTGAGATCAATCGGCTGTATCCAGATTTACCGGTAATTATCATGACTGCCCATTCCGATCTGGAGAGTGCCGTTACGGCCTACAATAGTGGTGCCTTCGAGTATCTGCCCAAGCCATTTGACGTCGATGAAGCCATCGAACAGGTGACCCGGGCTTGCCGAAAGAGCCGTGGCGGCAGACAGGAAAGGGAGGAAGCTGCACCCGGAAGCAGGGATATCATTGGCGAAGCGCCTGCAATGCAGGAGGTGTTTCGGGCTATCGGCCGCCTGGCCCGTTCCAATATCACCGTGCTGATAAACGGCGAGTCTGGAACCGGCAAGGAGCTTGTTGCCCAAGCGTTGCATCGTCACAGTCCTAGATCGAAGTCGCCGTTCATTGCGCTAAATATGGCGGCAATACCTAGGGATCTCATGGAGTCTGAACTGTTTGGCCATGAGCGCGGCGCTTTCACCGGAGCGCAAACCCGGCGGCTGGGCCGTTTCGAACAAGCGGATGGCGGCACGCTCTTTCTGGATGAGATCGGAGATATGCCCCCTGAGCTGCAGACTCGCTTGTTGCGGGTATTGGCAGACGGCGAGTTTTATCGCGTGGGGGGGCATGAGCCGGTGTCCGTGGATGTTCGAATTATCGCCGCCACTCACCAGAATCTGGAGCAACGAGTCAAGGACGGTCAGTTTCGGGAAGATCTTTTTCACCGTCTGAATGTTATCCGGATCCAGGTGCCTTCGCTCCGGGAGCGGCGGGAGGACATCGGCCTGCTGATGAACTATTTTCTGGTTGCTGCAGCGGATGAGTTAAAGGTAGAAAGCAAGGTCTTGTTACCGGAAGCATTGGCCAAACTGCAAAGGTTGGAATGGCCAGGTAATGTCCGGCAGTTAGAAAATATGGCGCGCTGGCTTACTGTCATGGCATCCAGCCGTGAGATCCATGTGGAGGATTTACCTCCCGAGGTAAAAAACCGGGATCGAGAGGTGGAGGCAGGCACTGATTGGCGTAATCATCTTCGCAACTGGGCGAGAAGGCGGCTGTCAGGGGGGCAAAACAACCTGCTTCAGGAGGCGATCCCCGCTTTTGAATGCGTGATGGTGGAGGTGGCGCTGGAGCAAACGGGTGGCCGCCGGCAGGATGCCGCCAAGCTGCTCGGTTGGGGTAGAAACACGCTGACCCGAAAGATACGGGAACTGGGTTTGGATAGCACTCCCGATCTCGGGTAGCTTAACCCGCTGGACACTGAGCGTGATCAACACCAGCGGCGTCATTAATCCAAATCCAGTAGGGCCCTATAATGCGGATCTCATATTTGGTTGACGTACCCCCGATGGCCAGTTGGGGGTGCAGCCCAAGCCACAGATTGCTGGCTTTATTGTGCGGAAGTTTGGAGTTGTGCTATGGATACCAGCAGTATTGAGTTACCTGGTTCGGAGGTTGAAAGTCTGACCCTATCGGAAGGTGGGGTGGTGATTATCCGCTTTTCCCGCGCCTATATTATCAAGACGATGACCGGCTCGTCAGAGCGGACCCGCTGGTGGCAGGTGGGCGACTTGGAGTTTTATGATGCCGCTATCGAGGGTGATTGCCCGGATTTCCCCCGGGTCTGCACCGGGGGTGACCTGACGGAGAATATTTATACCTACCGGGATATGGTTCCTATACCTTTAGCAAGCCGAGGGCGCGCCCACTGTAATTTGGGATTTGAAGGAAGCGAGCGGCGGTTGGTGATTACGGCGGGGGGGGTCAAACTACAGATGGAAGACCGTCCCCGTTATATCGAACACTTTCGGTGTTGATGGTGTTGAATAACTACCGCTAGTTCCTGTCCAGACCGAGGGCGCGGATAGGCACTAGCAAGGCGGGCTGTGACCAGTCCCGCGCACCCAGGGCAAGGTAGGCGATGCGCCCCTCGGGATCAATTACAAATGTAACTGGAAGCCTATTGACACCCCAAGCGGCCGCCACCGTACCTGTTGAATCGAGCAGTACCCGAATACCAAGAGGCAAGTCCTTCAGAAATTCAGCGACGGCTTCCGGCTGCTCACCGAAGTTGATTGCCACGAAGTGGCCGTTATACTTCGCTAGCCATTGCGCGCCCCGCTCTATGGAGGGCATCTCCTCCAGACAGGGGGGGCACCAAGTGGCCCAAAAGTTTACTACCAGAATTTGCCCCCGAAAATCATCCAAACTAATGGTGTTGCCTTTGGTATCGGTAAGGGTGAATGCAGGCGCCCTGGGGCGGGGATCAAGCGGGATTAGAGTGGACTGAGCGGCGTTGGCGACGAACGACACGGCCAGCAGCAGCATGCTCAGCGGATATTTCGGAGACTGTCCCATTGCGCTGAGATAGGCGCACTCTCTATTACAGATTAAGCAGGGACTGGGCGTGCACGATCTGTTCCTTTGCGGCATCCAGTATCTTGAGGCTAAGACGGGGGGTTAGCTCGCCTAAAGCTAACCTGGAGTGGGCGGGAACCTCATTAATCGCCGGCGCGGAAAAAGCCTTGTCGGTACCGACGAAGCTATGCAACTGAGCGATAATCACCAAATCACAATAGTCGGGTGCATTACCCTGGTTGCGGGTCCAGTCTTCGCCCTCCAGTGCGGCAACAATAAATTCTGGCGGAAATCCCCACTTACGTAGAATCAGGCTGCCGGTTTGGGCACGCAACCGCTTGCAGGCACGGTCAATCACCTCGGGCTGGCGCATCTCGAGGGGGATCCCGTTGGCATAATTCAATACGGCCACCACCCCAATGTCATGAAGTAGCCCCACCAACATGGCGTGCTCTGGATTGAATCGGCCATCTTTCTTTGCCAGCACGTAACATATGGCGCCAACATGGGTACTGTGTTTCCAGAGTTCCTGCATGCGTTGTTGCAAGAGGCTAGATTCACATTGAAACAATTCCCGCAGAGCAAAGGAAAGCACCAATTTGTGGGTAACTTCGGAGCCAAGCCGTACCACTGCTCCGGCACAGGTCTCGACCGGCGTGCGCCGTCCATACATCGCGCTATTGGCGGCTTTGATTAGCTTTGCGGTAATTACCGGATCGGTCTGGATCATCTCCGCGATGGTGGCGGCATCGCTGATGTCGTCCTTCAACGCCTTTCCTATTCTGGCCGCAACTTCCGGGAGACTCGGCAGTTGCAACGCGTCCCGTTCGAGGTCCCTCAAAAACTGGTAAGAGATCTGGTCCTCGAACTCCGACAACTCGCCTTCTTGGTCTCCGCTGACCTGGTAACTACTTTCCCTAGATGACTCGGTGCCGCCCAGTGCTCTTATCTCGTCCATCAGAAACTTGCTGATACGAACAAACTGTACGGGACTGAGGGATAGAACGTCGTACTGACGGGGAATCAACTGGGCGATTGGGCTGAGGGCAGCACTGTCTCCGGCCTTCATGTCCTTGATTCGGCCATCTCCCGCACGCAGACGAAGCTCTCCTGAGATAAGGAAAAATGAATATTCTTGGTCACTACCGCGTTTGATTAACAGGCGTCCGGCCGGTGCCTGCTCCACCTCAACTTGTCGCGCGAGATGGTCAATTTGAACATCCCCTAACTCTGCTAGGGGCGTAAAGCTTCTTAGGACGTCAGTCTCCGGTCTGTTTGCGGTGGGTCCTATGGTCATGGTCAGATAGTCTCAAGTTCCGGTCATATACTTTATCGACAATAACCTATGGAAGGTTAATGTAAAAGGCAAAACCAGATTATACGGTCCCCGGGGATATCGCGGCCTTATTTCAGCCGGTGCACTTTACCGACCCCGGGTTATGCAGGGACAAACTGCCGATCAGGGCCGCTACAGAATCCATGCCGTGGCGCTCCAGATAATTCGAGATCCCTTGGTTGATCTTGGTACAGATCAGTGGATCATAAAACAGCGCGGTGCCTACTCCGACGGCCGTGGCGCCGGCGATCAGAAACTCCAGGGCGTCTTCGGCACTGCATATCCCCCCCTGTCCGATGATAGGAATCCGGTGCGCTCGGCATACTTGATAGACTTGATGGACCTTCAGCAGCGCAACAGGCTTGATCGCCGGCCCTGATAGCCCTCCCTGGTTGTTACCGATGACCGGTGTGCGGCTTTCGATATCGATGGCCATCCCCATCAGTGTGTTGATAACGGAGAAGGCGTCGCTGCCCGCCTCGATACATCCTCGGGCATTGGCGGCGATATCGGTTTGATTAGGGGAGAGCTTGGTGATCAGGGGCTTGTCGGTGACTCGTCGGCATGCCTCGACCACCCGGGCGGACATCGCCGGATCATTCCCAAAAGCTACGCCGCCCTCTTTAACGTTAGGACAGGAGATGTTGATCTCGATGGCGTCAATAGGGGAGTCGTTGAAGCGGCGAGTTACCGCTTCGTATTCCTCCACGGTGGACCCCGAGACGTTGGCGATGAAGCGGGTTTCCGAAAAATCCAGGGAAGGCAGGATTTCATCTACCACCCAATTAACCCCCGGGTTCTGCAGGCCGATCGCATTGAGCATGCCTTGGGGGGTTTCACAGATACGATGGGGAGAATTACCCAACCTGGGAGCCAATGTGGTGCCCTTCAGGCAAACGGCCCCTGCATCACGGTTTGAAAAGCCCTTTACCCGTGTATATTCTTCGCCGAAGCCGACGCACCCTGACAGCAGCACTAGGGGTGAATTGAACCTAAGCCCACAAAAATCCACCGCCAGGCGTGGGTCGGGTGTCAAAATCGTCATCGGTAGTATCCAATTTCAGTAATTACGCTTGTCATTACGGACTGCTCCAGGTGTTCAATATTGCATTGTACGAACCCGAGATCCCGCCAAATACGGGTAATATCATACGCCTGTGCGCCAACAGTGGCAGCAGGCTTCACCTGATCCACCCCCTTGGATTTCAATTGGAAGACCGATATCTGCGCCGCGCGGGTCTGGATTATCATGACCTCGCTCGGGTGTATGAGTATCATTCCTTGGACAAATTCTTCGCCGCCGTGGATGGTGTGCGGATAATCGCTTGCTCCACACGGGGCAAGGTCCGCTACGATAAGGTACGCTATTCACCGAACGACCTGTTGTTATTTGGACCGGAAAGTCGGGGGCTCCCCCAGGGTTTACTGGATGCGCTGCCAGCGGGGCAGATCATCCGCATACCCATGCAGTCCGCCAGTCGCAGCCTCAATCTATCCAACGCGGTTGCGATAATTCTTTACGAGGCATGGCGGCAGCAGGATTTTGCCTGAACCGGGGGTCAGGAAGACTCTTGCTTCGGGCGTCGTTCCAGCAGCGCTCTCACGGCAGTTTCGGGTGGAAGTCCATCGTAGAGCACCCGATAGGTTTGCTCCGTAATAGGCATTTCAACTCTCATGCCCAGGGACAGTCGACGTACCGCCTTGGTGGTAGCTACTCCTTCTACCTCTTGTCCAATCGTCTGGAGTGCCGCTTCCAGAGAATTCCCCCGAGCCAATGCCAGCCCCAACCGCCGGTTACGGGATTGATCGTCGGTACAGGTTAATACCAGATCTCCCAGGCCTCCCAACCCCATCAATGTTTCAGGCCGTCCTCCCAAGGCTAATCCCAGCCGCATGATCTCGGCTAGTCCACGGGTGATCAGCGCCGCGCGGGTATTGGCTCCAAATCCCAGTCCGTCCGCAATACCGGCCGCGATGGCCATAATATTCTTAGATGCTCCACCAATCTCTAGGCCGGTGATATCGTTGCTGGTGTAGGCACGAAAGGATTCGGAATGGAGATACCCGGCCATGCGGGAGGCATGTGAGCTGGATCGCGAGGCCACCGTCAGCGCGGTTGGCAGCCCGCGTGCGACCTCCATGGCAAAACTGGGACCGGATACAACCGCCGTGGACCGACCTCCCAAGATTTCGTCGGCAACTTCATGGAGGAGTTTGCCGGTACCCGGCTGCAGACCCTTGGTGGCCCAACTCAGGGTGGTGTGGGCGTCCAAGAGCGGTTTCGCTGCTTGCAGAACATCCCGGAAAGCATGACTTGGCACCGCTACCAGGACTTCGTTCGCACCGGCAACCGCGGAGGCGAGATCGGCGGTTGGGACAAGCGCCGCCGGAAACTTAATCGACGGTAGGTATTCGCGGTTCTCCCGCTTAAGCCGTAGCAGTTCAACCTGCTGGGGAAGATGACTCCACAGTCTGACTTCGGCTCCATTTCTGCAGAGCAATATCGCCAGAGCACTTCCCCAGGAGCCGGCGCCGAGCACGGCAATGACCGCCGGGTGTGATCCCCCGTTACGGGTAGCCAAAGCGGTCAGTGGGTCTTGTCGGAAGCAGTCTGTTTTTGATTTGCCTGCTGCTGCAGATGTTGGGCATAAAGCGCTTCAAAACTGACAGGCGAAAGCAGCATCTGCGGGAAACTACCCTTGTTTACCAGATCCGATACCACCTCTCTGGCGTAAGGAAAGAGGATGTTGGGGCAATAAGCGCTCATCATGTGCCCCATTTCGTTGTCAGGAAATCCCTTCACCGCGAAGATGCCTGCCTGCTGTACCTCGACCAAAAACGCAGTTTTCTCTCCAACCTTGGTGGTAACGGTGATCGAAAGAACCACCTCGTAGATGTCGTTATCCAGTTTGTTGACGCTACTGTTCAAGTTTAGGCTGGACTCCGGTTTCCATTCCTCGGTGAAGATTGCTGGGGAATTGGGAGTCTCAAAGGAGATATCCTTGACGTAAATTCGTTGAAGCGTGAACTCACGTTTGGGTTGATCTGTTGGGTTATTTTCGCTCATGTCTCGGATCTCACTGTCTGGTTGGTAACGACAAGGGAAGGCTATTTTTTCCGGCTGACAGGAAGGTTTGCGTTCTGCCAGGCAAGAATGCCGCCTCTAAGATTAAATACTCGTTCAAATCCAGCTTTCCTCAATTGCCGCGCGGCGCCCGATGATTGAGCCCCGGAGCGGCAAGCGACAATAAGCGGCCGGTTCTTATACTTGTCGAGACGTTGCAGCTGGCCCTGGAGGCCATTCACGGGAATGTTGATGGCATTGATGATATGTCCGGACGAGAAGTCCGACATTGGACGCACGTCCACGACTACAGCATCCTCTCGATTGATCAGTTCGGTGGCTTGCTGGGGCATAATGGACGATTTATCCATCCCAGTTATCAGATTATGAACCAACAGGGCCGAAACCACGAAGAGGGCAACGACCAGGTAGACATGGTTGGAGGCAAATTCTATTAGTTGTTCCATGGGTATTCGATTCAGATTGATAGCCGGAGGGGCATCTTACCGCACAGGGACGCCGAGCTGAAATCGAAACCGTGTGGTGAGTCCCACCCCAGTGATCTGTTGGCAGTACAGCGCAGGTGCGATTCAGTTAGCGTGGGCTTGGCCGCCACCTTCACCCAGATTGGGGCAGCCTGGGGTAGAGACCGGCCTTGTTCCCATCAAGGTGTTACGCCGGACCTTTTGTATGGATCCGCCACTAATGACCTAGTGGGCGTGGGTACAAAAAACCTCGCGCATCATTCCGACCAATTGCAAGGTACGCGAATCGCTTACCCGGTAATAGACTCGATTGGCATCCTTTCTCGATGCCAGTATTCCCTTGTCCCGTAGAATCGCTAAATGCTGGGAAATGTTGCTTTGAGAAGTGCCAACCTGTTCAACAATATCTTGAACGCTAACTTCCTGGGCGCCCAGGGTGCAAAGGATTTTTAGCCGCAGAGGGTGAGACATGGCTTTTAGAGACCGGGAAGCGCGCTCGATATCGGCGTCATCGGCGAAGAGGTTGTCGACTTCGCTGTCAAACTCAGTATCGGCATCGAGTACCAATTTTTTGGGACTCCCAAACTTGTCTTCCATTCAGCGGACCTCTGTTAAAGTGAGCTAATAAAATAATATGCTAGATATTTTACGGGATTTCCAGTGATTTTTTATTGGTGCTGTAATTGGTCGTCGGTGGCGGTAGGGAGTTAACTCCGCATTTGGTTCCGGGCGGTGCGTTTCATAATTGCTATTAATAGTCTTTGAAAGGTGCTCTAATACGCATTTAATCAAGGGGTTAGATGGTTGAATTATTGAGTGAGCTAGTCATCATGAACCCCAGTGGACCGCTGCACGGACGGTAACGAAACGGGATGGAGGTGACGGGAACCGAGGTTGTGCGAAGCCTTCGCCGAAGGCAGGCGGGTGAACGAGCGAGAATCGGTTGCGGACGCCTGGTATCGGGGTGGGGCATGCGGCCCGATTGTGGTAGGTGGCCGAGGGATGGCTGGTCGCCGTTATCCGGGGCCGATCTTTGAGTCGCATGATTGGATTCAATAAAAGGCTGGCCTGGGGCGTGATCCTGGCACTTGGGTTAACTCTTTTAAGGGTCAACCATGTATTGGCGTTGGAGAAGGACGGAGACCAGGAGTCACGGTTAAGGGATATCAAGGTCGAAATCGAAGGCCTTAAGGTTCACTTGAGTGAAAGCGAGCGCCGCCGTAACGAGTTACTCGAAGAGCTACGTCTTACCGAGAGCAGTATTGGGATGAGGACGCGCCGGTTGGTTGAAATATCGGGGCAGTTGGAAGCAAAGCATGCACAATTGCGGTCTCTCGAGTCTGAGAAGGTACAGTTTGAGAAGGGACTTGAGGCGCAGCAACGGGCGATTTCCCGTCAGGTGCGAGCGGCCTATGCCATGGGCCGCCAGGAGCGACTAAAGATTTTGCTCAACCAACAGGATCCGGAAATAGTCAGCCGCATGCTGGTGTATTACGACTACTTCAATCGGGCTCGCCTCGAGCGGATGACCCGGATCCACGAACTCGTCAAGGCGTTGGAGCAAACCACCGAGAGACTGCAGGAACAGCGGCAACAGTTGCAAACGCTGAGTGAAAGTGAGTTGCTGGAGCAGGCCCAGCTGGAAGAGACCCGGCAGGCTCGACAGCAGGTAATTGCCGCGCTTGGGCAGGAAATCAGTGACAAGACTCAGCGCCTGAGTGAGCTGGAGCGGGATGAACGACGATTACAGGATCTTGTCAATAAACTGCATGAAGCGAATATTCTGCAACCGCTTGAGCAGACGGGTGTTCAACCATTCAAATCGCTTAAAGGCAAGCTAGATTGGCCCGCCAGAGGTCGGTTGATTGCGGGTTTCGGGCAATCTAGGGGCGGCAGTATCAAATGGGATGGGGTGATGATTGCCGCTCCGGAAGGAGCGGAGGTTAGGGCGGTGCATCGTGGGAGGGTTGCCTTCGCGGATTGGTTGCGAGGGTTTGGATTACTGGTCATCGTTGATCACGGTGATGGCTATATGACGCTTTATGGACACAATCAGAGTCTCTTCAAGGAGATCGGCGAGTGGGTCGAAGCCGGCGAGCCATTGGCGTTGGTTGGAACCACCGGCGGCAGAACGGAGAGTGGGGTTTATTTTGGTATTCGCGCCAAAGGGAAGCCAGTCAATCCAACCCGCTGGTGTCGGCGTACAGATCGTGGGCTGATTGGCCTACTCAATAGCGCTATGCCACTTGCGAAGCGTTTGGGCAATCATGGATCCACGATGGGCTAGGGAGCATACGCCGGCTTGGCCGGCAGTGAGTTATTAATCGTATGAAAACACAGAGAAGACTATTGGTATCCCTGCTACTGACCCTGTGGGTGTGGGGTGCCTTCCATCAAGGCCAGGCGGTCGGGGCGGAAAACGGCGCACCGTTGCCGTTGCAGGAGCTACGGGCGTTTGCCGAGATCTTCGGACGCATCAAACAAGACTATGTGGAGCCAGTCCAGGACGATGTGCTCTTAGAGTATGCTATCCGCGGCATGCTCACCGGGTTGGATCCCCATTCCGCTTATCTCGATGCCGACGAATACAAAGAGCTGCAGGTAGGGACCAGTGGCGAATTTGGTGGTCTTGGTATCGAGGTAGGCTTGGAAAACGGGTTTATCAAGGTAATTTCGCCGATTGACGACACACCGGCCCAAAAGGCGGGAGTCAAGGCTGGTGACTTAATCATTCGCCTAGACGAGAAGCCGGTCAAGGGGATGGGTCTGGACGATGCCGTCAAGTTGATGCGCGGCAAGACGGGTACTCCGATCACGTTGACCATAGTCCGGGAAAATGTGGATAAGCCCATCAATCTGACTATCGTCCGGGATGTAATAAAGGTCGTCAGCATCAGAAGCCGGATGCTTGAAGACGGTTTCGGCTATGTACGCATTTCGCAGTTCCAGTCACGCAGCACCGATGACATGCTGGAGGCCATCGGTAAACTGAAACAAGAGGCAGGTGGCCAATTGCAAGGTCTGGTTTTGGATTTGCGCAACAATCCCGGGGGGGTGCTAAATGGGGCGGTCGCAGTGAGTGATGCCTTTCTCACCGACGGGATCATCGTTTATACCATGGGCCGTGACGATAGCTCGCGGCTTGACTTTACCGCGGCACCGGATGACGTACTCGAAGGGGCGCCAATGGTCGTGCTGGTTAACGAGGGTTCGGCGTCGGCGTCCGAAATCGTTGCCGGCGCGCTCCAGGATCACAAGCGAGCGGTCATCATGGGCAGCCAGAGTTTTGGCAAAGGCTCGGTACAAACCATTATCCCGGTCAGCGAGCAGTCTGCAGTCAAGCTGACCACAGCCCGTTACTTCACTCCGTCAGGGCGATCCATCCAGGCCGAGGGAATCACCCCCGATATCCTGCTGTCCGATGTCAAGGTCACCGCGGTGGAGACTCCGGACGTCACAAGGGTTAAAGAGGCTGATCTCTCTGGACACCTAAAGAACGGTGGTTCCCGATCAGTGAAACGGGAAACATCGGCAGGGGGAGTACAGCAGCGGGCTCTCGCCGAGCAAGACTATCAATTGAGCGAGGCGCTTAATCTACTTAAGGGGCTCCAGATCTTGAAGAACAGGGGTTGATGAAAGGCGGCTGCTCATCCCCATGGACGTGCTGCTTGCGGGCTGTGTGGCTGGTTTGGGCGCTCAGCCTTCCGAACCTGGCCGCTGCTCGACCACCGGTGATTGCGGTGGTAATCGACGATATGGGAAACCACCTGGTTCACGGTCAGGCAGCAATCGCGCTGCCGGGGAAACTAACCTATGCCTTTCTTCCTCACACCCCCTATGCGATCACACTTGCCGAAGCGGCCCATCAACGAGGTAAGGAGGTCATGCTGCATCTTCCCATGGATGCGCACGATGGTACCGATTTAGGACCCGGTGCCCTCAAGCTTCATATGACCGAAACGGACTTTAAGTCGACTTTCAGAAACGGATTGGCATCCGTCCCTTATGTTGCCGGCGTCAATAATCATATGGGGAGCCTGCTAACCCGTCACCCCGGTGCCATGGCGTGGTTGATGGAGGTGTTGCAGGAGCGGCCCGACCTCTATTTTATTGACAGTAGGACCACCCATGAAACAGTCGCCCAGGAACAGGCGGAAGCGTTTCGTGTACCGAATACCCGGCGGGATGTATTTTTGGATAATGATAAGGCACCGGTATCGATCAACCGACAGTTTCAGCGGCTGATTGACAAAGCTCTGGAGCAAGGTTTCGCGGTTGGTATCGGACACCCGTATCCGGAAACAATACGGGTACTTGAATATGCGTTGGCCCACTTGGAGTCTCTGGGCGTCGATTTAGTGAGTGCGTCGGAGTTGATCCACCTGCAACGGAGCAGTGAAATATGGCAAGAGCCCTCGTCCCCCTCGCAACAGGTTGTGAAGAACTCGAAGCAGTAACGATTATCGATCTCCTGCGCCGAGCCGGTGTTGAGGTTGTCACCGCTGGCTTGGCAGCTGGGCCGGTAACCGCCAGCAGGGGCGTGCGGTTGCTTCCGGATCGTCTGCTCGACGAAGTGTTAGAGGAAGAGTTCGATATCGTTATCCTCCCCGGGGGACAGCCGGGGGCGGATAATCTGGTACGGGACCCACGGGTTACTGCCTTGCTGCAACGAATGAACGAGGCAGGGCGATATACCGCCGCGATCTGTGCCGCGCCAAAGGTGCTGGCCAGTGCCGGAATACTGGATGGTCACCGGGCCACTGGTTATCCTGGCGTATTGGATCAGGTGATTGCCCCTAACATGGAAATCAGCACGGAGCCGGTAGTGCGGGATGGCCATGTAATTACGTCGCGGGGGCCAGGTACCGCGATGGAGTTTGCCTTGGAGCTGATCGAAATATTGCGGGGCTCTGCGTGCCGTCAGGTGGTAGAGTCTGCTCTGGTCAGGTCCTGAACCAGGCACGCATCAGGATTAGCCCCCCTCCAACGCCAAGGGCCACGCCGCTGCCGATTACCACGCTCGCTGGCAATAACAGGCTGGGGCCCAGGGTTAGCAACAATGCGCCGGAGATCAGCATGGCCCCTCCGCTGATAGCCTGCACGGTGTTTTTGTGTCCTGACCGTAGCTCGCTTGCTAGCTTCTCCAGCTGATTAGATTTCACTTGCAGTTCGAGATGGCCTTCGCTGGCGTCGCGGAGAACCTTGTGCATCAGCAGCGGCACATCGGCAGCATACTCCGTGATCCGCGGTAAATTTTTTCGCAGCCTTTTGGAGAACCCGCCGGGCCCCATCTGCTCCGTGGTCCAGCGTTCCAAAAACGGCTTGGCGGTGGACCAGAGATCGAGTTCGGGATAGAGTTGGCGCCCCAGTCCTTCGATGTAGAGCAGTGTTTTCTGCAGCAAGACCAATTGCGGCTGGATCTCCATATTGAAACGCCGGGCGGTCTGGAACAGGCTTAGAAGAAAATGGCCAAATGAGATTTCGCTCAGCGGTTTGTTGAAGATAGGTTCGCAAACCGAGCGAATCGCAGCCTCGAATTCGTCTACTCGGGTGCCTTTAGGCACCCATCCGGATTCTATGTGAAGTTCTGCAACCCGATTGTAGTCCCGGTTGAAAAAGGCCAGCAGGTTCTCGGCCAGGTAACGTTGGTCATTGATAGTGAGAGAACCGACGATCCCGAAATCCACTGCGATATAGCGGCCATCGGGTTCCACGAAGATATTCCCCGGATGCATATCAGCATGAAAAAAATTGTCCCGAAACACCTGGGTAAAGAATATCTCCACGCCCTGTTCGCCCAACTGCCGCATGCTGATCCCTTGAGCCTTTAGGGCTGGGATATCCCCAACTGGAGTGCCAGAAATGCGCTCCATCACCAGGACATTGCGGCGGGTAAAGTCCCAGTATACTTCCGGGACATACAGGAGCCTGCTGCCCTCCCAGTTTCGCCTTAGCTGGGAGGCGTTAGCCGCCTCCCGTTGCAGGTCGAGTTCGTCGAGAATCGTCTTCTTGTAGTCATCAACTACCTCCAACGGGCGTAGCCGGCGAGCTTCATGCCAGTATCGATTGGCCAGACCGGCAATCAAGTAGAGCAATCCCATATCGCGCCGGATGATCTTTTCGATACCTGGGCGCAACACCTTCACAACTACCTTCTTTCCATTTTTTAAACGAGCCGTGTGAACTTGGGCGATGGAGGCGGAGGCCAACGGCACCTCGTCAAAATCATCGAACAGTTCCGTTATCGGTTTTCTAAAGGCCTGCTCGATCAAGGTTCGTGCCTGAGTGCCGGAGAAGGGTTGGACCTTATCCTGAAGCTTGGCCAGCTCGTCACCGATTTCCGCGCTGACTAAATCTCGTCGGGTGGACAGGATTTGACCAAATTTTACGAAGATGGGGCCAAGATCCTCGAGCGCTTGCCGAATTCGCACTGGATAGGGCGGAAGTCTGTTGCGCCTTGCCCAATAAAGGGGGGAGAGGTAGATGAGGAATCGAATCGGACGGAAGATGTGGGCGGCCAGGATTACCTCGTCCAGACCGTTCTGCAAGAGGACCCAGTTGATATGAAGGAGCCGCAGGGCTTCGCTCGGGCGTATCATGTTCCGTCTTCGAGGCTTTGACTCAGCCGCACAATGCGCGCCTGTAGCCGTTCCGTATCGTCGCGTAGGGTATCGACACCGGTGAGAAATTCCTCGATCTCGATCCGCGTTGGCAACAACTGCGACTCCTCTTGGAGGTACTCGCCACCGTTTAAGGTCAGCGTCTTGAAACGGTCGCGGCCCCAGGCGCCTGCCTGCCGAACGAGATCCCCGGCCTGGTGCGCCAGGATATCCCCGGTGAGCCGAGAGAGCTGCTCCTCCCAGTCGATCTCGAACGTTGCGAGAATCTTAGCGATCCGGTGCGCCAGTTCGGTATCGCCGGTGATACTTACCTCTCCGGAAAATAGCTGGCTGGAACCTTCTCGGCGGCCATTCATTCGCAGCAGTGCCATCGGGCTGCCGCGGATCAGGCAATCCGGTTCTCCTTCATGGTGGGAAAGTACCTGCAACCGCCCCGGCTCCGGGATCAGATAGTAGCGGCTGTTCAGCCCCGAAAACTCCAAGCAGACCACCTTGCCATGAATATCGGCGAGGGCTTGCGATGCGACCGGATCCAGGGCGATGAGGCGATTGATAGCCGTTTCGAGACCAGCACTGGTTAGACTGTGTATGCTTCCTACCATTGCTGGTCCCGGGCCATGGAAAGCCTTGCCACGGGATCGTTCAAAGTTTAAACCCGCGATGGACGGCTACCACCCCGCCGGTAAGATTGTGATAGTCGCAGAGTTCGAAGCCCGCTTGTTCCAGCATCTCCTTGAGTGTCTCTTGATCCGGATGCATGCGAATGGATTCGGCAAGATAGCGATAGCTGGCGTCGTCGTTGACCACCAGCTTTCCGATCAATGGCAGGATCTTGAAGGAGTAAATGTCATAGACGGCCCTGAACGGTTTACTGCGGGGGTGGGAAAACTCCAAGATCAGCACCCGTCCTCCCGGCTTCAGGACCCGCTGCATCTCCTGTAACGCGCGCTGTTTATCGGTAACATTACGCAGGCCGAAGCCAATGGAGATACAGTCGAAACATTGATCGGGAAACGGGATGTTCTCAGCATTGATCTGGGCATAGGCGAGGTTACCCAAGAATCCCCGGTCGACCATTCTGTCTCTGCCCTGTTGCAACATAGCGGCATTGATATCCGACATGATAACCAGCCCCTGGGGGCCCGCCAGACCGGCAAATCGAGCCGCTAGATCACCGGTTCCGGAGGCTAGGTCGAGCACCCGTTGTCCCGGACGGATTCCGGCCAGTTCTACCGCGATACGCTTCCAGAGCCGGTGGATCCCCATCGACATCAGGTCATTCATCAGATCGTAGCGGCTCGCGACCGAATCAAACACCTCCCGCACCCGCTTGGCTTTATCGCCAGCGTTGATCCGCTGATAGCCGAAATGGGTGGTGTCGTCATGTTTCATGGCAGTGAACTCCAGTTGGCCGGGTCGGCCCCCTATCTTCGGGATTCTATTACCAGCACCGCGATGAAGGAAACCGGATCATGAGGCGTTGTCGCGGCGTTTGTGGCCCGCGGCCTCGAGACGGCTAAGATATTCATGCCACTTCCGCTCATGGTTGGCGCCCAGGTCGTACAAGGTATCCCAGGAATAGATGCCGGTATTGTGGCCGTCATCGAAGTGCAGGCAGACGGCGTAGTGCCCCACCGGGTCGATATGTTCGATATTCACCTGTTCTTTGTCCAACTGCAGCACCTCTTGGCCGGGACCATGGCCTTGAACCTCCGCCGAGGGGGAATAGACCCGAAGATACTCACAGGGGAGATTGAAATGGGCGCCGTCGTCGAAGGTCAGCTCCAAAACGCGGGATTGGCGGTGCAAATTCAACTCGGTCGGTATATGTTTCGACATACGGGATAGTCCTCGGTAGTTACAGGATGAACCGGCTCAGATCGTCATTGGAAGCCAATTCATTGAGATTGCTGTCTACGTAAGCCGCATCGATCGTCACGGCAGTGCCAGGTATTTCGGAGGCGGTAAAAGAGACGCCCTCCAGTAGGCGCTCCATCACTGTATGCAGCCGCCTGGCACCGATATTCTCGGTACTTTCGTTGACCTGCCAGGCGATCTCGGCTATGCGTCGGATACCGTCCTCAGTGAACGATAGCTGCACGTTCTCCGTCTCCAGCAGCGCCCGGTATTGGTCGGTCAGGGAGGCATCTGGCTCGGTCAGGATACGCACGAAATCTTCGCTAGTGAGGGCACTGAGTTCGACCCGGATGGGCAGGCGTCCCTGCAGTTCGGGGATCAGATCTGAGGGCTTGGCGAGATGAAAGGCACCGGAGGCGATAAACAGGATATGGTCGGTCTTCACCATGCCCTGTTTGGTAGATACCGTGCAGCCTTCCACCAACGGCAGCAGGTCACGCTGCACACCTTCCCTGGAAACGTCCGGCCCGCCGTATTCGGAGCGTCTCGCGACCTTATCCAGTTCATCGAGGAACACGATACCATTCTGCTCGACCATCTCCAGTGCGCGCAGTTTGAGGTCCTCGTCGTTCACCCGCTTGGCGGCTTCTTCGTCCTTGATTATCTTCAGGGCGTCCTTTACCCGCATCTGCCGCTTGCGAGTGCGGCCGCTCCCCAGATTTTGAAACAATCCCTGGAGTTGGTTAGTCATCTCTTCCATGCCGGGGGGTGCCATGATCTCTACCCCCAGGGAGACACTGGAGACTTCGATCTTGATCTCTTTGTCGTCGAGCGCTCCATTACGCAGTTTGATGCGGAATTTGTCGCGCGTAGCGGAATCGTCGCGCGTCGCGCGGTCACTCTCTGTTTCCCAGCTGTTAACCTTGGGGCGCGGCAGCAGGGCATCGAGGATTCTCTCCTCGGCGGCATCGGCGGCCTTGTCTTGCACTTTCTCCAACTCTTGCTCTCGCACCATCTTCATGGCCGAGTCGGCAAGGTCGCGGATAATGGACTCTACATCGCGGCCCACGTAACCCACTTCGGTAAACTTGGTGGCCTCGATCTTGATGAACGGCGCATTGGCCAACTTTGCCAGACGACGTGCAATCTCGGTCTTTCCCACGCCCGTAGGACCTATCATGAGGATATTTTTGGGCGTAATCTCGTTACGTAGCGCTTCCGGAACCTGGGTACGGCGCCACCGGTTGCGCAGGGCGATGGCAACTGACCGCTTAGCAGCGTCTTGGCCGACGATGTGTTTGTCCAGCTCCCGGACAATCTCTTGGGGTGTGATTTCTGGCATGGCAGGTGACGCTCATTGATCAGCGTCGAGCTCCTCTATGGTCAAGTTGTGATTGGTAAATACACAGATATCCGCCGCGATGTTCAGCGCCCTCTCCACCATATCCCGCGCCTCAAGGTCCGTATTGTGCAGCAGTGCCCGGGCTGCGGCGAGCGCGAATGACCCCCCGGATCCAATCGCCATCAGACTCTCCTCGGGTTCGATTACGTCACCGGTCCCCGATATGATCAGTGAGGCATCCCGGTCGGCGACCACCAGCAACGCCTCAAGGCGCCTTAGCGACCGGTCGGTACGCCAATCCTTGGCCAGTTCCACGGCAGCGCGGGTCAAGTGACCATGGTGCTTTTCAAGCTTACCTTCGAAACGTTCGAATAGGGTGAACGCGTCAGCCGTGGCACCGGCAAAGCCGGCAAGCACCCGGTCTTTATAGAGCCGGCGCACCTTTCTGGCATTGCCTTTCATCACCGTGTTTCCCATGGAGACTTGACCATCTCCGCCAATCACCACCTTGCCATTTCGCCGGATGGAGAGAATTGTCGTGCCTTTTAGTGGCTCCACGCTGTCAACCTCGATTTTTCGGAGATAGTTTCTACAGTTTAGTGCTGGCCCTGGCCACCAGTTAGCGGGTGGTAAGTGACTAGGTACTGGCAACCGGCATTCTAACCGAAGCAGGTTGGGGGAATCAGCCCAATTTCAAGGGTTGGGCGTGCTCTTGCGTCCAAATCGCCTCGAGGTTGCCGAAGGAACGCCCCGATCCCGAATTTGTGCCCTTCCGGAAGCGAACTCTGGAGGTTGGATGGTCATGGGTCCCGGTGTTTTTATCTATCGGTTGTGACGGGCGCCTTGAGTAGTGTCATTTTGTATGTAACAGTGGTAGCTGATACGCAAAATATGTGTATGGCTTTGGTGATGGGTGGATGTCGCCGATATGACTGAAAAGAATGCCGATGCCAGATCTGGCAGCGAGGAGCTTCAGCAGCAGCAATTATTACGGGCGATCAGTTCGTTTGAAGGCATAATGCTCAGCCAGATCGATATCAAGAATAAGTTGGCTGATCGATTAAATTATAGTATCCGGGCGGGAATCATTATTCTTGCCATCATTGCTGTCTCCATCCTGATACTTCTGCTCACGTTGTCGTCCCAGATTAACCGTATCTCCAGTGTCGTAAGCGAGATGAATCAGGATTTTGCTATCGTTTCGCAGAACATGGCCCGAATCAGCGGACATGTAAATTCGATGGAACGCCAGGTCGCCAACTTACAGCAGATCAATGACCAAACCAAGGTCATGGATAGGGAGATGCTGGGTATCGCGGAAAATCTGGAAGCCATTCAAGGTGCGGTTGGAGAGATCGGTCAGCACCTGATCCAGGTCCGGGGGAACGTGGGTAACATATCAGTTTCAATGGATCGCATGGATTTCGAGGTGTTGAACATGGGCTTGGAGATGCATCGGTTGGGTGGATCGGCGCGCAGCCTAAACAAGATGATCCCCTTTCCGTAGGAGTTGGCCGTGGCGGATGATCCAAGAAGAGTGCTTGTCGAGGCGGTCGCCCGTTTGGGCAGGGAGACCCAGATTCATCTGGACGAGCGCCATCGTCATTTCTGGGTGACCAACCTGGTGATACTCTCCATATCGGTCATGCTGGTGATAATCGCCGTTTTCAACGTCTATTACATTCGGGTGCTATACCAGGATCTCAACGGTATTGTCTTCAACATGGATTCCATGCACGAAAATCTGCGGCACGTGAAGGGAAGCATGCTGGATATCACCCAGCGGATCGAGAGTTTCGACCAGCATGTGGGATACATGGGAAAGATTACCGAAAACACCGCTTCTATGTCGGGGGCTTTACCCCGTATCGGAGGGGCGATGCGCAGCATGAACGGCCAGGTTGCCGGCATCAAGAATGAGATGGCAGTGTTGCGTGGAGGTATGTTGAATATCGATCAACGGGTACTTCATATGACCGGCAGTGTTGCGAGCATGCGAGAAAACGTGCGCCAGATTGCCAAACCAATGGGTATGATGAATCCATTCATGCCCTGATCCGGTCTGCTGTTCGGCCTCCGCTGGCGGAGTAGGATAGTCGGATACCGGGGGGCAGGGTGCGGGTTTGTTGTTTCTGCAAGGCTCACCTATAATCTGATCCCCACCAGCAGCCGTATCAGCCATCCGCTGGGTCTGGAATTGCCAATTCGCCCTAGTCCGTCACCCCTTGGGAAGCTAATCATGGCCGACTCGTTCAAAGAGAGCGCTCTCATTTATCACACCGACCCTACTCCCGGAAAGCTTGCCATCAAGCCCACCAAGCCGCTGGCCAACAAGCGTGATCTCTCCCTGGCCTACTCTCCGGGGGTGGCATATGCCTGTGAATTGATCGTAAAGAATGCGGCGGAAGCCGCCAGACTCACAGCGCGGGGTAATCTGGTCGGAGTGATCACCAATGGGACGGCGGTGTTGGGTCTTGGCAACATCGGCCCACTCGCAGGTAAGCCGGTCATGGAAGGCAAGGCGGTACTGTTCAAAAAGTTTGCCAACATCGATGTTTTCGATATTGAGATCAACGAGACGGATGTCGATAAGCTAGTCGACATCATAGCTGCCCTTGAGCCTACTTTTGGCGCCATCAACCTGGAAGATATCAAGGCTCCGGAATGTTTTCTCGTGGAACAGAGGCTCAAGGAGCGCATGGGCATTCCGGTATTCCATGACGACCAACACGGCACTGCGATTGTCGCGGCGGCCGCTGTTTACAACGGATTGCAGGTGGTGGAGAAGAAAATCGAGGATGTCAAGCTGGTGGTATCGGGTGCCGGGGCCGCCAGCATTGCTTGTGTGAACCTACTGGTCAACATGGGGCTCAGCACAGAGAACATTTTCATGGTCGACAGCAAGGGACTGATCTATGTTGGCCGTACCGAGGGTATGAATCCTTGGAAAGCGCAGTATGCCCAGCGCACGGAGGCAAGGACCCTCAAGCAGGTAATTGTTGGCGCCGACATCTTCATGGGCCTTTCCGGACCTGGTGTGCTTACCCAGGACATGGTCAAGTCGATGGCTAACCGGCCGTTAATCCTGGCCCTTTCCAATCCGGTTCCAGAGATTATGCCAGAGCTGGCGAAGGAGGTGCGCCCCGATGCCATCCTAGCCACCGGCCGTTCAGATTACCCTAATCAAGTGAACAATGTGCTCTGCTTTCCCTTTGTATTCCGGGGTGCTCTGGATTGCGGTGCAACCACCATCAACGATGAGATGAAGGCAGCCTGCGTCAAGGCGATAGCGGACCTCGCGCGTATGGAGGCTACCGATATTGTCACCGATGCTTATGCCGGAGAGGAGTTGCGGTTTGGCCCGGACTACCTGATTCCCAAGCCCTTTGACTCCCGTTTGATCGAAGAGGTGCCGGTGGCGGTGGTTCGTGCGGCGATGGAAAGTGGTGTCGCCACCCGCCCGATCGAGGATCTGGACTCCTACCGGAAAAAGCAGCACGAGTTTGTCAATCGCACCGGGTTGTTCATGCAGCCATTCATCGATATCGCTCGCAGAAATCCGGAGAAATTGGTGTATCCGGAAGGGGAAAACCGGGATATCTTGCTGGCGGTCCAAGCAGTCGTCGATGAAGGGGTGGCCCATCCGATTGTGATCGGTCGTCCCGATGCGATCCGCAAGCGTATCCGAGATTTGGGGCTACGTATCCGGCTAGGAAAAGAGGTGGAGGTAGTCAACCCCGAAGAGGCAGACCGGGACCGGCGATACTCCAAGTTCTATCATGCGATGGTTGGCCGCAGCGGTGTCTCGGTCGAGGCAGCCGAAACCCTGATGCATACCAATACTACGGTGTTGGCGGCGGTCATGGTGGCATGTGGCGATGCCGATGGATTGATTTGCGGAAAGGTAGGCCGCTTTGAGAGCCATTTTCGGGATATTCGTGATGTGTTAGGGTCCCATCGCCCAATTTCATCGCTCTGCCCTTTGCTGCTCCCCAACGGACCGCTGTTCATTGCCGATTCATTTCTCACTGTGGATCCCAGCATGGAGCAGATCGTTGCGACTACCAAGGCAAGTATCGATCTGGTGCGCCACTTCGGTATAAAACCGAAAGTTGCCTTGCTCTCTCATTCCAATTTCGGCACATCAAAGGCGGACTCCGCGGTGAAGATGCACAAGGCCGCCGAGATACTGCGCAATGAACTCACAGAGGTGGAAATTGACGGTGAGATGCATGCTTTTTCGGCGCTCAATGAGTCACTACGCAATACCGTTTTTCCCGACGCCAATCTAACAGGGAGCGCGAATCTGCTGATTATGCCTAATCTTGATACCGCCAATATCGCGCTCGGGCTGATTCGATCACTGACCGATGCCTTGTTGATGGGGCCACTGCTCACGGGACTCAAAAAGCCTGCCCACATTGTTATTCCGTCGGTAACGTCGCGAGGGATCTTCAATATGAGCGCCTTTACCGTCGCCGAAATCCACCGCAAAAGGGGTGTCGACTGAGCTATTGTATGTTAATTCGCGCATAGCTCAAGGCAGCTATGCGGGGCTCTGATGTCGGCTGGAAGGGGTTAAAGTTCTGGAGATTTTCGAGCTAGCCCTTTTTTCGTGCCCTGGGGTGCGCCTGGTCATAAACTTGGGCCAGGTGTTGGAAGTCGAGGTGAGTATAGATTTGGGTAGTACTGATATTGGTATGCCCCAGCAGCTCTTGAACCGCCCGGAGATCACCCGACGATTCCAACAAATGGCTGGCAAACGAATGGCGCAACATATGTGGATGAATTGCCCGGGAGGCTCCTTGACGGCTAGCCCAGTGCTTCAGTCTTGTCTGTACGGTTCGGGGGTGAATGCGTCCTCCCCGCTGGCTGACAAATAGCGCCTGTTCTCCGATGGCTGCCAATTCTGGTCTCAGTTTTAACCATCGATCGAGGGCGCCCCTGGCCTTTGATCCCACCGGGATGCGCCGGGTTTTCGAGCCCTTTCCGATAACCTGGAGGGTATCATCCTGGCGGCTGACATCGTCTAGATTCAACGAGACTAACTCAGCCAACCTCAGCCCCGATGAGTAAAAAAGTTCCATCATAGCGAGATCGCGGATGTCTAGCGGGGCGCTGGTATCCACATCCAGCAACCCTGCAAGTTGATCCACATCCATGGTTACGGGAAGTTTGCGTCGGTTTTTCGGGGCGCGCAGACCCTGTGCGGGGTTGCCTTGGACCACGCCCTCCCTTAGCAAGTAGCAATACAGACCGCGCAAAGCGGAGAGTTCTCGCTGCAGGCTCTTGCCACTTAGGCCCTGGCGATGACGCCTGGAAACATAAACGCGAAGTTGACGCGGATCCAGCTGCTCCCAGCAGGATATTCCCTCGATATCGCACCAGCTAACCACCTGTTGGAGGTCGCGTTGGTAGCTTTTTAGAGTGTTCGCGGCAAGGCGCCGCTCGTGGCGCAGGTGGTGGAGATAGCGTGCTAGCCATTGGCCAAGATTCTGAACGGCCATCCGTCCTCAAAGTCCGGGTTCGGAGACGACTTCCAGGGACTTACTGACAATCTCCCCCAGGCGGGTCAGATATTCTGTGCCCATGTCAGGATGAAAGCGGTCTTTGTTGTAGCTGCCAAAGGCCAGAAGTCCGAGCAATCCCGCACCCCTTATGGGAATCAAAGCGGTGGACCGGATGTCCTGGGCCTGAGGCCCAAACAAATACTCTAATTTCGATTGGGGTAAATGGCCGCACTGAGGGACGCCATTATCCAGGAAATGGCCAAAACCATCGAGATCCGGGTTAATGTCGCGGTCCGCTTCGGCGGCCGAAAAAAGATGCAGCTCCATCGCCTCTGCCTGGAAATCCTCGTGAAATTCGTCTTCCAGCGCGTTGGCTACCTCATCAAAGGTTGCCGCTTCGAGTAATGTCAGTGTGAGATGGTGGAGGCGTTGATTAAGTTTTTCGTTTTCCCGTGCTACCGCGAACAACTTATCAAGCTGCTGCTTGTAGTAAGCTACTTCTGCCCGAAACGATTTCACCTGGCGCTCGATCAGGGATACCGC
This sequence comes from Gammaproteobacteria bacterium, assembly GCA_020445415.1. Classification (GTDB taxonomy): domain Bacteria; phylum Pseudomonadota; class Gammaproteobacteria; order Chromatiales; family Chromatiaceae; genus HKST-UBA178. The sequence continues at coordinate 44,842 of JAGRGP010000026.1, read as the reverse complement.
GTCACCGCTTGGATGGGACAGCTCCATATCAAGCAGTAGCCCTGGGTAATGGCTGAAAAAGTTAGGATGGTTACCAAGGTATTCTGCAACCTGGTCTTCCATAAGCTCGGCGATCGCTACTTTCTTTGACCGTGGGCTCACAACGCAATCCTCCCGTCATAGACCCGCGCCGCGGGACCGCTCATCCATACTGGATGGCCTACACCCCGCCACTCTACCATAAGTTTCCCACCGGGTAGATCGACCGACACCCGTTCGTCCAGAATGCCCCTCAATCTGCCAACCACCACGGCCGCGCAGGCACCGGTGCCGCAGGCAAGAGTCTCTCCCGCGCCCCGCTCGTAAACCCGCAGCCGGATGTGCTCGGGACTGCGGATTTCCATGAATCCAACATTGACACGTTGAGGAAAACGGGGATGGGCTTCTAGCAGGGGCCCATAGTGTTCCACATTCGCCATGTCCACGTTGCTTACTTCCAACACCGCGTGGGGATTTCCCATAGATACCGCGCCGATTTGTAAAGTTTCCTCGCCCACCGCAATCGAGTAGAGCGGCGCTGTCTCTTGGGGAGCGGTGAAGGGGATCGCCGGTGGGTCTAAAATCGGCTTTCCCATATTGACCTGGATATCCCCGTTTTCCAATACGGTAAGCGTTATGATGCCGGAGTAAGTGCTCACATTTATAACATCTTTACGCGTTAAGCCACAATCACGAACATAGTGCGCGAAACAGCGTGCGCCGTTACCGCATTGTTCAACTTCGCCACCGTCGGCATTAAAGATCCGATAGTGAAAATCGGTCCCGGTTTTTTTCGCGGGCTCAACCAACAGAATTTGGTCGCAGCCGATACCGAAGTGCCGATCGGCAATGAACCGGTATTGCGCGGTGCTAAGTTCTATGGGATGGCGGGTGGCGTCGATCACGACAAAGTCGTTGCCCAGACCCTGCATCTTAGTGAATTGGAGAATCGTCTTCATCGGCGTAAATTGCCCCCGGTTTCCCTGCCAACAGCTTGCCTTATAAAGGCTCGTATCGAGCCATATATCGAATGTTTGATTCTACAACCGTACTGTCTCGAAAGGCACCCAGATCACCGGCTATCGATTTCAGAAAACGGCAGTAATTGCGATATCAGATGTACGAGACCTTTCGCACCGGAACGAATTCATAATCCAAGTAGTTAGTGACAGTTTCGTAGGTAGGCTGCATGCGGTGCGCTTAGCGTCCGTTGTACAACCCCGGGTCTTTGGCCGGTGCCACTATGTTGCCCTTATCAGTCAATTACCGCGTACAGGGGCACGGATTTGTTAAGGGAGAAAGTCGTGGTACGGGCAACCGCCCCGGGGGCGTCTGGGGTACTAGATGCCAGCTCCCGCACGCTGGCGCCGCCAAGACCTGCCCGGTACCTATTGTTTTTGATTTCTGTTCATACGCCGATAAGCATTATGTTTCCGAAAACTTATGCTAGTCAGTTGTATCGATGTTGAATGATGTTCGATATATGTCTAATTTAGATAAAGATTTGCTATTAGAAGCTGATGTATTCTGGTGTCGTGCATTGGCAAGTATGATTTGGCGTAGGAGCTGAAATGGGTTACTTCATCCACCGACTCGCACCGTTGGCCTCTCCGCTGGCAGTAATTTTTCTGCTTTTGTTGGCACTTGGCGGATGCTCCGGTGATCTGACGCGGGTGGAGATGGACACCCGGCATGCCTCAGACAGGCAACGAGGTACCCGTACCCTGGTGGTAGAGACCGCGCGTGGCCAGATCGGCGTGCCGTACCGGTATGGGGGGGCTACCCCCGAGCGCGGTTTCGACTGTAGCGGTCTGGTCCACTATAGCCACGATAAGGCGGGGTTGGCAGTTCCCCGGACATCGTCTCGGCAACGCCGGGCCTCTTCGCCAGTGAGTATTTACAATTTGCGTCCCGGCGACCTCGTGTTTTTCAATATTTCAGGCAAGGGTGGGCATGTAGGGATTTACGCCGGTAATGGGGAGTTTATCCATGCCCCGTCCACGGGAGGAAGGGTTCGCGTGGAACGGATCGATGTCCCCTATTGGCGCCAGAGGCTAGTGAGTGGAGGCACCTTTTTGGGTGGCTGATTGAGATTGCTCGTCCTGAGAGTCGGCCCGTTTATCGGGCAGGTAGAGAGGGCCTTTCTGGCCGCAAGCAGCAAGCATGTTGCTCACACCGAGCACGGTGATCAGTCCCCAAAGTAAGTAGCGTGGCCAGCAGTGCATGGTGATTCCGGTCGGTTTCTTGGATCGAGGACCTTAGTATACCGCGGCAGCGGGCTCGCGATATAACCTGTCCATGGCGGTGGCCAGTTTTTTTTCGAGGCGCTTCTTGAAAGCGAATAGCTGGATGGTGGTGGCAGCGCCCTCGCCCGAAATACTGGTGAGCTCGAGCCCAGTTAGATAAATAGGGTAGGGTTGCTTACTTTGCCGTTGAGAGAGGATATGTCGAGCAACCGCGTCGTAGAGTTTGTCGCCGTACTCGAGCGAGGTGAATTCCCGGTCACCACAAACCAGCACATGAGAGGCCCCCTGTAGATCCAGCCGATCACCGAGTAGCCTGAGTTCTAGGTAATTATCGGGGAGCCGGTGCCTGGGCGGGTTACGGGGAGTTGTGCCGAATAGGCCCTCTCGGTCTTGGGTCAGTTGGTAAAATTCTGGTGAGTCGAGAAGCAGACGGTGGGCAGGTTCTTCGGCCATTAGGCTGCGCATCATGCGAATCCCGTTGAGAAAGCGCTGTTGCTGAAGGAGCAGATAATGTTCGTCGGTGGCCGGTAACTGTTGAGTGAGCAGGGCACCCTGTTCATCGAGCACGTAGAGTAGCGTCTTGCCTCGCTCGTTATGATAGAAAAGCTGTATGGTGCCCTCCCGGTTGTGTTGGAAGATAGCCGGGTACGGGGTATCGCGCAGTGCCATCCGGTCGATTACAACCGGTGAGAAGCGGTAACGCGCCGTTCCCAAGATTTCGAGCAATTCATCCAGGGATGGAATGGGATCGTAACCAAATCGGCCGTCCCGATACCGGATCATGTAGTATTCGTCTTCCAATTGCAGGACATAGCGGCAATTCAGGCCCATACCCTTGCGATGAAAGGCGGCACATACATCGTTGTAGAGTTCCGCCACGCGGCGGGCAATTCCGGCCGATCTCACCGACGAAAAGCTGTGAGCGGTTACCTGGGGTGGTGGATCGCCCTTCCCTCGCACTACGGTCAACTGAAGATAGTGGCAGAGGCCGTCCAGCAATCCCTCGGATCCCTGGTAGCTGAACACCAGCGTTTCTCCCCAGCTGGTGGTTACGAGTTGTTCCACTACCCCAACCAGGGACGCATGGGCGGCACCGAAGCTCAAGGGATCGCAGCGGTTGCTGGTAAGCTGTTTGCCCTGCTTGGAGAGCCGATGCATCGGGTCGGTGCCGGTATTTACGAACAGCGTGCAGGCAAGCGCCTGAGGTTGGGCTGACAGCTGATCCATCGGGACTTCGGATAAGGCCCCGCAAGGATAGATTTGCCGCAGACAACCGAGCAGCGAACGCAATTCGTCCGCTCTGACCGGACAAGCCTCGGGGTAAAGGATGACCCTGGTCGCTGGTCCGATGACCTTATTGACGTGGCACCAGGTCAGCATCTCGATAAGACCACCGGTGCTCTTGATAGGATTTGTAACCAGTGCCTGCTCGGCAGTGATTTCACCGAGGAACAGCAGCCAACCTTGATCGTCGCCCAGTGGCCGGTAATGCAGAGAGACGCGCGGTTCCTCCAGGCTCTTTGAAATCCCAGGATTGATGCTGTCAATCTTCCCCGGCCGTTTTTCCAAAGCGGTGTAGAGCTTTCTGCCGAGTAGGCTCAGTTCTTCCGGATCGATGTCGCTGTCTCCGGCATAGGTTCTGGCAAAATCCGTGAGCAGCCTGAAACTGTCGGAAAGCTCCTTTACCAGGGTATTTCGTTCCTCCAGCACCCGGTCGATCTTCCAGTGCTCACGGTCATCCAGAATGGCAAGCAGTTCATGGCTCCATCCCCATTCCTGAGTCAGTTGCTGCATCAGCCGCCATTGCCAGGAATGGGACTGCCCCATTGTCATGAGGCTCAGCTTCTGTTCGGTCTTGAAATAGAAGCAGCGGCGGGCCAGCTCCAGACGTTTATTGCTCTTGCCATCACCGAGATATTGGGCAAGCCGACGATACATCAACACGTAAGGGTCCAGCTCGTCCAAGTCGGTTTGTCCTTCGTATATCGCCGCTTTAGCCTCTTGGCACAACCAGCGTACCTTAGGGTATTCGCGAGAATAAGCTTCGCTCAGGAGTAGCTTTAGGATGGTTTTATAAGGTGATTCGATTCCCTTGTAGAGTTGCCAGTGGGCCGCGCCAAAAAATTCATCTGCGGAGAGACTTTCCAGGCCACCGAAGTCGAGACAGTCGATGCGTTCCACAAATCGTTTGTGGAGCAGCATCTCGGCGTAGGTGCTATATTCCGCCTCCTGGTCCGGGGGCACCAGCCACCACAGGGGGTAGCGGCCCGCCAACAGCACACCGGTGCGGTAGAATTCCTCCAGCAGGAGCCGCCGTTGGGTACTGCCACTGCTCTCGTGAGAGAGGGTATCCCGCTTGCCTTGCCGGAAATCCTCCACATTCATAATGAAGATATGCACCTCCAGCCCCAGTTCCTTACCCCAATTCTCTATCCGTCGAGATTTGGTGCGCAATGATTGCAAGGACCCTTGACTCAGGGTTGGGTCATGACAAAGCCAGACGTCGAGATCACTGCCGGCGGTATGCGCGACGCTGCCGATACTCCCCATGAGGTAGAGCCCCTGGATCTGAAATCGGCGCCGGGCGCGTTTCTGGTACTCGAAGCTTCGGCTCAGCCTCTTGGCCGTTTGGAGCTGGACCTTGCCGGGAGAATAGTCTGGTATCCCAGATGGGGTATCAGTGCCAGAGAACCCCGGTAACATCGGATGATTGATATGAAAGAGCAGTGGCAGTAGTTGCAGCAGCACCCGCTGGCCGGGCAATAGCTCACCCTCAATACGTTGCAGTCGTTCCCGATGGATCGCCACAAAACGCCGCTTGATGGTCTGCAGATCCTTGCGGCCGATGCCATCCTTGAAGGTTAAAGGGGTAGCCATGCATCAGTTAATGAGTGCTGACTGGGTACCCAGGCCAAAGGACGTCAGGCTTTCGGCGGCGCGCTCCATTAGAATTCTCGTGTCGTTGCCTTTCAGCCATTGGGCGATCCCGTAGCGCAATACCAGGGGGTGGTGGTGCCCCAGGTCGTTGAGCTCAAGCTCACCAAAACCCCGGCTGATACCGGAGATCAGGTCAACAGCCTGTTCGTGGTTGGTTTCGGGAAGGATAATGACGAAGTGGTTGTTGTCCCAGCGGGCAATCACGTCGACCCAGCGGAAGCGATCCCGTAGAAATCGGCTAGCGGCCAGGATTGTGTCGTCAGACAAATCAGCTTGAGTTCCATTCGTTTCCGTGATTTCAAGTAGCGCGAGGCTGAGTGGATTTTGGTACCTTCGGCTTCGGGTTACCTGGGCACTCAGCGCTCGGTTTAACGCCCGCTGGTTGGCCAGTCCGGTAAGCTCATCCGTGATAGTGAGGTCTTCTACCTGTTGCTGGAGTTTCAGCCTATCTCTGCGGAGGGTTACCAGTTCCGTGACATCGACAAAAAAATGGATTGCGGCGCGGCCCGGTCCGCTAGGGTGCACGCTGCAATCAAGCCAGCGCTCACGCCCGGCTTCGGGACCTGTCAACTGCAGCAGCCCGCTTGCCTCGAACAGGCCTTTGGGAAGGGGTGGACACGCGCTTGACGGGCTGAGCCCGACTAGCTGTGCAGCGGAGATGTCCAGCATCTTTTCCAGTGCCGGATTGAGGTACTGAATCTTCCCCTGATCATCCAGGGACAAGGCACCACAGGGACAGCTATTCAGCCAAGTTTCTGCTAAGTCGCCGCTTATGCTCAAGGTTTTGCTCCTTCCTTAACACATTCGGTATCGTGTCATGATCTTATCGGCAACTCGTTAGCTGGCTTGAACTACCAGGCGCACAGGTGGTGACAGCGCTCGGTTATCGGTCTACTTTGAAAAGAGGTGCAGGGGATGGGAGGTGTTACCGGGACGGGATCTACTCACCGGAGAGTGATGGGCTGTCCATGGGCTTTCGATTCATTACGGCAGGATAACCGCCATGACCGCTATCGTATTATTGGACAAAATAGGCATTCATCCCGGCCAGCCCTTGTGGCAGCGGGTGCCAACACGGGATAAGGAGGGCAGGTCATTGACTGATTTCATGATGCTTATTCCCAAGCTAGGTGAGTGGCCGGAAGAGCGTCGCGAAAAGGTGTTAGAGATATTACAGCAGGTGTTTTCCGAATTTGCCGAACGCGTGGTGTTTGCCGATCTTAATCTTAGGCTGAATCTGCTGTGGATTAGCGTTCGCCCCGGTGCGGAGGGTTGCATCAATCTGGCGATGTCCATCAAGGCGCGCATCCCAGAGGCGGTTTTGGTAGCCAGCCAAGCAGAGGCGATGGCCGGCTTCAGGCACGCGAGCCGGCGGCGGACGGTGTTCTGGAAACAGCTGGGTTGGCCGGGTTAATTTTCCTCTTCCGGTGGATATTCATCGGCCCGTCTGGCGTCACCGAACACCCTAGCAACCGGATATCGCTGCTCATTAATGCCGATTTTTTCGTAGGCGGCGGCAACAAGGTCGATATCCAAACGCTCGGCGCAACGTACCAAATAGATCAAGATGTCAGCCAGTTCCAGGGCCACCTCGGTTTTCTTCTGCGCGGGTAGGGACATGCTCTGCTCCTCACTGAGCCACTGGAAATGCTCTACCAGTTCAGCGCACTCGGCGATCATGGCCATGGAGAGATTCTTGGGCGAGTGAAACTGCTCCCAGTCCCGCTGCCTGGCAAATTCCCGCAGGCGCTGACTCAATCCGTCGAGACAGTCGTTATGCATGATCCAACTCCTCCGCACTCCAGAAATGCAGCATGGCTAACAAGTTAGGCGTTCCCGGCCCTGTTTCACGGCTGCTCGAACCTGGTCAGGGGCGGTGGCTCCCCGGTGATTGCGGGCGGCAACCGAGCCTTCCAGTGTCAGTACCTGAAACACATCCTCTCGGATCAGGTTGGAAAATCCTTGCAGCTCCTCAAGGGAGAGTTGTGTTAGATCGCAACGTTTTTCCACGCACAAAGAAACCGCTCGCCCAACCACTTCATGGGCATCCCGAAACGGAAGGCCAAGGCGTACCAGGTAATCTGCCAGATCGGTAGCGGTAGCAAAACCCTTCAGTGCCGCCGCTCGCATGGCATCTTTGCGGCAACTGATCGCCGGAACCATGTCGGCGAAGATCCTGAGGGACCCCTTCAGGTTGTCAACGGTGTCGAATAGTGGTTCTTTATCTTCTTGATTATCCTTGTTATAGGCAAGTGGTTGACCCTTCATTAAGGTCAGTAGGCTGATCAGATGGCCAAAGATGCGTCCGCTTTTTCCGCGAATGAGTTCGGGCACATCAGGGTTCTTCTTCTGCGGCATGATGGATGAGCCGGTACAGAAGCTGTCGGAGAGTTCAATGAAGGCGAACTGGGCTGAAGACCAGATGATCAACTCTTCGGACATACGCGACAAATGCATCATGGTCAGGGCCGCCGCGGCAGTGAATTCTATGGCAAAATCCCGGTCACTGACGGCATCCAGAGAGTTCTCCGCCAGACGTTCAAATCCCAATAACTGGGCGGTATAGTCACGGTCGATTGGATAGGTTGTGCCGGCCAATGCCGCAGCGCCCAGCGGCAAGGTGTTGACCCGCTTGTTGCAATCGGCGAGCCGCTCTCGGTCTCTTTGCAACATCTCGAACCAGGCCATCATATGGTGCCCGAACGTCACTGGCTGGGCGGTTTGGAGGTGGGTAAATCCAGGCATGATGGTGTCCGCCTCTCGCTCTGCCAGATCCAGCAAGGCCTGTTGCAACCTCAGGATGGCCTGACGCAGTTCACCGATTTCGTCCCGCAACCAGAGCCGGATGTCGGTAGCAACCTGATCATTACGGGAACGTCCGGTGTGCAGTTTCTTACCGGCAGCGCCAATTTCCGCCGTAAGGGCGGACTCGATATTCATGTGGACGTCTTCTTGGACGATTGACCATGCAAAGCCGCCCGACTCGATGCGGGACAAAATCCGTTCCAGCCCCGTAACGATATCCTTGCTCTCCCGTTCGCTGATGATACCCTGACGAGCCAGCATGCGCGCATGGGCGATTGAGCCCTGGATATCGTAATGATACAGCCGCTGATCAAACGCCACCGAAGCGGTAAACGCTTCGACAAACGCGTCGGTAGGTTGGTTGAAGCGGCCGGACCAGAGTTTGCTGTCGTTCATACCAGGGTGCTCCCAACCCGTGGACCCCGCGGGATCCGTACATGAAATGAATCTGCGCCTGCAGGTAATTCACCATACTTCAAGAGAACCGCCTGCCGGTCCGCTATCCTAGTGTTGAAGGGGGTTTTTGCCGCCCACTACAGAGGTGGATTGTAACAGTATTGTCAGGAGGCATAACGGCCAATGGCCAAACTGGATACCCAGTCGAGTAAGGAGCGGGCCACGGGTTCGTTCCTGCCCAATTTTTGCAGTATCAGAATGGTGTTCGCGGTAGTCATCAGCGCCGAGCTGCTGGCCGTGGTGTTGACTCTGGGATCGCTGCGTTCGATGGATAGTTTTTATTCCGAACTGAGCATGCGCTCGCTGCTCATCCAGTGGATTGCGTTGTTCGGGGCGGCCCTACTTTGCATGGCCGGACCTCGGATTCGTCGCCTAGGAAACAGCATGGCGGGTGTGCTGTCCTGGCTGCTGCTCTTGGGGGTAACCCTGTTTGCGGCGTTGTGCGCGCTGGCGCTACTTGGCTGGCCCCTGAATTCAGCCAGCGGGTTGCTATTTATAGTGGAAAGCTTGGGCATCAGCGCCATCATGGCAGCTCTGTTACTCCGGTATCTATACATACAGTATCTTTGGCGGCAGCAGGTAGAGGCAGAGTCCGAGGCTCGATTTCAGGCACTGCAATCTCGCATCCGCCCTCACTTCCTGTTCAACAGTATGAACACCATAGCCCAGCTTACCCGCACCGATCCCGCGTTGGCGGAAGCGGTGGTAGAGGATCTTTCCGATCTGTTTCGTGCCAGTCTTGGTAACAGCCAGCGGCTCTCCACGCTGGGTGACGAGATCGAGTTGGTGCGGGGCTATCTCCGTATCGAACAACAACGGCTGGGAGATCGGCTCGAGGTTGAGTGGGATCTCGAGCCATTGCCAGATGAGGCGCCGTTGCCCGCGCTGATACTTCAACCGTTATTTGAAAACGCGGTCTACCATGGGGTTGAACCCAGCGTCGGCCAGGGGGTGATCCATGTCAGTGGGAGGTACCGCCGGAGGCGGGTCAATATCAGTATACGCAATACCGTGCCGGTGAACGCCGGAGACAGACGTCGGGAAGGTAACGCGATGGCGGTCGAGAACATCCGCCAGCGGCTTCAGGGTTTTTTTGATGGCGAAGCAAATTTGATCATCGGTGAGGTGGACGGGGAGTATCAGGTTCGCCTGACCTTCCCCTATCCTTGGGTGGAAGAATGAACATATTGATTGTGGATGATGAGCTTCTCGCCAGACAGCGGTTGTGCGCCCTGCTGGCGGAAATCGGCCCTCCCTACCGATTGGTGGGAGAGGCCGCCAACGGACGCGAGGCCTTGGCGCTATGCCGTAAGCTGGAGGTCGATCTGGTTCTTATGGATGTACGCATGCCCGAGATGGACGGTATCGAGGCAGCGGCACAATTAGCAGAAGCGAGGATACCCCCCGCGGTCATATTCGTGACCGCTTATGAGGAGCATGCGTTAGCGGCATTTCAGGGCAGCGCAGTCGACTATCTCCTCAAGCCCATTCGCCGGCAGCGGTTGGAAAAGTCCCTGGTTCGGGCTGGCGCACCCACCCGGGCGCAGCTTCAGGCACTCCACCGGAAACCGGCAGTGCCGGCTTATCTGAGTACCAATTACCGGGGCGGTATAAAACGTATCCCGGTTGACGACGTCATCTTCCTACGCGCGGACCAGAAGTATGTGGCCGCGGTCTGTGCTGATGGTGAGGCGCTGCTGGAGGGATCTCTCAAGGCGCTGGAACGGCAATTCGGCGACAAGTTTTTCCGTATTCACCGTAATGCGCTGGTTTCCCGGTCACGGCTGATCGGGCTAGAAAAACGCCCCGACGGGCGCTGTATGGCGCGCCTAGAAGATACCGAAGAGCAGCTGGAGATAAGTCGGCGTCATCTACCCCAGATCCGCCGCTGGCTAAAGGAGGGCGCCGTCTAGCGGTCCCATTCGTGCCCGGTGATTTGCCAGGCCCTTCGGGAGGCTTTAGGATTCGCCCTTTATTTCCGTGAGAGCCACAGAGATGCCGAATCAACTTATTCGAATCGCTACCCGCAGGTCCCCTTTGGCCATGTGGCAGGCGGAGCAGGTAGGCCGATTATTGCAGAAGGCCCATCTTGGATTGGGGGTGGAGTTCGTCGGAATGGCCACCCAAGGGGACAAGATTCTCGATACACCGTTAGCGAAGATAGGCGGCAAAGGATTGTTCGTTAAGGAGCTCGAACAGGGACTCCTGGATGGGAGGGCCGACATAGCGGTCCATTCCATGAAGGATGTCCCGGTATCTCTTCCCGACGGCTTGCATTTGCCCGTGATCCTGGAGCGTGAGGACCCCCGGGATGCATTTGTCTCCAACCAGTATCCAAACCTCGAGCAAGTGCCAGAAGGCGCGGTACTCGGCACGTCGAGTTTGCGCCGGCAGTGCCAGATCGCAGAGCTTCGCCCGGATCTCAAGCTGGTTTCGCTGCGGGGCAATGTCAATACTCGCCTGCGGAAGCTTGACGACGGAGAGTTCGATGGAATCGTATTGGCATCAGCGGGGCTCAAGCGGCTGGGCTTAAAAAAGCGGATCAGTTGCATACTTTCTCCCGATCAGTGCCTACCCGCCATCGGTCAGGGTGCGATAGGTATAGAATGCCGGACCGACGATGAGCGGGTGAACAGGCTGCTGGAGGTCCTCGATGATCATGAGACCGCCGTCTGTGTGCAGGCTGAACGGGCCCTGAATACGCGGTTGATGGGTGGGTGCCAGGTACCCATTGCCGGATATGCTGTGATCAGTCATGACATGCTGTTTGTGCGCGGCTTGGTAGGAGAGCCCGATGGCAGCCGGGTAATGCGCGCGGAGATGCGGGGAGGCGTCGCCGAGGCAGAAGCGCTGGGGATCGCCTTGGCTGAAGAACTGCTTGGCCAAGGGGCGGACCAGATATTGAAACATCTGTATCAAGAATGAGCGTTTGGTGAACGACCGGTATAATCTGCGGGGGCTGGGTATCCTGGTTACTCGCCCCAAAGATCAGGCGGGCAGTCTATGCAGGATGATCGAGGAACTCGGTGGAGAGCCCTTGAAATTTCCGGCGCTTGAAATTGCACCTCCTGTTGATCCTGGGAAGGTACGCGGGGCACTGAATAACGTTGCCAGCTATGACATTCTGATATTCATCAGTGTGAATGCGGTCACTCGGGGGCTGGGCTATCTCGACAATCGGTTGCCTGGAAAAGCCAAGATCGCCGCAATCGGACGAGCTACCGCCCGGGCTCTCGCCGAACACGGCTTTCCTCTGACGATTGTGCCGGAACATCACTTCGACTCCGAAGCGTTGCTGGAGGCACGGGAGCTGCAGTCAGTGTCGGGACAGCGCATACTGATATTTCGTGGGGAGGGGGGGCGTGCCTTTCTCGGTGACTCACTGAGGGCCCGGGGGGCATCAGTCGAGTATGCGGAGGTCTACCGGAGAGTCTGTCCCGAACTGGCCGTAAAGGTCGAGCAGCTTCCTTGGTGGTCCGACCTCAAGCTGGTCACAGCGACCAGCGGTGAGATTATCGACAACTTACTGGCGCTATTTGGCAGCAGCGGCAGCGAGCGTTTGTTAACCCTGCCACTGTTGGTGGTGTCCGAACGCATGCGAGACCATGCCCGTGCACTCGGTTTTCAGCAGGTGATATTGGCGGAAGGTCCGGATGATGATTCCATCATGGAGACGTTGTGTCGCTGGATGGATTCCCGATAATCGTTGTTGGCGGGCGCCAGTTGCGAACTTCTGCTACGATTTGGCGATCATCAAATTTAAGAACGGATAGTTGTGTGAGCACATGAAGAGTACCGAGCCGATTGGCGAGGAAGTCGAAGAGGCCGATATTCGGGATATTACCGGTGAGGCGGTGATCGAGCATGCCGAACAGCGGCGCACTGGCCGTACCGGGGCGATGGCCATGGTGATTTCGTTGATTGCTCTGGCTGCAACCATCGGCGGGTTGATGTTTGGATACTGGCGTTTGAGCAGCATGGATGCCTCTGTTCAGGCACTGACCCAATCGTTTTCGGGGACTGAACAGCGCTCCGGCGACCTCTTTTCCGGTATGCAGGCAGCCAGCCAATCTTTGGAGCAACAGCTCGCGCGGCTCGATGCGCATCGCAGCGCGCTGGAAGACCGGGAGCGGTGGCTCGCGGAAGAGCGGGATCGCTTACTGCGGGAAGGCGAGGAGATTAGGAGTGCCTTAGCTTCGGTAACCGATCGGATGGGTAAGAGTGGCACCGATTGGATGGTGGCCGAGGCAGATTATCTGCTGTCTGTGGCTGAACATCGTCTGAGCCTGGACCATGATCCCAAGACCGCGCTGCTCGCCATGAGGGCGGCGCAGGAGCGGTTAGAAGCTACCGGCGATCCTGCGTGGCAGGAGACAAGAGCGATACTTCAGAAAGAGATTGGCAAATTGGAGGGAAGCTCCAAAGTGAACACTGACCGGGTGGCCTCCCGTGTTGTCCAATTGGTGCAAACTGTGGATCAACTGAAGATCCGTGGCCTTTCGTTCAATCCTGACGAGCGCTCGGGGGGCAGTCCCTCACCTACCGCCCCTGAAGAGCGTTCCGTCGAAACGTTGCTGCATGATAGCTGGGAAGGTTTCAAGTCTATCATGGTGATCAGGCGGCGCGGGCAACCGGTAAACGCCGTATTGTCCCCACAGCAACAATATTTTGTGTATCAGAACATTCGGCTGCAGTTGGCGGTGGCACAACTCTCGCTGATATATGAGAACCAATCGCTGTACGAGACAAGCTTGGAGATGGTATCTCATTGGCTGGCAGATTATTTTGACCAGGAAGATGAAACCACGCGCTCATTCAGTGCGGAAATCGGCAAACTCCAATCGATGGATATAACCTCCGAAAGCGCTGATTTCCTATCGTCTTTGTCCGCGCTGAGGGCAAACCTGTCAGCTACCGGGGCGCCAGGGGGTGGGGGCGGATGAAGACCCTGGTGGTAAGCCTCGTGGTGCTCGTGATGTCTGTATTCGTCGCGCTGGCGATTAAACAAGACAATGGCTATGTGTTGATCGGCTATAAACAGTGGACCATCGAGGGCAGCCTGGCGTTTTTCGCATTCCTCAATTTACTCCTGTTCGGTGTTCTCTACCTGTTGGTGAAGGTCATTGCACGGCTTTGGAATCTCCCCCGAAATTTAAACGTATGGCATGACACGCGAGCGGTGCAGCGTGCCCGGCAAGAGCTCACCCAGGGTTTAATCGAGATGTCCGAGGGACGCTGGAAGAGCGCGGAGAAGAATCTCGTACGGCACGTTGCCCGTTCCGAAACTCCATTGCTTAACTTTTTGGCAGCGGCGAGGTCTGCGCAACATCAGGGTGCGTACGAACGTCGTGACCACTATCTTCAACAGGCACATGATAGTATGCCTGCCGCCGATGTTGCCGTTGGATTGACCCAGGCGGAGCTACAGCTCGGACATGCCCAAATGGAACAGGCGTTGGCTACGTTGCAGCACCTGCGGAGCATTGCCCCCCGCCATACCCATGTACTTCGACTTCTCAAAGACCTTTACGAAAAATTGGAAGATTGGGGCGGGTTGGAGCAGCTGCTGCCTGACCTAGCCAAACGTCGGGTTGTAGACCAGGCTGAGATGACGGCGTTAGGGGTAAAGGTGTACTTGAATTTGCTTGGAGCAGCGAGCGAGGCTGCCGACAGCAAGGCGTTGGGTGCGACTTGGGAGCGTATTCCCCTTTCTTTGCGCCGCAACGTGGAGCTGATCAAGGGCTACGCATCTTTTCTGAAGGCTCGGGGTGAGGAAGATCGACTGGAAAAATTGTTGAGAAGCGCTATTCGTCGGCGGTGGAACGATGCGCTGGTGGAGCTCTATGGTCGAGTCACTGCCAGCGATATCGTGGCGCAACTGTCCACGGCAGAAGGTTGGCTGGAAGAAAATCCAAGAAATCCGATCTTGTTGCTGGCGCTGGGGCGGTTGAGTGTCAAGAATCGGCTGTGGGGAAAGGCGCGCAGTTATTTCGAAGCCAGTATCGGAAGCCAGCCTACTGCTGCCGCCTACCGAGAGCTGGGGGCGCTTGTTGAAAAAATGGGCGAGAGCGCTTTGGCGGTGCGCCATTACAAATCGGCGTTGGATCTAATTAGCGACATCCCCTTGCCAGAAGAGTTGCCAGACATCCTAGGGCAGGGGCAGCTGGAAGGTAGCTACAAGCAGCGCGCCGTTCATCCCACCGATGTCAATCCGCCCCGTTTGCTGGTGGAGCGGAGGGCGCCCAAATCCAGGCTTCAAGAGCAACGGTGAGCCATCCAAGGCGGATTCACTCAGCCTTACCAGTGAGTTCCAATGGTTTGATAGCGGGATTATCTTTGGCCCACTCGAACACATCCGAGTACATATGTTCTTCCCGGAGCCCCGCAGCCAAGAACGCCTTGTGTCCCGCATAGACCATGGGTGGGGGTCCACTCATGTAGAGGTCAAAATCCGTGAGATCAGAGAAATCTTGAAGTACTGCTTCATGTACCCAGCCAATTCTTCCTTCCCAATTACTGTCGGGTTCGGAAAGTACCGGAGTGTATTGGAAATGAGGCCGTGCTCGGATCCACTGATTGGGTAGATCCGGTAGATAGATATCTCGCGCCGAGCGCACCCCCCAATAGAGATGAATCGGCCGATCATCTTTGATGTGAAAGGCGTGCTCGATGATTCCCTTAAGCGGAGCGAAACCGGTTCCACCAGCCATCATAATCAGCGGCCGGCCTGAAGACTCGCGTAAGTAAAATGCTCCTTTGGGCGCTTCTATCCTTTGTATGCTGCCTTCCCGCATCTGATTGAAAACGTAATCGGTGAACTCGCCTCCGGGGACGTGACGGATATGAAGCTCAATAAAGGCATCGTCATGGGGAGCGTTGGCAATGGAAAAAGCTCTGCGACGTCCATCACTCAGCAAGAAATCAAGATATTGTCCCGCAAAGAATTGTAGTCGTTGATCCTTCGGGAGTTCGAGATAGATGCGCATAACGTCATGTGCCAACTGCTCCTTGCGGGCGATTTGGCAAGGAATAATACGCGCCGCTACTTCCTGATTCGATTCCACCTCGTGGATGTCTATGACGACATCGCTTGTCGGCATGGCTTGACAGGGAAGGCAGCGGTTCATGGGTAATCCCTGAAAGTCTTCGCCAAATTCGTCGGGATAGTCGACTGTCCCCGTGACTAAGGTTCCGGCACAAGAGCCGCAGAGTCCGTTACGACACCCGTAGGGAAGCATAATTCCCTGCCGATCTGCGGCATCGAGAATGCACTCCCCAGGTTCGGTGCTAAACTGGTGGCCGCTGGCTTTGATCGTTACGGTGAAGCTCATGAGTTATACCGCTTTTCAGTACAGGGTTGGGAATTCTCTACTAATTTGCTAAGGATTAAAACCTTAATATAAATATGATAATTATCGGGTGCGGTTATCTGGGGCAAAAAGTGGCGTCACGGTACCTGAAACTCAACCAGGGGGTTGTGGGAGTGACCCGAGGCACATCCGTTGCCTCGGCGCTGACTAACCAGGGATTGGTTGAGGTTTCCGTAGATCTTGATTACCTGCCCCTCGCCCGGATTCCGATGGCTGGTAGGTCAATGTTCTATTTCGTGCCACCACCCGGGGCGGGACGTAAAGACACTCGGGTGAGGCACCTTATTGAAGCTTTCGATAGCCAGGGCGCCCCCATCAGATTGGTGTATCTAAGCACCACAGGGGTCTACGGAAACTGTGGCGGAGACTGGGTAACCGAAGAAAGAACACCTTCTCCTATGGCGGATAGAGCATGCCGCAGGCTCGACGCGGAGCGCAGCCTGATGGCGGCTTGCGCCAACTACGGAGTGGAGTTGGTGATTCTTAGGGTGGCTGGAATATATGGCCCTGGAAGACTCCCAATCGAACGGTTACGCAACGGTGTATATGTGATTCGTGAGGAGGAGGCGCCCTACACAAATAGGATTCATGTAGACGACCTAGTGACAATCTGTATGGCCGCGATGCAAAGGGGTGAGAGCGGCGGCGTCTACAATGTTAGTGATGGGCATCCTACAACGATGACCGACTATTTCAACAAGATCGCCGATCTATACAGCCTCCCCCGTCCTCTACAGATTCCCCTTAGTGAGGCGCCTGACCGACTAAGCTCTGGGATGCTCTCCTATATGCGGGAGTCGCGTCGACTGGATAATCGCCGAATGCGAGAAGAACTCCAAGTAACCCTCCGTTACCCTTCCCTCGAAAGCGGATTGCGCTCCTGCCTGGTTGCAGATACATAAAAAGCCGGTTGAAGCGAGTTTTGTTGCACGGGGTGCGCAAGCTGATTAATCTGCTTCGCTAGTCAGTCCTGTTGTTGTGCTAGCCAATCGAACACCGGGTCCCACTGGATGACGTCCTGCCACACTAAAGAGGGAGCCAGTTCAAATATCCCGAGCCCCGTTTCGGCTGAGCGAATATAATTTTGGCTCTCCCTTAAATGCGTCAATATGGGAATCTTTAAATCCCCTAGATATTGATCTAGCTGTTGAAAGACCCGGGTGTTTTCACGAACACGGTTGGCGATGATGCCCGTTCGGATCTGTCCTCGGGCTGCTCGCCCACTAGCCATCAGCTCCTTGAGAAAGTGGCTGCAAGCACGCATATCGATAAGGGATGGCAGAACCGGCATTAGCAACGTGTCCACCCTTTTTAGAAGCTTACCAATCTCTCCGCCATGGGTACCTGCAGGGGCGTCGATAACCAAGATATCGGTCCCCTTAGGAGGGCGTAGCGGGTGATTCACCGCATCGATAGCGCGGATTTCGGGAATTCCCTGATAGTCTCCCCGCGCTAATAACCAATCCAGGGATGATCGCTGGGGGTCGTAGTCTGCGAGACACACGCGGGCGCCCTCGTCTGCGTACCAAGCCGCTATATTGGTTGCCAATGTAGTTTTGCCACATCCCCCCTTGGAGTTCATTAGGATAATTGTGTGCATCTCATTTATCTCCTCAACAGTACCTCGATAGCTGGGAATCACGCTTCGTTTGCAACGATTTCTATAATCCCAGTTCCTGCCAGATGCTATCTATTCGGGTCTTAACCGAGTCGCTCATCGAGATGGGGCGCCCCCAAGCGCGCTGTGTTTCCCCGGCCCACTTGTTGGTGGCATCAAAACCAATTTTCGATCCTAACCCCGATACGGGAGAAGCGAAGTCCAGATAGTCAATCGGGGTGTTTTCTACTATCAGAGTATCCCGGGCCGGATCCATCCGCGTGGTGATGGCCCAGATCACGTCTTTCCAATCACGGACATTTACGTCGCTATCTGTCACGATTACCAGCTTGGTGTACATAAACTGCCTCAGGTATGACCAGACGCCCATCATGACGCGTTTGGCATGACCAGGATATTGCTTATTCATTGAGACCACGGCCAGCCGGTAGGAACAACCCTCGGGTGGGAGGTAAAAGTCGGTTATTTCAGGAAACTGTTTCTGTAATAGCGGCACGAAAACCTCATTCAAGGCGACACCCAACACGGCCGGTTCATCCGGTGGCCTACCCGTATAAGTGCTGTGGTAGATGGGGTCACGCCGCCAAGTCATCCGCGTGACCGTAAAGACGGGAAAAGTTTCGACCTCGTTGTAATACCCCGTATGATCCCCGAAAGGCCCTTCCTGGGCGTGGTCACCCGGTTGGATTACGCCTTCCAGTACGAATTCCGCCGACGCGGGAACCTGTAAGGAGTTGTCAATACAGGTTGCGACCTCGCTACGCCCACCTCTCAGCAGACCAGCGAAAGCATATTCGGAAAGCGAGTCTGGTACCGGGGTCACCGCACCCAGAATAGTAGCGGGATCAGCGCCCAGCGCGACGGCAACGGGAAAGGGTTCATCGGGGTGTGCCTGCTGCCAATCTCTGAAATCAAGGGCGCCGCCTCTGTGGGAAAGCCAACGCATGATCACCCGGTTTGGCCCCAGTAACTGCATCCGGTAGATACCCAGGTTTTGGCGCGTTTTGTGTGGACCGCGAGTCACCACCAACCCCCAAGTTATCAAGGGGGCGGCGTCATCCGGCCAGCAGGTCTGGATTGGCAAGCGTGTCAGATCAACCTCCTGTCCGGCAGTCGCATATTCCTGGCAGGGTGGGTTGTTGACAAGCCTCGGCGCCATGTCCAGCACCTTCCGATAAAGCGGAATTTTGTCCCAGGCATCCTTTACGCCCTTGGGGGGATCGGGTTCCTTCAGGGCCGCCAGCAGCCTCCCCACGTCTCGCAACGCTCCAATGGATTCTTGACCCATACCTAGCGCGACCCGATGGGGTGTGCCGAACAGGTTCCCCAGCAGTGGGTATCTTGAGCCGGTGACCCGTTCGAAGAGTAAAGCCGGCCCTCCTTTGCGCAGAGTACGGTCGCAGATCTCGGTTATCTCGAGTTTGGGATCCACCTCCAGATCCACTCGTTTCAATTCACCCCGAGCTTCCAGTTGTGTGATGAAATCACGCAGATCCTTAAAGTGCATAGCTATCCCTCTGCCTGAGCAATTCCACTATGGCGCAGCAAGGCGTTGATGGCAGGCCTTCTTCCTCGAAAAGCGACGAAAAGGTCCATGGCGTCCTCCGATCCGCCTTTCTCTAGTATGTTGTGTAAAAAGGCATCACCGGTCGCGCGGTCGAAAATGCCTTTTTCTTCAAATAACGAGAAGGCATCCGCCGACAGCAGCTCGGCCCACTTGTAACTGAAGTAGCCGGCAGCGTACCCACCGGCAAAGATATGGGAAAACCCATGGGCGAAACGGTTGTATCGAGGAGGGCGGACCACTGCCACCTGTTCCCGTACTTCCTCCAGGATCTGGTAGACCCGTCCACCCCGCCGAGGATCGTAGTCGCGGTGGATCCTTAAGTCAAAGATAGCGAATTCCAATTGGCGGACCATTTGCATGCCCGACTGGAAATTTTTTGCCGCTCTCATTTTATCGAGAAGGTCGTCGGGGATGGGTTCTCCGCTTTCAAAATGCCCGGAGAATAGGACAAGTGCCTCGTGTTCCCAGCACCAGTTTTCCATGAACTGGCTGGGTAATTCCACCGCGTCCCACGCCACTCCATTGATTCCCGCGACCCCCGGGTAATTGATCAGTGTCAGCAAATGATGCAGTCCATGCCCAAATTCGTGGAACAGTGTCTCGACCTCCGCGTGGGTCAGCAGCGCAGGCTTATCCCCAACCGGCGGCGAAAAGTTACAGGTAAGGTATGCTACTGGAAGCTGATCGTATTCCTGAGAGAACATACGGTCGATACAGCCATCCATCCATGCACCGCCCCGCTTATGGGGGCGGGCGTAGAGGTCCAAGTAAAATTGGCCGCGCAACATCCCCCGAGAATCCTTGACCTCGAAGAATCGTACGTCGGGGTGCCAGCTATCGATTCCTTCCACCTCGATAATCTCAATGCCATAAAGCCGGCCGACCACGGCGAATAGGCCTGGCAGTACTCGGGTAATGGGAAAATAGGGTCTTAGCTGCTCTTGGGTAACGTCATATCGGTGTTGCCGAAGCTTTTCGGAATAGTAACCGATATCCCAGGCTTCCAATTGCCCCATTCCATAGCGGTCAAGGGCAAAAGCCTTGAGTTGTTCCAGTTCGTTGGCGGCCTGTGAGCGTGAGCGTCGTGCGAGATCAACAAGGAAGTCCATGACCTGGCTACAAGAGTCCGCCATTTTGGTTGCCAGAGAGCATTCGGCATAATTCTCGAAACCAAGCAACTGGGACTGCTCGTGCCGGAGCGCCAGTATCTGATCCATGATCTCGGTATTGTCCCACCTTCCCCCGTCGGGACCCTGATCGGATGCCCGGGTGGAATAGGCTTGGTATAGCTCCTCTCGCAGTTCACGATTGTCGGCATACGTCATGACCGGCATATAGGATGGAAAATCCAGGGTGAGCATCCAACCTTCCTGTTGCCCTCGCTCGCGGGCAGTCTGTTCAGCCAGGTCAAGCGCCGACTGGGGTAGGCCGGCCAGTTGTTCCCGTTGGGTGATCGGCTTGGACCAGTTATTGGTGGCGTCCAACAGGTTTTCTTCGAATTGACTGGCCAGCGAGGAGAGCTGTTGGCTAATTTCTTTATAGCGAGCCTTTTCGGCCGGCGGTAAATCAACCCCGGATAGATGAAAATCCCGAAGTGTGTTTTTTAGTAGTTTACGTTGTGGCTGGTCCAACCCCTCATCGTTGTTGGCGACCTCCTGGTAGGCATTGAACAAGCGTTCGTTCTGACCGACCTCAGTAGCATATTCGCTCAGTTTCGGTAGGCAAGCATTATAGGCTTGCCGGAGCGCTTCGCTATTGACCACGGAATTCATATGGCTGACCGGAGACCAGGCTCGTCCTAGCCGGTCATCGATTCTTTCCAGTGCAGCCACCAAGTTATCCCAGGTAAATGGACCGGGTGCGTCAAGCAGCGCCGCGATCTGCTCCCGTCCAGATGTGAGTAATCTGTTGATAGCAGGTTCAACATGCTCGGGCTTGATTTGAGAAAAGGGGGGCAGTCCTTCCAGGTCCAGCAAGGGATTCTTCATATTCTGTCTCTTGGTCAACCGGGTTTCGGCAGAAATATTATTTTGACACGAATTCCGGTAGTCAGACAGTCATCCCCCTGGCAGGATGGATAGCAACCACAGGCTCCATGAGCCAGCCACAAGGAAAAGCGACAGCGCGCCGAGTGTCTTGAGTCGGTAGATCCTTACCAGCTCAGATTCTGGTTTTGTGGATATAAGAAACGGTAGCAGCCCCGGACCTTGGGCCGAAAGACTGTGCGGTATGGCCGACTTGAGCCATTGACGTTGCCTGAATACACTCTTGGTATGAGCGGCTTGGCGGGCGAGTTCCCACTCTCGTGAGTCGATAGTGCCGTCCCGGTTGCTGTCGAATTGGGCCAGCAAGCGGGCTTGATTGCTTTTCCACCCACTCAGTATGGCCCGTTGAGACTGTTGTCTCAGCGCCACAAGATCGATTTCGTCCAAAGTCCTAAGGTAACCGGTGACAAAGACAGTCTCTCCCTCGACGATTCGTGCCTCGCTGTAGCGATATTTCGTTGAAGACCCAATCTCCGTGGTAAGGATCTCACCGACCGTGCCCAATATCGAGCGTGGCGTCTGAGCGGTGTGGAGATCCTTGGGGTGTCTGAGTCTGCCATGCCAGATAGCCTGGTTAGCGGGGTAAATTTTGGCTCCCGCCGGGTCCACGACACAATCACCGGTTTGATCGCGGATTACGAAATGGGCGGTACTTTCTCCACGGTCCACCCTGCGCCAGCCCTTGCTTCCTTTTTTCTCCACCGCATATCGATACCAGCAGCAAGCATTTCCGGAGAGAGGTCCGCGGAGAGGCGATCCATCCAGGGCTTGGGCGGATCCATTCAGCTCAACGTAACCCTGTTGAGCATGGCCAATCGCCGATGTGGGGAGGTTCTCGATTAGACGGAGTAAATACAGATATCGGAAACCAAAGTAGAGAGCGCCGAAAGCAACGCTCAACCCGAGTACAAACAGCAGCCAAAATTCCCACAAGGCCAAATTTCCCGCCTGCTGTGCGATGCTCATGAGCGGTCAAGCGGAAGCACCGCCTTTTTATTGAGATTTGGTGTAACCTGCGCATTGGAATTCACATTGCATTGGGGCCACAACAGACTTTGATCGCGTATTCCATCCGTATCCTTTGGATGTTGCTTGGCTGGGTCGAGCTTGCGGTGCTTACGGTGCCACTTTACCTGGCGAGCTTTCTGCCGGGAGAGCGCCGGGGTCGATGGTATGTCCGTTTGTTCAGGATTTGGTGCCGAGCTTTCGTGCACGCCTTGGGGGTGGACCTCAGGTTGCATCAAAAGAATCTGCACCCCCTTCCCCCGCGTTATCTGCTGGTCGCCAATCACCCATCGGCATTCGAGGATGTGGGTATCCCGGCTCTCTTCAACGTAGACGGTTTGGCCAAAATCGAAGTCAGGGACTGGTGGATCGTTGGCCGCATCAGCGTGGCGGCGGGGACGCTGTTTGTGCAGAGGGAATCGCGAGAGTCCAGAGCAAAGGCGGCGAGGATTATCGAGCAGCGGCTCAAGGAAGGCAGAAATGTCTCCGTCTATCCTGAGGGTGGCGTCAAAGGTATGAGAGTGCATGATAGCTTTCGATATGGCGTGTTCGGTATCTCGCTCCGTACCGGCATTCCTATCGTACCCGTGTTTATTCATTATGAATCCCAACGCGACTTTTATTGGGGTTCACAGTCCTTGCCACGGAAACTGCTCGAGTTAATGCGGACCCGAAATAACCGGGCCAATTATTACCTGTATGATGCATTCAACCCCGGGGACTTTACCGACAAGGAGCAATACAGCGAGGCGGTTCGCAGGCAATTTTTGGTCTGGCAGCAAAAGTATCTGGATTGAAGGTGTTGGTTAGCGTGCGAACAGTGCTTTCACATCAACATCTGTCTTTTCGGTATCCGCAAACTCCAGTAGGTCCCCGGCGCCAAACTTGAACAGGGATGCCAGGATCATATCTGGAAATTGCTCGATACGGACATTGTTGATATTGACACTCTCGTTGTAGAACTCCCGGCGGTGGGCGATGCTTTCCTCCAAGCCCGTGATTCTTTCCTGAAGGTGGCGGAAGGTTTCGTTTGCCTTCAGCTCGGGATAGGCTTCAGCCAGCGCAAACAAATTGCCAAGCCCAAGCCGCAATTCCCCCTCGGCTGTTCCCAGCGCCCCCAGATCACGCCGTTGCCCGGCGGATGATACCGCGGCGCGTGCCTTCATAACCTGGTCCAGCGTTTGTTGCTCGTACTGCATGTAACGACGGCAGGTTTCCACAAGTTTCGGCAGTTCGTCATGGCGTTGCTTCAATAACACATCGATGTTTGACCAGGCCTTGGTCATGCCGTGTTTGAGCCTGACTAGTCCGTTATAGATCACGATTGCATAGAGCAATATGATCCCAATGACGCCGGTTACAATAAAAGTAGTGATTTCCATTCTGAATCTCCGTTAGACTCAAAGACGAATAACCTGATAACCCACTATCGGCAGTGCCCGGGGGAGCCTTGAATGTCGCCAATACGTCCGTTTGATGGAAAGTTTCCTTCGATCGCCCCGGATGTCTGGGTGGATGAGAGTGCAGTAGTCATTGGCGATGTGGAGATTGGTGAGCAATCTTCTGTATGGCCGATGACGGTAATCCGCGGTGATGTAAATTTCATTCGCATCGGCTCCCGGACCAACATACAGGATGGAAGTGTACTGCATGTCACCCACGCCAGCGACTTCAACCCAGGTGGGTTTCCACTGATTATCGGCAATGATGTAACCGTGGGCCACAAGGTGATGTTGCATGGGTGCGAAGTGGGTGATCAGTGCTTGATCGGAATGTGCGCGGTGGTAATGGACGGCGCCGTGGTAGAGCCCCAGGTGATACTGGCGGCGGGCAGCTTGGTTCCCCCTGGAAAGCGTCTCGCCGGTGGTTACCTCTGGCAGGGCAGACCTGCCAAGCAGGCACGGGAGTTGACCGACCGCGAGTTCGAATTTTTCGACTATTTGGCCAACAATTATATCAGGCTAGCGGCACGTTACCGGTCTGCTTGATGCTGTGGAGAGTTGGCGGCGGAGCAGATGTTCGAATTCCCCGCTTTCCATCGGGCGGCCATATAGATAGCCTTGGAGCTCGTCGCAGTTTATCTGCAGAAGAAAATCCGCCTGTTCTTCCACTTCCACACCCTCGGCGACGATACGGATTCCCAGGCTATGTCCGAGGGCTACCACAGCACGGCAGATTGCCTGATCATTGGTGTCGAGCGGGATGTCACGGACTAACGAACGGTCAATCTTGAGACAATGCACCGGCAGCCGCTTTAGTCTCGCGAGGGATGAATAGCCGGTACCGAAATCGTCGATAGCCAGGCTTATACCGAGATCCCGCAGGCTCGCTATTAATTGCGTGGCCTGTTCACCGCTTTCCATGATGTTGTGCTCGGTAATCTCGAGTTCCAAGCATTGTGGGCCCAGTTGGTATTGAGATAACAGGGCCGGAAGCTGATCCCGTATGTACCCAGGAGATATCTGTTTAGCTGAAAGATTGACCGCCAACCTGATCTGGGGCAGACCTTTTTGCCGCCATTCCCGTAGCTGTTGACAGGCACTGTTGAGGACCCAATTGCCAACCTCATCCATGAGATCCGCTTCTTCCAACACGGGAATAAACATCCCCGGTAACTGCAATCCCTGTTCTGGATGATGCCAGCGCAGCAACACCTCGGCACCCAGGATCTTACGGTCGACTGCGCGCACCTGAGGTTGATAAAAGAGCTGAAATTCATTGCGCTCCAAGGCCCGTCTCAGCAGCGTCTCATAGGAGAGACGGTGCTCCAGCCGACTGGAGAGCGTTGGGGTGTACAGACAATACCGGTGACGCCCCTGTTCCTTGGCGCGATACATGGCGATATCGGCATTTTTGATCAATGTGTCGGATTCGGTGCCATCCTCGGGATACATCGCGATGCCGATACTGGGAGTGGCATACACTTCGTTATTGACTAGATTGAATGGCCGGCTCAGTGATTCGATGAAGGATGAGGCTATGGTCATGGCACAGTCGGCGCTCTGAATCTGCTCGAGGATAACCACAAATTCGTCGCCACCAAGCCGCGCAATGGTATCTTGCTCTCGCAGACGCACCTTGAGGCGGGAGGCAACATTAACCAGCAGCTGGTCGCCTATCTCATGGCCGTAAGCATCATTGATGTTTTTGAACCGGTCGAGATCAAGAAACAGCACCGCCAGGCGGGCCGGGTTTCGTTTCGCCTGGCCGATGGCATGCTCAAGCCTGGCGGTCATCAGCAGCCGATTGGGGAGTCCGGTTAGCGGATCGTGATGAGCCATGTGGTAAAGTTTGCGTTCCGACTCCTTGAGGCTGCTGATATCCGAGAAGACCCCAACATAGTTGCAAGTCTCGCCCTCCCGGTTCTGGATCCGGGAGACGCTTAGCCACTCGGGATAGACATCTCCGCTCTTGCGCCGGTTCCAGATCTCTCCTTGCCACCGGCCTGTCTCAGCCAGACTGGCCCACAATGCTTGGAAAAAAGACTTGTCGTGCTTGCCGGAATTCAGCACATGAGGTGTGCGTCCTTTAACTTCATCCGGGGTATAGCCGGTAATCTTAGTGAAAGACTGGTTTACGTCGATGATCAGGCCATTGATGTCTGTAATAACCATGCCTTCGGAGGCATTGTCGAATACCGCATTCCACTGTAACAATCGCTGTTCCCGCTGCCAGTTTCTGATGATGATTCCGGCGAGATAAGAGCTGGTATCCAGGACGCGGGTGTGAAACGGAGTGGGGGCACGCTTATGCTCGGAGGTGATGGCAAAGGTGCCCAATAGATATCGGTTTTCGGCAAATATGGGTATCGACCAACAGGAGCCTATCCGATGTGCAGCGGCAAGCTGGCGGACGCCGTCCCAGCGGGGATCGGAGGGAACATCGGAAACGAACACGGGCGCACCGGTCAGGATCGCGTTACTGCAGGATCCCATGTTCTCGGAGGGACGAATTCCGTCAAATATCTTGATGATCTCTTCGGGAATGGAGGGCCCGGATTTGAACCGCATTGTTTTGCGGTCGTTATCCAATAGCATGATCGACGCCAGTGATTGCGGGATCATGGCTTCGATCATACGACAAAGCGCTTGCAGCAACGCGGAAAATCCCTTGCCCAAGGTTATCGACTCAAGAATCGTCTGTTGCAGATCCAATAACTGCGATAGCTGACGAGCGTCTAGTATCTCGCGTCTGGCGCAGTCTCTGGAATCCTCCTGGGGAAGCGAGTTGTGCGGTTGGCTATCTATGGTCGACCCCTTAAAATTCAAGTGGGTTTGGTTTGACCGCAGTATCGGCCGACGATTAAAAAAGTTTACCAGACGAGCTAGTCAACAGCGGGCAGCGTCGATGGATGTTTACTCGGTTGGTGCCCGTAACATTGCGATGACGGGCTGGGTGAATGGCCGCACTCCACGCCAAAGATAGAACGACTCGGCTGCCTGTTCGACTAGCATCCCCAAGCCATCCAAGGCGTTTCTGGCACCTTGAGACTTTCCCCAGCGGACAAAATCCGTAGGTTTATCGGCATACATCATGTCATAGGTACTTCCGCCGGGTGTCAGGATATTCCGGGGTATATCCGGTATTCCACCGTTCAGACCCGCCGATGTTCCATTAACAATCAGGTCAAAAGTTTGACCTGCCAGATCTGCTAATCCGCAGCCCTCCACCTTGGCGGGAGTAGCAAGCTGGCGGGCGAGTAACCGGGCCTTGTCCACCGTCCGGTTAGCGATAACCAGCAACTCGGGACCTTGATCCAGCAGATGCCTCATTACCCCTCGGGAGGCCCCGCCGGCGCCCAGCAGCAAAATGCGACTGCCCGTCAGGGTGATGTGGTGATTGCGGGAAAGATCGCGCAGCAGCCCGATACCATCGCTGTTGTCACCCCGGAGTTCACCCTCTCGGGTAACGATCAGGGTATTGACCGCTCCCGCGTCTTTGGCTCGGTCGCTAAGTTCTGTGGCCAGCTGGCAGGCCCGTTCTTTGAACGGCACCGTGACATTCAGACCACGCCCTCCATGGGTGAGAAATTCCCGCACCTGATGCTCGAAACGGTCATCGCTCCCACGGATTCGCTCGTAAACCATGTCTTGCCCGGTTTGGTTCGCAAACGCCGCGTGGATCTCGGGGGACTTGCTGTGAGCGACTGGATTTCCGATGACGGCGTAGCGGTCTGGCATTGATTTTTCCCGGTGCACTTGGGGTTAGGGATTTTGACCGCCAAGCCACTCCGCGGCCCGCCGGGCGAAATAGGTCAGTATGCCGTCCGCGCCTGCCCGCTTGATACAAAGCAGTGACTCCAACACGACAGAGCGCTCATCCAGCCAGCCGTTTCTGGAAGCTGCCATAAGCATCGCGTACTCTCCGCTGACTTGGTAGACGAAGGTGGGCGCTCCAAAGCGTTCTTTGACCCGTCGTACCACGTCAAGGTAGGGCATCCCCGGCTTGATCATCACCATATCCGCGCCCTCTGCCAGATCCAGCTCCACTTCCCTCAGTGCCTCGTCGGCGTTTGCCGGGTCCATCTGGTAGGTGTGCTTGTTTCCTCCTCCCAGGTTGGCCGCAGAGCCGACCGCATCGCGGAACGGACCGTAAAAGCTGGAGGCATATTTTGCGGAATAGGCGAGGATACGGGTATGGATATGGCCAGCTGCTTCCAATGCCTGGCGGATAGCACCTACCCGGCCATCCATCATATCGGAAGGGGCAACGATGTCCGCTCCTGCCTCCGCGTGGGACAGGGCCTGCTTCACCAAGACCTCGACGGTTTCATCGTTCACTACATAACCCGTGGCATCAATCAGCCCATCTTGGCCGTGAGTGGTAAACGGGTCCAAGGCGACATCGGTAATCACCCCCAACTCGGGGATCCTTTCCTTAATCGCTCGGACTGCGCGCTGTGCCAAACCATCTGGATTGAAGGCTTCTTTGGCATCCGTGGATTTCACATCCCCAGGTGTGACCGGGAACAGAGCGATCGCTGGAATTCCCAAAGCCTGGATCGCCTCTGCCTCCCGAACCAGCAGATCGATACTGAGCCGAGCCACCTCGGGCATCGAAGGTACCGCCTCGCAGCGATTGGTTCCTTCTAGGATAAACAGCGGGTAAATTAGGTCGTTGCTGGTTAACGTATTCTCGCACATCAGTCGTCGCGAGAAGGGATCCCGTCTCATGCGCCGCATGCGGGTATCGGGAAAGTGGGGGCTACCGGGGTTTTTACTGAGCATGCTGCCTGGCCTTGTCGTGAATCAGGCCGCTAAAGATACTCTATGCAGGGTAAATGCTCCAAGCGCAGAGGGATTGTCCGGGTGTTACAGCGGCCGGGAACTCAAGATTATGAAACAGCGATCAAGCTTTATTTTTGACGTCGATGAAGGGGATTTTCGGGAGCGAGTAATCGAAGCGTCGGCCAGGTGCGCGGTTTTGGTGGATTTTTGGGCGGCGTGGTGTGCACCCTGTCTCGCTTTGACACCGGCGCTCGAGCGAGCGGTGTTAAGTTACGATGGGAAGATTAGCCTGGCGAAGATCGAGGTAGACGATAACATGAGGCTCGCCGGTCACTACCGGCTTCGGGGGTTTCCTACGGTAATCCTGTTTCTCGGCGGAGTGGAAGTGGGCAGGTTTAGTGGATCACGCCCCTTTCATTGGATTCATGACTGGATTGCGAACCACATTCGGGACGCCGACACGTAGCACAGGGTAATTCTGGGAATTGGCTTCTTTTAAAGGTTATATAGGCGAAATTCTACACATTTATAATCAAGTTCGATTGTTGTAGACCGCTATGACGAGTAGAAACCGGCAGCTGCCGGCCTGTTGTCCGGGAGGGGATTGATAATGATCACAAGGTTGTCAGTGACGGGTGGCGCATCTGTCACGGGGTATCTGGTTGCGTCATTTCTGACCGCCGTGCTGTTGCTACTGTTGCCCGGAAGCGCACCGGCCGGAGAACCGCAGGGGCCTGAGCGGGTTGTTGAGCGTGTATCGACCGAGATGTTGCGGGTGCTCGAGAACCAGAGGGAACGTTTAAAGACCGACCCGGGCTATGTCTACCAGCTGGCGGACGAGATATTGCTTCCTCATGTCGATTTCGAGCGGGTTTCGAGTTTGGTACTTGGCAAGCATTGGCGCAGTGCCACGCCGGTGCAGCGTCAGGAATTCATTCACCAGTTCCGAAAACTGTTGGTGCGTAGCTATGCCACCGCGTTGAATGAGCTTGGTGCCTGGGAGATGCGAGTCATTCCTTCGGCACTGAAGTCGGGAGCCAAGCTGGCAACCGTTCGGGCGCAACTGATACGTTCTCAGGTCGCTCCCGTCGACCTGCTTTACAGCATGATCCTCAGGGACGGCAAATGGATGGCGTACGATGTTCGAATAGACGGAATCAGCCTAGTGACAAATTACCGAAGCAGCTTTTCGAAAGAGGTGAGGCTCCTTGGCATAGCGGGACTGATCGAAAAAATAACCGTGCTCAACGACAGTCGTGTGACAAACAACGAAAGCAGTTGAATCGAGCTGGGGATGGTGAAAAAAACCTAAAGATTTCGCGCAAGCTACCGCTAGCTATTGTAAGTAGCGAATTGTCGTGCTCTCGGGCTTGCCGGGGGCAGCAGGCGTGACCAGGCTAATTGAGGTCACGAGATTTCTTGAGCGTCCTCCTCCAGCGCTGCTGTATAAGCGCTTTGCAAGGCCCATCGTCCTCGATGGGCTTTTTTTATGCTCGTAACACCTGCCCATCGAGGGCGTTACGGATACGGGTTGGCCGTGATTGACCGCCGAGATCACCGTGTAATATGCAATCGAGTTCATCTTTAAAGTAACGTCTCACGGCGAGTGCACTACGGGCCGGTCGGCGCCCCCCAGGGTTGGCGCTGGTGGAGACCAGCGGAGACGCGCAGCTGCGGCAAAGCGCGATACACAGCGGATGGTTGGTAACCCGCACAGCTAGGGTATCCTGAGCTCCTGTCAGCCATCGGGGCAAATTTTTTGCGGCCGGAAAGATCCAGGTATAGGGCCCTGGCCAACTGTGCAGCACGGGTTCCAGGAGCTTGTCCGGTAGTTTGCCGATAAACGGCAACAGCTGTGAGAAGTCGGCGGCGATTAAGATTACGCCTTTCTCCAGCGGGCGTGCCTTGATCCGGAGCAGTCGTTCTACCGCGTGGCCGTTGAGTGGGTCGCATCCTAAGCCATACACCGCCTCCGTAGGGTAGGCAATCAGTCCGCCATGCCGGAATACCTGGGTTGCCTCGCGCAGCTTCCGTGGCTGTAGGTTGGCTGCCATTGCTGTTTCATCCCGCCAACCGGGCCTGCAACTCGGCATCTTTGGCTTTGACGCCGTCCGCATTCGCTTTGCGCTCCGCCCTCACCCGTTCGGCTAGTTCGGGATCAACCAGGGAGATAATCTGTGCCGCGAGGTAACCGGCATTTTTGGCGCCGGGTTTGCCAACGGCTACGGTGGCAACTGGAATTCCACCGGGCATCTGCACCGTGGACAGCAGGGAGTCCATGCCCTGGAGCGGTCCGGCATCCAGGGGAATGCCAATTACCGGTTTCAGGGTCAAACCGGCAACAGCTCCGGCCAAATGGGCGGCGAGTCCTGCGGCGCAGATAAATACCGCACAGCCGCGGGCGTCTGCATCCTTTACATAGGCGTGTGTTGCATCCGGGGTGCGGTGAGCAGAGGTGATCTTTGCCTCGAACGGCACACTCAACTTCTTGAGTACATCCATAGTGGACTGGAGAATGGGTAGATCGGAGTCCGATCCCATCAAGACGGCAACAAAAGGTTTACTCATGACGTTAAATACCTGCGGCTGGGAAAAGTTTCGGAAGATATCGGATTTTATAAACTTTGGCTAGCTTGGGGACAATTGTTACCAGGGTTTCGCAGGCTCAAAAAGGTGTTTTGATCCAGCTCGGCAGCGTTGTTTGGCCGAGGGTTAGCTGTCAGTTAGCGGTGCCGGATACCGGTTGTGGATTCGCGCGCTGGATTAGTGGTTGACAATGGCTTGAAAGTGGCTCGTGGTGCGTTCCTGGTAACCTTGTTCACCCCGGATGATGAACAAGGCGGCAATACCGTTTTCCTCGGCAAAATCCAGGCCAGGGTCGGGGCCCATTACAAACAAGGCGGTGGCCAGCCCATCGGCGTCGGCGCATTGGTCTGCCATGACGGTGACAGAGGCCAGCGCATGGGAAACCGGCCAGCCGCTACGTGGGTCAATGGCATGTGAGTAGCGGATTCCACCAAACTCGAAATAATTTCGGTAGTCACCCGAGGTGGCCATTGCGACATCTCTCGCTTCGATGATCCGGTGAGCGGATCCCGCCTCCGCATCCGGCAATTGAATGGCGATGCGCCAGGGCTGACCGTCTGATCGCTTGCCTCTACTGCGAAGTTCACCACCGATTTCTACAAGATAATGGGAGAGCCTGGCTTGATCTAGCACCCTGGCTATCTCGTCTACCGCATACCCTTTGGCGATTGCCGAGAGATCCACCTCTATTTCGGGCTGGTCCTTGCGTAATGCCGGAGGTGCTTTGCGCCAGTTTAGCTGCCGGTAACCGATAGTATGTCGTACCGCCAAAATCTGGTCCTGCCCGGGGGGGTGATCATCACTTTTCCGAGACCCGAAGCCCCATAGTTGCACCAGCGGTTGTACCGTTGTGTCGAAAGCGCCATTACTCAACTCAGACAGATGCTGAGCTCGCGACACCACTTCAACCAGTTCCCGGGAGACTGGGATCCAGTCGGTGGAGCGATTAGCGTTGAAACGGGACAATTCCGATGCCTGCTTGTAGGTGGACATTTGCCCATCTATTTCCCCTAGCCTCGATTCGATTTGCTGCTTTAGGACGGCAAGGGTTTGAGTGTCCGGCATCCCGCCAAGCTTGATGCTGTAGTGGGTACCCATGGTTGTGCCGTTTAGTTCGAGAACCGGGGGTGGCGGGGAACAACCTGCCAAAATCATCAGCAGGAGAAGCATACCGGACACAGGATTCATGGCGGCGGCCCTGCTGGCGCGCGGCTATCGAGTTTCTTCGTAGGGTTCCGCAAAGGAGCAGTCCTTTTGCGGGCAGACCTTTTCCGTCCCTTTGCGCTTGGTAGTCTTGATCGTTACGATGGGCCAGCCGCAGCGCGGACAGGGTTCGGCCAAAGGTTCGTTCCAGGTGGCATAATCACAGTCTGGGTAGGTACTGCAGGAGTAAAATATCTTGCCCCGTCTAGACTTGCGTCGCACCAATGTGCCGGCTCGGCACTTCGGACAAAAGACGCCGGTATCCACGGGTTTTTCCAGTGGCTCGATGTGGCGGCATTTCGGGTAGTTGGAGCAGCCAATGAATTTGCCGTACTTTCCTCGCTTGATCACCAAGTCGGAACCACACTGCGGGCACTTTCGTTCCTCGACAATGACCGGCGGCTCGGCTTCTTTGCCATTTTCGTTTAGATCGCGGGTATAGTCACATTCCGGATAGTTGGTGCAGCCGATGAAGCGGCCATGGCGACCCAAGCGGATCGACAAAGGTTTGCCGCACTGAGGGCATGCCTCTTCCATCGCCTCATGGGTAACATCGCGGCGTTGCACGTTTTCCGAAGTATGGTCTATACGCTCCTTGAAAGGACTCCAAAACTGGCGTAGCAAGGGGATCCACTCCTCCTCACCCCGCGATACCGCGTCGAGTTCGTCCTCCAGACGGGCGGTAAAGTCGTAATCGACATAGCGCGTGAAGTAGTTGGTGAGGAAGCGGTTAACCACCCGGCCGACGTCGGTGGGGTGGAAGCGCTTCTTTTCCAGTTCCACATACTCCCGTTCTTGCAGTGTGGAGATGATCGTCGCATACGTGGATGGCCGGCCGATGCCATGTTCTTCCAGCGCCTTGACCAGGCTGGCTTCGGTAAAGCGGGGCGGGGGCTCGGTAAAATGTTGCACACTGCGCAGCCCTTGTAGAGGGACCCGCTCACCTTCAGTCAGCGGAGGCAACATCTTTTCGTCATCTTCACCTTTGATGCCGTCATCGATACCCTCCAAATAGACCGCCATGAATCCGGGATTGGTGATGGTTGATCCGGTGGCGCGAAACTGATTGCCCTCTCCACACCCCAGGTCGGCGGTCACGGTGTTGATCGTGGCGTGGATCATTTGGCTGGCGACGGTGCGCTTCCAAATCAGCTCATAGAGCCGGTGCTGGTCTTTGGAAAGATAGTCCCCCAGTGAATCGGGGGTACGCATCACCGAAGTGGGTCGGATTGCCTCATGCGCCTCCTGGGCATTCTTTGCCTTGGTCTTGTAGAGGCGCGGTTGTTTAGGAATGTGTTCGCCGTCAAAGCGGTTGAGGATGAATTCCCGGAGTTCCGATATCGCTTCGTCCGCAAGATGAACAGAGTCGGTTCGCATATAAGTGATCAGTCCGATAGCTCCGTGTCCGGTGTCGATTCCCTCGTAGAGTTGCTGGGCGATGCGCATAGTACGCTGGGCATGAAATCCTAACTTCCGGGCCGCCTCCTGCTGCAGCGTCGATGTGGTAAACGGCGCGGCTGGATTGCGTTTACGCTGTTTCTTTTCAACCTTCAGCACCTCCAGGGAGCCATTGGCGGCCGCCAGCAGATTTTGTTCCGCTTCCCGCGCGGGAGCGCTGCTGGTAATACTGAATTGGCTGAGTTTTTCCCCCTGGTAGTGGGTTAGACGGGCACCGAATTTTTGCCGGGACTTCAACAAATCGGCCTCGATAGTCCAGTACTCTCGTATCTTGAAGGCCTCGATCTCCTCCTCGCGCTCAACGATCATGCGTAACGCGGGGCTCTGCACCCGGCCTGCGGAAAGGCCTCGCCTTATCTTTTTCCATAAGAGCGGGGAGAGATTAAAGCCAACCAGGTAGTCCAATGCCCGGCGAGCCTGCTGGGCGTTTACCAAATGCATGGAGAGGTCGCGTGGATTCTGTATGGCCTCTTGAATGGCTTTTTGGGTGATTTCATTGAAAACCACCCGCCGTACCAATTTGTCCTTGAGCTGCTTGCGGTTTTTTAGCAGTTCGTAGAGATGCCATGAAATTGCCTCCCCTTCCCGGTCCGGGTCAGTGGCGAGGAACAGCGTATCCGCCTCCTTGAGTGCCTTCGAGATGGCTTGGACATGGCGGTCGTTTCGATCGATTACCTGGTACTTCATGTCAAAGTTGTTGGTTACGTCGACGGCGCCCTCTTTGGGTATCAGGTCGCGGACGTGGCCATAGGAGGCCATTACCTTGAAGTCTTTTCCCAGGTATTTGTTGATCGTTTTGGCCTTGGCCGGAGACTCGACGATAACCAGATTCATCGGATACGTATTATCTTGCTTGCCACTCGGTAGTGTAATGCTCAAAAAACCACGCCGGTTGCCGGATCAACTGCAACCATTCGAAATGAAAACGGGGATTTCTACACTAAGATTTGGTGCTTGTTGCGGTTTGTTCAATGCAGATAGACCGGAATGTCGTTGTACACTAGGTCTTCCATCTGCGCAAACGCTGTTTCCTGGCCAGGCTGGTTCATCAGTACCATCAGCACCACCCATTTCAACTCATCCACTCCAACCTGTGGGGTATCCAAGGCCATGGCACGCTCGATCACCAGTTCGCGATTTGCCGGGTCCAAGATATTGGTTTGCTCCAGGAATAGCAGCAATCCCCGCGAATCAGTATCTAAGTGAGCCATTTCCTCACTCGTATAGATGCGGAGGGCGTTATCCGTGTGTGCGTCCAGGGAGGGCGATCCCTGTTGAAGGGCGAGACCATCCATCCATGTGAACGCCTTTTCTATCTCACTCTCCGGGAATCCGGCTTGCAATAACTCCTCCTGAATAGCAGCCTGGTCTGATCCCGGATTTTGGTCGTTATCCATATAGTTTTCAAATAGATATATCAGGATATCGACGACATTTTCGTTCATGTGCATACCTTCTGTCCGGGAGGTTGCCGGTTCTCCCCTGAATGACGATTCGAGGCAGACTGCCCAGATGGCCGGGTCAGGCAGTAACGTCCGCCGGGCACAGATGATACATGCCCTTCGAGTTCGAGCAAGAGAAGCATGGAGGAAACGGCGTCCGCGGTCAATCCGCTTCTGTGGATGAGGATATCCAGATGCAGGGGATCGTACTCCATCGCGGCAAGCAAGCGTTGATAGTCTTGGTCCCAGGTCGGCGAGTCTTGGGAATTTACAGTTTGGCGGCCGCGCTGTGCCGGTGGCAATGGGAGCAATGGGCCCAGCTCCTCGATTATGTCACTGGCAGTCTCCACCAGCTTAGCCCCCTCGCGAATCAAGCGGTGGCAGCCGCGGGACAGGGGGTTGTGGATTGAGCCAGGTATGGCGAATACCTCACGTCCCTGCTCGGCGGCCTCTCGAGCAGTTATCAGTGACCCACTCGTGCCAGCGGCCTCTACCACCAAGGTACCCATACTTAGCCCACTGATGATCCGGTTGCGGCGAGGAAAGTTATATTTTGCCACCGGGGTACCTGGAGGGAACTCCGATATCACCGCACCCCGGCGCGTAATCCGATGGGCCAAGTTACGGTGATGCGCCGGGTATACCCGATCGAGCCCAGTGGCGGCAACGGCGATGGTGTAACCTCCAGCATCCAATGCCCCTTCGTGGCTGGCGCCGTCGATGCCCGCTGCCATGCCACTGGTGATGGTAATACCCAGAGAGGCCAGGTGGGCACAGAATTCGCGCGCGGTTAGCCGCCCCGAGTGTGAAGGGCTCCGGGTTCCCACTACCGCCAATTGCGCGGAGCTGAGCAATTCGGGGTCGCCGTGGACATAGAGCAGTGCAGGCGGGTTGGCAATTTGCTCGAGGAGACGAGGATAGCGGGGATCGCGCCTTGTGACGATATGATGATTTGCCTGCTCGACCCAGCGCAAAGAGGTTTCGATCGCTTCCCAGCGGGGACGCTTGAGCCAGGACAGTGCGGCTTCACCCAGGCCCAACCTCTGGGCGTACCGGTCCGGTTCATCGAAAATTGATCGGGGCTCCCCGGCGTCCTCCAGAATACGGCCAACCCGGATATCGCCCAATCCCGGAATATGTGCTAATGCGAGCCAATACTTTAGGTCGTCTCCGGCTGGAGGGCGGGTGTCATCCATGACAGTCTCCGGTAGGGTGCCTGCGGTGGCAGGCTGGGCCATTACGGGTTCGCTACGCGATCTCCGACGTGAATCGCCCGGGTTGCGTACATTACCAGCCCGAAACTGACCCGGTCAAAGGCGCGATAGACCAGCAGGATGCCGGCGGGTTCGTCAGGCAGTTTTACCTTGGTCCCGCCAAACTTCGCCACTGTGTCTCGCACGAGCGCGCCGTGGTGGTTGATTGCCAGTACGTTACCGGGCTTCAACCCGTCCTCTCCACCTCTATCGAGCACGACGGTATCATATTGTCCGATCTGATTGACTCCGTTCAATACCCCGATGATGCTCCCGCCGATTTCGCGGTCCGGAACTCTGGGAACGAAGGTGCCCAGCGGGAGGGTCTCGGTATCGGGTATCAGGCGATCGCCGATCGTGAATTCCAGTTGCATGTCGTTGAGCATTACGGTTGCGGGATCGCCAGTTTCGAAAAGCTCCGCGTTACCTACGTATCGAGCCTGGTAACCGAGGATCTCCCCGGTGTCTCCGTCCCGGTAGGGGGGGCCCGGCCGAATTACATCGAAATGGGCATGTTTCTCGGTTTCGATCGATCGCACATAAGCCTTAACATTGGTGCTGCCGAGTAGATGTTCCTCACCGAAACTAACAATATAGGGAACACCTTCAAGAGCTGTGTCGTTCAACACATATGGGCGCGACAGGAATTGCTGTATGGCATTGATGGGAATGGCGGGAATAGCGTTGCCGACCGCGTCGGAGCGAACCCTCGGCGAGAGCTTTACCAGGCCCCCGCGCTTCAGGGAGAGCCGCGGTTTCCCCTCAACGTATGAGAGTTCGATAATATCCCCGGGATAGATGAGATGGGGATTCTCGATCTGCGGGTTGGCGTGCCAGATATCGGGCCAACGCCAAGGCTCGCTGAGGAACCGTCCCGAGATGTCCCATAGCGTATCGCCTTTTACCACCACGTAGCGTTCGGGGTGGGAGGGTTTGAGTAGCCCTCCATCCGCCGCCATTACACTACCGGTCAGGTACAGGCCGAGGACAATACTGAGAAACCTTTGGATATACGTAAGCATATTTGTCCCTTTACTATATCGATATAATTCTTCGGCTCTGGGTAATAGCGGATCTTTATCCCGGATCTTGAGTGATGGGGAACAGAAGTAAGCCAGGTAATTCTGTATAATTGAAGTCATGTTAACGAATTAACTTATCTTTTTACCAGAGGAACTTTATCCGAGGTGTCTTCACCAATATATGAAACGGGTCAAAAAATGGGACTTGGCCGGTTGCTACGGAAGATATCCGTACTTCTTTATCGTGGGGGTATGAGGATATCGGAGGGGGCTCGCGTTCCTTGAATATTGTGAGAACTTGAATGGCTATACTGAAAATACTCCACTTTCCCGATCCACGGCTTCGCAATAAGGCGCAGCCTGTAAAACGTGTTGATGAATCGGTACGTCGGTTGGTCGATGACATGCTGGAGACCATGTACACGGCGCCGGGCATTGGGCTGGCTGCCACCCAGGTCAATGATTCGCGGAGGGTGGTAGTCATCGATATATCGGAAACTCACGATGAACCACTTTGCCTGATTAATCCGGAGATCATCAGCAAGTCCGGGGAGGAGGAGATGGATGAAGGCTGTCTCTCGGTTCCTGACGTGTACGAGCGGGTGGTAAGGGCCGACCGGGTGGAAGTGCGGGCGCTAAATCGTGAAGGGGTGCCATTCGAGCTGGCTGCGGAGGGCTTGTTGGCGGTCTGTATTCAGCACGAACTCGATCATCTCGAAGGAAAGCTGTTTATCGATTATCTCTCGGGCCTGAAGCGACAGCGGATCAGAAAACGGCTGTTGAAGGAGGATCGTCAGGGGCGCGCGGAACCGGAGTCAGCGGGGCGGCAGGTGATCTGAGAA
The DNA here is from genome assembly GCA_020445415.1 of Gammaproteobacteria bacterium. Lineage (GTDB taxonomy): Bacteria > Pseudomonadota > Gammaproteobacteria > Chromatiales > Chromatiaceae > HKST-UBA178. The sequence goes on along the minus strand of JAGRGP010000026.1, from coordinate 6,742 downwards.
CGGCCTGCCCCGCAATGGAACAGCAGCTTAACATCGTATTTGCGGGTACCCCAGAATTCTCGCGCTATTCGCTGGAGGCGCTTTTGGCCTCCGGGTATCAAATATCGGCAGTCTACACACAGCCCGACCGTCCGGCGGGACGCGGCCGCCAGCTTGCCTTCAGCCCGGTTAAGCAGTGCGCCCTGGAGCACGAGTTGCCGGTCAGGCAGCCGGGGAATTTCCGAGACCCCAAGGATCTTCAGCGGTTGGAGGAATTGCATGCGGATCTGATGGTGGTCGTCGCCTATGGGCTGATTCTGCCGCCACGGGTACTGAATGCCTCGCGACTTGGCTGTGTGAACGTTCATGCCTCCCTGTTGCCGCGGTGGCGGGGGGCCGCGCCTATTCAGCGGGCCATAGAAGCTGGCGAGCAGGAGAGCGGAGTCACTATCATGCAGATGTCGGAGGGTTTGGATGACGGACCGATACTGTTGCAGCGCCGTTGCGTGATCGACACGCGGGAGACCGGAGGTAGCCTCCATGACAAATTGGCCCGGTTGGGCGCCGAGGCCCTGATGGTGGCGCTGCCGAGGATCGCTAGCGGTGGGATGAGGGGACAACCCCAGGATGACACGTTGTCTTGCTATGCCCGCAAGCTCGGTAAAGGGGAGGGGCGCATCGATTGGTCGCGTCCCGCGGTCGAACTGGATCGCAAGGTACGCGCCTTCAACCCCTGGCCGGTAGCCTACACGGAACTGCAAGGACAGCCTCTGCGCATATGGGAGAGCAGCGTGGTAGCGGGGGAGTCCGGGGCGCCACCGGGAACGGTAACCGAGGCCACTCCCGCTGGAATTGATGTGGCCACCGGCGAAGGGGGGCTGCGCATCCACGTGTTGCAAATGCCCGGCAAACGGGCTTTGCTGGCAGGCGATTTTCTCAATGCGCGCCAGCTGCGGGGGGTGCGGTTTGAGTGGTAGCCGAAGTAGCAATCCAAGGGCGGTAGCCGCGGCGCTATTGGGCGGTCTGAACACGAACCGGTCGCTTGCCGTGCTCATGGATGATGGCTTGGAGGGGGTCTCGCCACGGGATGCCGCCCTAGTCAAGGAGATCTGTTTCGGTGTGGCTCGCTGGTGGAATCAGCTGGACGCACTTGCTCAGCGGCTGATGAAGCGGCCGGTAAGAGCTAAGGATAATGATATCCGTGCCCTCATACTGGTTGGGCTTTATCAACTGCAGCATATGCGGGTGGCGCCGCATGCGGCGCTCGCCGAGACGGTCGAGGCGTCAAGGGCGCTCAAGAAACCCTGGGCGGCAGGACTCGTCAATGCGGTGCTAAGGCGATTTCAGCGGGAGCGGGAGGCGCTGTTGGCGGCGGTCACTACGGATCCCTCAGTTCGCTATCTCTATCCGGATTGGCTTCTCGAGAGGTTGCGGTCGGCATGGCCTAAGCACTGGGAGAGGCTGGTATTGGCGAGCAGTGAGCATCCACCGATGAGCCTAAGGGTGAATCTGACGCGTCTTTCCCGGGCAGATTATCTGCAGCGGCTAGCGGGCGAGGGGATAGCCGCGCGGGCCATGCCGATGGTTGCCAGCGGGCTGGTGCTCGAAACGCCTCGGCCGGTGGAAGAGCTGCCCGGTTTTGCCGAAGGTCAGGTTTCGGTACAGGATGGGGGAGCCCAGCTGGCGGCCGGATTGCTCGCACCCCAGCGCGGAGCACGGATCCTGGATGCCTGCGCAGCGCCCGGAGGTAAGACGTGCCACCTGCTTGAAGCGGCGCCCCAAGGGATCGAACTAACCGCGATCGACATCGATTCCCGGCGGTTGGGTCGAATTCGTGAAAACCTGTCCCGGCTTGGGATTTCCGCGGAGGTCGCCGAGGGGGATGCGCGAAGTCCCCGGGGGAACTGGGCGGAGAGGCGTTATGACCGGATACTGTTGGACGTGCCCTGTTCGGCTACTGGGATCATCCGCCGCCACCCTGACGTCAAGATACTTAGAAAGCCCGAGCAGATTCCCCAGCTGGTCGAGACGCAGCGGCAGATTCTCCATGCTATCTGGCCATTGTTAAGGCCGGGCGGGCTACTGTTGTATGCGACTTGCTCCCTGTTGCCGGAGGAAAATCAGTTACAGATGCGACGATTTGTGGAGGGTCGTGTCGATGTTCGGGAGCGGGTCATCGAGGCAACTTGGGGACAGCCCTGCCATCCCGGGCGACAAACCCTTCCTGGGGAACAGGAGATGGACGGTTTTTATTATGCACTTCTTGAAAAACTATAGAAAAACATGAGATTGCACCGTTTGGCCCTAACTCTACTGGTGGTAATCGCCATGCTGATGACGGGTGTGGCCGCTTCTGCCGAGTTTCGGGTAGAGCAGCTCAGTGCCCGGCCAGTGGAGGGTACCTACCTGATGGATGCTAATATCGATTACCAGTTTTCGGACACGGTGATCGAGGCGCTGCATAACGGTGTACCGCTTACGCTCGAGGTCCATGTTCAACTGCGGGAGAAGGGATCTTGGATCTGGGAGAATGATCTGTTAGACCTTAGGTTGCGCTACCGGATTCGCTATCTGGTACTGTCTTCCACCTATCAGGTCGAAGATTTGCAGAGTGATGTTCAGCAAACTTTTTTTACCCAGCGCTCGGCATTCGAAGCGTTGGGAGAGATAAAAGATTTTCCGTTAATCGCCGAGGATAGGCTCTCGCCCGGCGAATCTTATCGTTTGTCGTTGCGCGCGAGCCTGGATATCGAAGCGTTGCCGTTGCCGTTGCGACCGACCGCCTACCTTACCTCTTCGTGGAAACTGAGCAGCAAATGGCGCGAATGGCCCCTTCAGCGATAAGGCGTTTAAGCAGCGGGGCGTTGCCGGTATTCGGGCTGCTTGCGGTGGTATTGGCCTCCCTGCACTTGATGAGCAGTGCGGTGCAAAACGCCGAGCAGCTCAGCCGGCTGTTTGTTCCGCTGCTGGTTGTCAGCCTGGTGGGGTTGTTTGTCCTGGTCATGTTGATCGGGGTCAATATTGGTCAACTGCTTGTCAGCTTTCGCCGCCGGGAGGCCGGCTCCCGGCTCACGCTGCGGATGGTAGTGCTGTTTATCGTACTTTCTTTAGTGCCGGTAACGGTTGTCTATTACTATTCCCAGCAGTTCCTGCTGCAAGGGATCGAGAGTTGGTTCGACGTACAGATCGACAAAGCGATGGAGGATGCATTGGCGCTCAGCCGAGCATCCCTGGATTTGCACAAACGGGAACGGCTTAAATCGACTCAGTTGTTGTTGACCGATCTAAGCGGTACTTCGGTTGCCGGTCTCAGTGTCAGCCTGGACGACCTCAGGGCCAGATTTGGGGCTTCCGAGGTGGCGTTACTGGAGCCTACCGGTGGTACCGTTGCCATCAGCAACGTCGATCCCACGATCCTGGTCCCTAATCAACCTCAGAGTTCGATCCTGCAGCAAGTACGCGACGGTGATCCTTTCGTTGCGATTGCGCCCCGCGCGGGAGACGACCTTCTGGATGTGCGGGTGGCTCTCTATGACAAAAGCCGTGGCTATATCCTGCAGGCGATTTTTCCCACCTCGACCAGCATCTCTCAATTGACCGAAACCGTCCAAGGCGCCTATAACCGTTATAAGGAATTGGCCTATTTGCGTACCAGCCTCAAGAATACCTTCACTCTCACCCTGGCCTTGGTGCTGCTGTTCAGCTTGTTATCCGCCATCTGGGCAGCGTTTTTCTCCGCCCGGCGATTGGTATCGCCGATTACCGATATTGCCGAGGGCACCCGGGCAGTAGCCGCAGGAGACTACGACATGCGGTTACCGTTGCCCAAGCTACGGGATGAGCTGGGATTTTTGGTTGCCTCCTTCAATGCGATGACCCGCCGTATCTCCCAGGCCAGAGACGATGCTGCTGCCAGTCAGCGGTTGGTCGAGGCGCAGCACGCTTACTTGGAAACCGTGTTGGGCCGCCTCTCCTCGGGGGTGATGGCGTTGGACGCCGGAGGCTGTATCCAAACCGCGAACCAGGCGGCTCACGATATTCTCAAGGTAGACCTCCATGAGTTCCTGGGGCGGCCGTTGAGCGGCCTCGCGATGGTTTCCGCGCAACTCAAACAGTTCGTCGAGGCGATTAGGGAGCCCATCGAGGACGAAGTGCGCGACTGGCGCGAGCAGGTAACACTGTTTGGCGGCGAAGGGCGCCAAGTACTGCTGTGTCGAGGGACGCCTCTGGCTCAACCGAATGATGAATCGGTGGGTTACGCCCTGGTCTTTGACGACATTACCACGCTGATCAAAGCCCAGCGGGATGCCGCTTGGGGCGAGGTCGCCCGTCGCCTCGCGCACGAGATAAAGAACCCACTCACGCCGATTCAGCTCTCTGCCGAGCGGTTGCGGCACAAGTATCTAAACAGCATGCCGCCACAGGATGCCCAGGTACTGGACCGGGCCACTCACACGATTGTGCAGCAGGTGGAAGCAATGAAGGAAATGGTGAATGCCTTTTCCGACTACGCCAGGCCTCCACAGATCAATCGCAGGCCGGTGCCGCTGGAGAATATTGTTTCGGAGGTGATGGACCTCTATAAGAGTGCTGGTATGCACCCAGACCTGGAGATCGCGCTGACAGCGGGTCAAGCGAGTGTGGAGGCCGATCCGGTGCGGCTTAGGCAGGTGGTGCATAATCTGGTGAAGAATGCGGTGGAGGCGGTTGCGGAAACGCCTGACCCCCGCATCGAAGTGAGCACCCGGGTGTTGACCGAATCCGAGTGTACTTTTGTAGAATTAAAGGTTTCTGACAACGGGCCGGGTTTCAATGACGAGACCCTGAGCCATTTATTTGAACCGTATGTGACCACCAAGGCGAAGGGTACAGGTCTGGGACTGGCAATCGTGAAGAAGATTATCGAAGAACATGGGGGCCTGATCTGGGCAGCGAATCGTCCCGGAAACGGGGTCGAGGTGGTGCTGCGGTTACCGTTGTTTGATCCCAAAGGTCGGAGTGAATCGGGAGATTCTCCGCGACTAACTGCGGGCACGGAGGACTTAGTATGAGTGGTGGCGCCCATATCTTGGTTGTGGATGACGAGCCCGATATCCGAGTCTTGGTCAAGGAGATTCTTGAGGATGAAGGCTACGATGTGATCGCTGCCGAGGATGGCGCTTCGGCACGCCGGGCGCTCAGGGATCGGCGGCCTGATCTTATTCTGCTGGATATCTGGATGCCCGACATCGATGGCATCAGCCTGTTGAAAGAGTGGATAGACGAGGATGGAATTCCCTGTCCGGTAATCATCATGTCAGGACACGGCACAGTGGAAACCGCGGTCGAAGCGACCCGTTTGGGCGCTTACGATTTCTTGGAGAAACCCTTGTCGTTGGCAAAACTGCTGCTAACCGTTGAGCGGGCACTGGAAGCCGACAAACTTAAGATGGAAAACATTGGGTTGCGCCGCCACCATCCGCCCGTTATCGAGCCGGCCGGCAAGAGTATGGTTATTCAGCGGCTAAAAGAGCAGGTAAAGCGCATTGCTCGGCACGATACTTGGGTGCTGATCACCGGAGAACCTGGTAGTGGCCGGGAAACCTTTGCCCGTTACCTTCACTCCCAAAGCCCCCGGCGGGAACTGCCGTTCGTGGATGTCCGGGTGGCATCCATGGCGCCTGGGCATGCGGTGAGGGGGTTGTTTGGCAGCGAAGACAACGACCGGATTCACTATGGCGCCCTGGAGCAGGCCAGGGGAGGGGCCTTGTACCTGGATGAGGTGGGGGACATGGAGCTCGATGCCCAGCTACAGTTACAGAGCGCCCTCGACAACAACATGTTTCTTCGAGTGGGAGGAAGCGAGCCGGTCGCGGTCGAGGTCCGCATTATCGCGGCAACCCAGCGGAATTTGGAGCAAGAGGTCAGGGCGGGTAACTTTCGGGAAGACCTGTTCTACCATCTCAATGTCGTCCCACTGCATATCCCCCCATTACGCGAACACCGCGAAGACGTACCGGAGTTACTGAATTTCTATTTGGATTATTTTGTCGACCATGAAAAGCTGCCCTACCGGCATTTTACCCTTGCCGCGCAGAATTTCCTGCGTAACTATGATTGGCCGGGCAATTTGCGTGAACTAAAAAACCTGGTGCAGCGGCTATTAATTCTCGGTACCGGCGAGGAGATCAGTCAGAATGAGGTTGAGTTGGCGTTAGGCTCGGTGGAGGTGAGAGGCGAGGGACTCAGTGCACTTCCGGTCTCTTTCGACCAGCCCTTGCGTCAGGCTCGCGAACAGTTCGAAAAGATTTACCTGGAGTACCAGCTCGGCAAATATGGGGGCAATGTCAGCAACATGGCGGAGGAGGTCGGGATGGAGAGGACACACCTTTACCGCAAACTTCGGTCACTCGGAGTTGAGATAAAGGACAGGAAGTAGGTGCGCGTGATACGGACGACAGGTTAAGGGCCATGCCGCTTAGCTCCGGTCGCCGGGATTCACGGTTACCGTTCTTTGGGCGCCAATTGAAAATTCTGCCATGAAGATCATCATTCTTGGAGCCGGACAGGTAGGAACCTCGGTGGCCAATAATTTGGCATCGGAAGCCAACGATATTACCGTGGTTGATCAAGACGCGGAGTTGCTCGGCGAGCTCCAGGATCGGCTCGATTTGCGTACCATCCAGGGCCATGCCGCCCACCCCGATGTTTTGTTACAGGCGGGTGGCGAGGATGCGGAGATGATACTGGCGGTCACCAACAGCGACGAGACCAACATGGTGGC
>JAGRGP010000025.1 GCA_020445415.1 Gammaproteobacteria bacterium | reverse complement strand
TAGCCACGGTCGAACTGCATACCTTCAACCACGTCCAACTCGTTGTCGAGCGCGGTTCCCTCTTCCACGGTGATGACGCCTTCCTTGCCAACCTTCTGCATGGCGTTGGCAATGATATCCCCGATGTTAGCATCGGAATTAGCGGAAATCGCACCCACCTGAGCGATCTCCTTGTCTCCGGAGCAAGGCTTGGACATGGCCTGCATTCCCGCCACAACCGACTCTACCGCCTTATCGATACCCCGCTTGAGATCCATGGGGTTCATGCCCGCAGCAACCGCCTTCAAGCCTTCCCGAACCATAGCCTGGGCCAGAACGGTAGCCGTGGTGGTGCCATCGCCCGCGACATCGGACGTATGGGAAGAGACCTCCTTGACCATCTGCGCGCCCATATTTTCGAACTTGTCCTTGAGTTCTACCTCCTTGGCAACAGAGACACCATCCTTGGTGATCGTAGGCGCGCCAAAGCTCTTTTCCAATACCACATTGCGGCCTTTTGGCCCCAAGGTAACCTTTACCGCGTTGGCCAGGATATTGACACCAGCCAGCATCTTCTGACGCGCGTCGTCACCAAATCTCACTTCTTTTGCAGACATAGCTATTATTTCCTTTGGAATTCAGTTGGGATAGGTTGCGGGAACCGCAGGCCTCAGGCCTCGATAACACCCATGATGTCATCTTCACGCATGACCAGCAGGCTTTCGTCGCCAAGCTTCACCTCGGTGCCCGAGTACTTGCCGAACAACACTCTGTCGCCAACCTTAACATCCAGGGGACGCGATTCACCGCTATCGAGAACCTTACCGTTTCCCACGGCAACCACTTCGCCCTGAACGGGCTTTTCAGTTGCGCTATCTGGGAGCACGATACCCCCGGCGCTGGTGCGTTCCTCTTCCATACGACGAATGACCACTCGGTCTTGTAGCGGACGAATATTCATCTACCGATTTCTCCTGATCTGGATTGGCATACTTGATTTAAAAAAATTTTCGGCATTCGGGTAGGATGATTATTAGCACTCACCCGGAATGAGTGCTAATAATAGGGGCGAAATCTTGAGAGTCAAGGGCCAGGCTAGAAAAAAACGCGTTTGAGTGGCCGTTATCCGAAACGACGGTAGCTGCAGGGGGTGTTGATCGCCGCGCGTTGACGCTACAGGCGGTCGTCATACCGTTCCATGAGATAGCAGAGACAATCCTGCCGGATTACCCGCTGATCCCGGGTGAGCATCGACGGCATCATCGGAAGCTTGAGACGCAGTTCTCCGTTATCGACATAAAAATACCGCTCGGAGACGTCGGCACCGTGTTCATCGGACACCGCGAGTCCGACCCCAATACCTTCACAAATCTGCCCAAACGAGGTGCCACGGGGCAGTTCACGGAAGTTGAAATGATCCAAGCCACTGGAAAACAGGATATCCGTTGTCCCCCCATCAAACCCGAAAGTGACATCTTGCGGTACCTTGACAATCGCCACCGTATGAAACAAGTCAATGTCATGACTGGCAACCGGATGGGTAGGGTGCTCTGCGAGATGCAGACAGGCATCCAGGTACCGGCGCGCATGCTCGACGCCGTTGGCCCAACCCGGCTTGCCGCACTCCAACGTCACCGATGGACAAATCTTCGCCATCGCCATGGACTGGACTCCACAGGGGCGAATGAAATAGACCACGGTCCGCCCAAACATCGTGGCAAGATGCAGGAAGCGGTTGTCGATCGCATTCACGCAAGCGTAATGGGGATTGAGTCCCGTGTTGTTATGCACGTCAACGCTGGCAAATACTCCCCGCTGCTCCATAATGTCGACAACCTGTCTCATCAAGGAATGCTCCGCCGTCCCCGAATCCTCGCAGCCCGGCCAAACGCGGTTGTAATCTGGCTGCCCATCAAGCCGACGCAAACCCACTGCGGCGGCGTAAACGTTACTGATGAATAAACTGAGCCCCCGGGGAAGTTCCTGCCCTTCCTGTATATAGGGACGCAGCAGTTCCCTTGCCGCCTCCCAGCCGGTCGTCTCGTTGCCGTGCATCAGCACGGAAATCAGGAGCGGCTCCGGCCTACGCCCCTGCAGATGGATCAGGGTGGGCCCTCCCAGTGCCCCCTCTAGCTGCTTGGCATCGAGATCGAGTAGTTGTGGTGGAAATTGGTTAAGTTCGGTAAGTACAGGCACAGCGGCAACCAAGGCGTGGTGGAACATGACAGATTATTGTTTTCCGATTATACAACCCATTGGTGGACAGGGTGTCCACTTTCCTGGCCCTTGAGATAGGCTTCGGTCAGCCGGCGCATATCCGGCCCATGCTTTTCCACCCATGCACGTTGCCAGGTCGCACCATTCTGGCCGGTTCGCAACCGCTGGGCGATCACCCCCAGCCAGTAGTCGATCTCCCCATCGCCAATGCCAAGATTCTCCAGCCCTTGCCTGGCCAGCGGCAACAGCCGTCGCTCGCACAGTGCCGCTACGGAGCCGGACACCGATCCCAGCCAACAAATCTCTGCCCTTAGGCCATGACGCGCCGCCTGATAGAAATTATCCAAAACCGACGGAAATGGCAGCTGTGCTTCTGGAGGAGGATCCTGGTGCGCCAGCGCACAAACGGCGCCCGTGTAGAACGCCAGATTGGCGATGGCGTCTGTCACCGTGGGTCCGGCGGGAACCACCCGGTGCTCGATGCGAATATGGGGTATACCCGCTCCGTTAAAGCCGACCAATGGCCGATTCCAGCGCCAGATCGTCCCGTTATGGAGCCGCAAATGGGCCAATTGCTCTATCGGCAGCTCCATGAGCTGCGGCAACAGGACTCGATGGTAGTCGATATTCGCCCAAAAACAGTCAATGATGGAATTGACGTATCCGCGGCCCAAGGTAACCCGTTTGTTCAACTCGGTACCACCGACCTGAACCGCCTGTTCGAACAGCGCGATGCGGGTCTCGTCCCACAGTTGCGCACCGAACAGAAAGGGAGAATTCGCGGCGATAGCCACCATCGGCGCGGAAATCAGTTTAGCGGCATTGTAAAGTCGTCCGGCAAGTCGCGAGTCGGTTTCGAGATGAATCTGAAACGAAGTCGTCGCCGATTCCAGCATCACATCCTGGTGGGTGAAACTGAGACGATCCCGCCCCCGGATCTCCAGCTCGATGGGGGCCCCTCCGCGCAATTTCCTAAGTTGCTCATCCAATGCCTGATAGCGTTGCATCGAGGACATATTGTCGGGATTGAGATCACGCTCCACCACGGTTGGCAAAATACCGATCATCGCCAATCTGGCACCCCAATTGTTAGCGAGATGGCTACACCGGCCCCAGGTATCACTGAGCTCCTTTGCCAGATTGCTAAACACTTCACCGCCCAATCTCAGCGGCGTACTGTTGAACTCCAAATTGAAACGGGCCAGTTCTGGGACTACCAGCGGATCCTGCAGATAATCCAACAAGGGCTGATTGACCGGCATGGGTTTCGACTTCTCATCCACCAACCAAGCTTCAAGCTCGTAGCCGATGACTTGTTTACTTTGGGAAAATATTCCCTCCCGCAACCATTCGTCCAAGAGTTCGGTCTCCGCTTTCAAGCGCTGGGAGAAACGAGCGAAATCATCGGGGGTGAAGTGGCTATAAGTGATCTCCTGCCCCATCAGCACCCCCGATGCTCTTGGCGTGTTCTTAGCTGTTGGTCTAATGCCTGCAACCGTTGCGGAGACCCGATATCGAACCAGCGTCCCGAAAAATGCTCGCCGCTCACTTGCCCCCGCTGCGCCGCTTGTTTCAGCAAAGGCCCAAGCGGAAAGGAGCCGCGTTCGCAACCGGTAAACAACGCTCGCCGGTAGACACCGATACCGCTGAAGGTGTAACGGTTACCGTCAACCCCTACGACCGCGTCGCGGCTTAGGGAGAAATCCCCCCGGGGATGGTGGGGTGGATTGTCGACTAGAACCAGGTGCGCGAGACGATTACGGGGAATACTGATACCGCTAAAATCGTAGTCAGTCCAAACATCGCCATTTATTACCAGAAAGGGGGCCTCGCCCAGCAGCTCCAGTGCCTTAAAGATTCCTCCCCCGGTTTCCAGGGCACCCGCAGGCTCGGCGGAGTAGCGGATTGACACCCCCCTGTCGGCTCCATCCCCCAGGAAGTCCACGATCAAGTGCCCCAAATGGGCATGGTTAATTACCAGCTCGCGGAATCCGGCTCGAGACAAGGCGTCGATGTGGTAGTGGATGAGAGGCCAGCCCCCCACCTCCAACAATGGTTTCGGTAGATGGTCGGTCAAGGGCCGCATCCGTTCGCCACGTCCCGCGGCAAGGATCATCGCCTTTTCCGGCCTTTCCCGATCCCCCATCTCCGTGCACCTCGACCAGACGTTTTACTGACTAACTCTGACAAGATCCCCAGGAAAAAACAACCGGATAAGCACGGTTATCGCTAATCAAGGAAGATGCAACTGATGGGCAAAATGCAGAGCTGGAGGGTATGCCCACAATCGCGGAGATGGCGTTAGCGCTTCATGGAGTCGAAAAACTCCTGATTAGTCTTGGTCGTCTTCAATTTATCGTACAAAAACTCCATCGCCGCCAACTCATCCATGGGGTGGAGTATCTTGCGCAGGATCCACATCTTTTGCAGGTCATCGGGCTTCATTAGTAAATCCTCGCGCCGGGTGCCGGAGCGATTGATATTAATAGCGGGAAATATCCGTTTCTCGGCAATCCGCCGGTCCAGATGAATCTCCATGTTACCGGTGCCCTTGAACTCCTCGTAGATCACATCATCCATGCGTGAGCCGGTCTCCACCAGAGCCGTTGCGATGATAGTCAGACTGCCCCCTTCCTCAACATTTCGGGCAGCACCAAAGAAGCGCTTGGGACGATGCAGCGCATTGGCATCCACGCCCCCGGTCAACACCTTTCCCGAGGAGGGAATAACCGTGTTGTAGGCCCTCGCTAAACGGGTAATGGAGTCGAGTAGGATAATGACATCCAGTTTGTGTTCCACCAATCGTTTAGCCTTCTCGATCACCATTTCAGCGACCTGCACATGCCGTGCAGCAGGTTCGTCGAATGTCGAAGAGATCACCTCTCCTCTTACCGAACGCTTCATCTCCGTCACCTCTTCCGGACGTTCGTCGATTAGCAGTACGATGAGATAGCAATCGGGATGATTCTGACCGATGGATTGCGCGATATTCTGCATCAACATGGTCTTCCCGGCTTTGGGAGGGGAAACAATCAGGCCGCGCTGGCCTTTGCCAATCGGCGCACACAATTCGATGGTCCGGGCAGTGATGTCTTCCGTGCTGCCGTTACCAACCTCGAGTGTGAACTTCTGGTTCGCGAACAGTGGTGTGAAGTTTTCGAAAAGGATCTTGTTCTTAGTGTTTTCCGGGCGATCGAAGTTGATCTCCGCGACCTTAAGCAGAGCGAAGTACCTTTCACTTTCCTTGGGCGGCCTGATCTTACCCGAAATCGTATCCCCGGTCCGCAAGCTAAAGCGCCGTATCTGACTGGGTGACACATAAATATCGTCGGGTCCAGCTAGATAGGAGCTGTCTGCCGCCCGCAGAAATCCAAATCCGTCCTGAAGAATCTCCAACACGCCATCTCCATAAATATCCTCTCCATTCTTGGCGTGCGCCTTGAGGATGGCAAAGATCAGGTCCTGCTTGCGAGAGCGGGCCATGCCCTCCAGCTTCATGGATTGGGCCAGTTCCACTAGTTCGGTAACCGGCATTTTCTTCAGTTCGGTGAGGTTCATGATTCTGTTACGTTCAAGAAAGGGGCAGAACGGACAGGGGTATCCGTTCAAGCACAAGACCAACTCAGATGATGGTTATTAAGATTACGGATTAATTCTCGCTGCCGCTGTATCCAGCTTGCCGGGATCCCTGACCCGGAATACCCCAGCAAAGCAGGAATGTATTGGTACTGGCCACGAGGGCTAGAGGTTGCTATCTATGAAAGCCGTAAGCTGTGACTTAGAGACGGCGCCAACCTTAGTGGCCTCTACCTCACCGTCCTTGAACAGCATTAAGGTCGGTATCCCCCGAATTCCGTACCGTGGAGGAATGTTAGGGTTCTCGTCAATATTCAACTTCGCGACCTTAACCCGGCCGGCGTACTCCCCGGCAATCTCCTCTAGCACCGGTGCAATCATCTTGCACGGACCACACCACTCCGCCCAGTAGTCGACCAGTACCGGAACGCTGGACTGCATAACCTCTGTTTCAAAGGAATCATCGCTAAGATGAACGATCTGTTCACTCACTTGAGACTCTCCACTCGCTTTTTGGGAAGACCGCCGGGATGTGCGGAACTCGCACCGGCGCTTCTGAAAAAATTCGGATTTAGACAGTTTAATTTCAGATGCAGTCTTGGGCTCATGACCCATCCGCACGGAACTCAAGCTTCATATTTCATCTTAAACTATTGATTTTTGCAAGTCCATGCCACCGATTTGCTGTATGCTACTCTGCCATGACGAAGAAACATCTTACAAACACCAGTTTTGATAGCCTTGGCTTGCTCCCCGAGATCATGCAAGGAGTCCAGGAAGCGGGTTTTGAACAGTGTACACCGATCCAGGCCGAAACGCTGCCAATTGCGCTACGGGGACAAGACGTTGCCGGTCAGGCTCAGACGGGCACCGGTAAAACAGCGGCTTTTCTACTCGCTATTTTTCAACAGCTCCTGACCGAACCGGCACCTACCAGTCGCAAGGCTAACCAGCCTAGAGCCCTGATTCTAGCCCCTACTCGGGAACTTGCGGTACAGATTCACAAAGACGCCGAATTGCTCGGACGCTATACCGGCCTGCAACTTGGCCTGGTGTTTGGTGGAACGGGTTATGAGCAGCAACGTCAACGACTCGAAAATGGCGTTGACATTCTCATTGGAACGCCCGGGCGCCTGATAGACTACTATCGCCAGCGTATCTATAACCTCAAAGCCACTCAGGCGGTAGTATTGGATGAAGCTGATCGGATGTTCGATCTTGGTTTCATCAAGGATATTCGGTATTTGCTGAGACGCTGCCCGCCTCCAAACGAACGGCTGGGAATGCTGTTCTCGGCAACGCTGTCTCACCGGGTTAAAGAACTCGCTTACGAGCACATGAACAACCCGGTGTCTATTACCATCGAAACCGACAGGGTCACCGCGGACAACGTCACGCAATCTTGTTATATGACCGCCAATGAAGAGAAGATTCCCCTTCTGATCGGTCTACTGCGCCACCTGAAAACGTACCGTGCCATGGTTTTTGTCAACACAAAGCGAGGAGCGGACCAAGTATGGGGCTTTCTCGAAGGAAACGGAATCAAGGCAGCAGTGCTTTCCGGTGACGTTCCACAAAAAAAGCGTCTGGCATTGTTAGCGCGCTTCCAACGGGGCGAACTACCGGTTTTGGTGGCGACCGACGTGGCGGCCCGTGGCTTGCACATACCGGACGTGACTCACGTGTTTAATTTCGATCTGCCCGAGGATGCCGAAGACTACGTGCACCGAATCGGGCGCACCGCACGCGCGGGAGCCAGTGGCGAGGCTATCAGCTTTGCCTGCGAAACATTCGCCTTTTCCTTTCCCGATATCGAGGACTTTATCGGCCACAAGTTGCCAATGCTCCCGATTACCCCGGACCTCCTGGCCGAAATAGAGCCAGGCAGCCGGGTCAGAGTGAGCCGCCCGCGTACCGGTGAGCAAAGGCGAGGAAGCAATAGTGGCGGCAGATCACGGAGTGGCCGGGGTCCACGCAAGCCCAGGCAATCTGCAAACAAAACCTGAGCACAAAGTTGAAGACCCTGGCCGACACCAAATGCGGGCGCTGTACCAACTCCACATGCTGCACCTACATAACCGAGGCTTTGGGGGCAGCCCCACGCTCCAAAGCCGATTTTGACCATCTACTCTGGCAGGTATCTCATGAGGGAGTCAGCATCTATAAGGATTCGGACGGCTGGTTTCTGCTGATTGAAGCTCGTTGCAGTCATCTGTTGGCCGACGGAGGCTGTGGTATCTATGAATCTCGCCCGCAAATCTGCCGAGACTACGACAACCATTGGTGTGAGTACGATCAACCAGCGGAAGCAGGATTTCAACTACACTTTCGCTCCTACGATGAATTACTGACGTACTGCCGCAACCGCTTCAAGACCTGGGGTAGGTAAGCGCATCGGGAAGGATCTCCGAAAAACCCCGAATCGCGGAAAACCCCTCCCCCTGGCGTAACGGCCCTTGGGTATCCGGCCGAACCACCCTGAATAACCATCGGATACCATAGGCACGCGCCGATCGCAGCACCGCGGCGCTATCATCGACAAACAGCGTGCGATCCCGGTCAAAGGGCTCAATCTGATGCAGATGGGTCCAAAAGTCGGGGTCCTCTTTGGGGAGACCCAGATCATGGGAACAGATCACCCGATCTAAGTGCCTTCCCAATCGGGTACGATCCAGTTTTAACATTAATGACTTGTGATGAGCGTTGGTTACCAACACCACCCGCCGCCCCAGACCTCGCACCGCATCCAGGAACTCTACCACGTGCGGATGCACGGCAATCAGCGTGCCCACCTCTTCTTTCAGCAGTGCGATATCAAGACCTAACTCCCGGCTCCAGTAGTCGACACAATACCACTCAAGTGTTCCCTCAATTTCTTTATATCGGGCATAAAGTTCCCGTTTGGCGGCCCCAAGTGTGAGACCCTTGGTTGCCGCATAGCGATTGGGCACGTGCTCCAACCAAAAATGGTTGTCGAAATGGAGGTCTAGCAGCGTGCCGTCCAAATCCAGAAACAGCAGGTCGATCTGGTTCCAGTCAATCATTGTCTGGCTTGTAGCTCCCTTATCGGTGGTTGGTGCTCCCATGTCCGCACCTTAGCACTACCCCGGGACCCTGCAATACTGTTCTGAGCGGCGCCCGCTGGTAGGATATGAAGGCGTAGCCATCCAACCTCGGCTGCAACAGCGTAACAAACGGAACTCAGATGACCCAAAAGCCCACCATCAGAGCCAGGCACCCCATCGCCGACACCGGTATATTCACTATCGAAGAACTCGATCTGGAATTCGCCAACGGCGTAAAACGAAGCTATCAGCGACTCGTGGGCTCGGAACGAGGCGCCGTATTGGTGATTCCGATACTCGGAGACGACACCTTGCTGCTGATAAGAGAGTATACCGCGGGAATGAACCGCTACGAATTGGCCTTTCCCAAGGGCAGCGTCGATGTGGGAGAGCAACCATTAGACGCGGCCAACCGTGAGCTTCAAGAGGAGGTCGGTTACGCAGCTCGCCAGCTTCGCTTGCTGACATCGATGACCATTGCCCCCGGCTATTTGTACCATACCACCCATATCGTCATGGCACGGAACCTTTATCCTCAGCGCCTTCCCGGTGACGAACCGGAACCGATCGAGGTAGTCCCCTGGAAGATCGGTGACTATCGGCGGCTCTTGGAGCGCCCCGACTTTACCGAATCTCGATCCATCGCCGGGTTATATATAATCAGGGATATACTTATGGGTCCGGGAAACTCCTAACAGTGATACGCCCAAAACCAATGCTCACTGCCGCGACTGTCCTCTTCGCAGGCTTGGCGCTGCTAGGCTTGCCCATGTCCGGCTTAGGCGATACACCTGAACCCAGCGAGGTTTTTGAATTTGAGGACTTTCCTCTCCGCGAGCCACTAACGCATCCAACATGGTTCAAACAGAGTTTTCTCGACCTCCCCTGGGACCTTCAGGAAGCCATTGCCAACGATAAACGGGGTATCATCGTGTACTTTGGTCAACAGCGGTGTGCCTACTGCAAACTGCTGATGACAGCCAATTTTGGACAGAATGATATTTCGCACTATACCCAGACCCATTTCGACATCATCCCGATTGACATTTGGGGTATCGACGAGGTAACCGATCTCAACGGCGAGACGCTGACCGAAAGGGAGCTGGCGATCAGGGAAAACACCAATTTCACCCCCTCCCTTATCTTCTATGACGCCCACGGCACTATCGCACTGCGCTTACGGGGTTACTATCCGCCCTACAAGTTTCGCGCCGCATTGGAGTTCGTGGCGGACGGCCATTACAGAAACGAGTCGTTCAGCGCCTATCTTGAGCGGGCCAGTGGCGCTCTCGCCTTCGATCCCGGTGAACTCAACGACGAATCGTTTTTTGCTCCACCACCCTATGCACTAGATCGCAGCCGCTTCCCCGGCGAGCGGCCGCTGGCGGTGTTCTTTGAACAAGGAGACTGCCACGCCTGTGATGTGCTGCATGCTCAACCCCTGGCTGAGCCGACAATTACCGACATGCTAGATCGTTTCGAAAATATTCAGCTCAACATCCACACCGAAACACCGGTCATTACGCCCAGCGGGGAAAAAACCACGGCCAAAGATTGGGCCAAAGCGCTTGGTCTCTTCTATACCCCGTCGATTCTGTTCTTCGACGAGCGAGGTCGGGAAGTTATCCGTCTCGATTCGGTGGTACAGTTCTACCGATTGCGCAACGTACTGACCTACATAGCCAACCGAGGATACGTTAATTATCCCGACTATCAACGCTGGCGGGTCGACAACCCGCCTTGAGCATTATCCGCAAAATCTTCGAACATAGTCCTCCAGTTCATCGCGGCGAAGGCGCAGTTTATCGCCCTTTGCCGGCTGGTAGCCCCTTTTCAGTTGCCTTTGTACACGCTGCAGGCGCTTCTGTACCCCCCAGCATTGCTTGTCATTGCCGCGTTTTTCAGGGTTGGCGGGTGGTTTGTCCGCCGAACTGTATGACCGGTGCGTAAACGGTTTTCGGGGTACCCGCTTTGGCTTGACCCAACCAACCTCCGGAACCACGATGGTAATCGCTTCGCTCTGCCCGGAGACACATCCGGTTTGGGTAAACTCAATGCGTCCGTCTTGACCAACGCACCTAAACACCCGGTCCCCTGCAGAGCAAACAAATGCCAAAGAAGCGGAGAACCAGAGCAAGCACCGAACGACGTTGGCGACGACCGCCACGGCAGGAAAGACATGAGCAGACATAGATGACCTCCTTGTCATCGAAAGAAAAGCCCCACGACCTTGTGAGAGCACCGGTGGTGTATGCGTGCCTGAAACGGCATTCTGCATTATCACGCACCGCTGCAAATTTGATGATACCGCAAATGTCCTCTACAAAAACCTCCCCCACCCATGTTGCCTTGTCTAACGCCAGAAGCATCGGCAGGTACTTGCCATAACAGGCTGAATTACGAAGAGTTCAGCAGGAGGCACTAGGGGCGAGTTCACCGGCCCTGCGGACGCGGGGCGAATTAAAGTCAGCCTGAATCTGTCCGATACACAGCTCATGCCCCAGCTGACCATTTCCGGATCCCTAAGCAACGCCACCGAAAACGAAGTTCACCGTCTTCGGGAGCTGCTGTGCCGCTTGACGGAGGAAGCGAGACTTAGCGAAGAGGCATCCAAACGGTGTCATGAACGGGAAATTGCCCTATTGGCGGCCAAAGATCTGCCCGAATTGTTAGCTACGCTGACAGAAGGCCTGCGTCAGTCATTCCGGTTGCCCTGCATCAGTCTGGTGCTGTACGACCCTGACCACGTACTGCGGCATCTGCTGGCCAGCACTGGACATCCTCCCGAGGATTATCGTGATGTCGCTTTTGTAGACCGTCTGCAGCGATTTTCTCCGCTGTACCGCAATTTGTCTCAACCATGGCTGGGGCCGTTTAATGAAAGTGATCACCAGCCGCTGTTTCCCGGATATTCGATGCTGCGCAGTATTGCCCTACTGCCATTGATCAGACAAGGTGCCCTGATTGGCTCGCTCAATCTCGGGAGTGGCGATCCAACGCGTTTCACCAGCAACCATGCCAGCGATTTTCTAAACCGGCTCGCATCGATTGGCGCGGTCTGCTTGGAAAACACCACCTACCGGGAGCACCTGGTGGTAAGCGGGCTGACAGACGCCCTCACCGGACTGCACAACCGCCGCTATCTCGACCGGCGTCTCGCCGAAGAGACCTCCCGAGCACAACGCTACCGGCAACCATTAAGCTGCCTATTCATTGATGCCGACCACTTCAAGCGCATTAACGACCTGTACGGACACAGCTCGGGAGACAAGGTGTTGCAGGAGCTCTCCCTCAGAGTGAGGGAGTGCTTGCGAAATTCGGATATCGCTGCTCGATACGGTGGCGAGGAATTCGCGCTGTTACTACCGCAAACAAATCTTCGCGAAGCGATTAGGCTCGCGGAGCGCATCCGCTCCCGCGTTGCAGAACAAACCATGCATCTCGGGGATGGGAAGACCTTGTCCGTCACCGTATCCATTGGGGTTAGTGAATTACGGGAGCCGGTGGCCGCCGACGGGCAAGAACTGCTAACTACCGCCGACTTGGCCCTTTACGAGGCAAAGCATCAGGGCAGGAACCGTGTCAGTTCATACCCAACTGGCGACTAAAGGAACGAGCCCGTTCCGGTGTGGCAACCGGATGCTCGGTCGCCTGGGAGCCCCCAACCTTCTCACCCAACCCCGCGAGGCGATCCAACAATCCCACCAACTTTTCGCTTACCAGCAAAAGCTTACCGTACCGGGCGATAATTGAGCGCTCCACGGTAGATGTCGGTCTACCCAGGGCAACAACATGCCTGTTGATACGTGCAATCTCTTCCGTGAGCTGCGATCGAAGCGCCTCTCGATAGTGTGTTTCCATGACCCGATCCCTCTGTGTCCGCTGCCGTGCTCTAACGTAGAGCCGGGACTCAAACCCCATCGTGACTGCCCGGCAAGCCACAACACCGTCTTTCTCCGCTGCTGCTAAATCCAGTCGTTTCTACCACCGCTATTTCCCTGTGTCGGTAACAAGATACTAGACCCATTTTTCATGATCCACCAGTCCCGCCTAACCTGCTGGCGTATCGGAAACCTTTCACGGAATATATGAATTAGAGGCTTATGTCTGCCTTATTTGTCTCGACAACCCGTAGCGTGCTCGGATTCCCTGCCGCTATGCAGCCGAACCCTTCCCAATCCGGGCTGCGACTGGCAACAGCACCCGTCTTTTATCCGCGCCCGCGCGCCAACCTCATGCCCATCTCCTTTACCGTGGTGTGCGGACGAAGCTGTCTGTCCCAGCAGTCCCGACCAATGCAGTTGACATGTACACCATCACAATACCCACCGCACCTGCTTAGCTTATATGGCCTGTTCGCAGAACCAATCGGTGACCGGAACCACCAACGGAAGGTATACGAAATCCCGGCGGGGCAGTAGCGTTCGCCCACCACGGGCCTTTTCAGAAATGCTTTAGAATCTTGGTTAGTCGAACAGGTCGACGAAGGCCCCATACCCCTCATCTTCCAACCGCTCCCGCGGAATAAACTTTAAGGCGGCGGAGTTGATGCAATAACGAAGACCGGTAGGATTTGGCCCATCGGGAAATACATGTCCAAGATGAGAATCAGCCTCCCTGCTGCGTACCTCGGTGCGGCGCATGAAGAGTTTGTTATCGGTTCTCTCAACTATTTGCGAATTCGTCAGCGGGCGCGTGAAACTGGGCCACCCGGTACCGGAATCAAACTTATCGCGCGAACAAAACAATGGCTCGCCGCTGACTACATCAACATAGATGCCCTCGCGCTTCTCGTCCCAATAGTCGTTGGCAAAGGGCCGCTCCGTGCCCTCTTCCTGAGTGACCCGGTACTGTTCAGGAGTCAACCGCTGCTTCAGCTCCTCAACCGTCGGTTTCTCGAAGCCATGATCGTCTTCAGAATAGGGTGGCTCCGTCACTGGCAAGCCCCCCTCAGCTTAACCGGCAGTACACCATACTCCCCTAGCCGAAGGCGGTGGACGCTCGCCTTAGAGATACTAGCCTTCACGGGAGGCCGCCAATTCTTCCGGAGTAATCTGATTGTGGCTGCCATCGCAGAAAGGGGGCGTTCCAGTACGTTTACACTGACAGAAGAAGAAGCGATCGTTCTTTTCCGCGGTGTACGACAAGGGCTCTATACCCGAGCCCTGGTGGGAACCATCGCAAAAGGGCTGGGACTTGGACCTGCCGCAGCGGCACCACCACACCTGCTGCCCAGTCTTCAACTCCACCGGCCGTGGTTTGGTATCGGCTATCAGAGGATTCGGCATCGTCAATCCCTCACAAGATTTGGATAAAAACGGAATAGACCGACCCTGGCAAGGTGTCCATCAAACTGAACACCATCCTGGTTTAGGCATACTCTGCAGTTTTTCCTTGGCGGTCAAGCCACCAATGAATCAACCGGGACAGGTGTGCTGAATTGCCCCACAGGCCCGTCTACGGGTTTTGCCGAAGCCGTTCAGGCGCCTTGATTGTCGAGCTCGGCTCCCGGCCCATCGGCCTTGAGTTCCGCGATAGCGGCACTCCGATCGGCATCACTGCCAAACATTGCGCTGGTGCCCACGACCTGCCCATTGGCAGCCTTCAAATTAAAGTATTGCTGGCCATTCTTGGCTTCCTTTAACTCGTAGCGCCCATCTTCCGTGCAGTTTTTCCTGACCGATTCAATACCGCCGACAGCACTTTTTTTGGCGGCATAGTTCTCACTCTTCAGCACCACCTTACCCGCCCCGCTGACGAACGAAAAACTGTAGGGTTCCTGCGCATCGCTCTTCTTCAGCACTACCTTCATTTCTAACCCTCTTGATATTGTTATCTCAAATTTGTCAGCCCGGATTGCAAGGCTGGCAGACAAAGCCGGCACACCCCACACTCCTTAGACTTAGCCGATGTACGATCAGCTAGCCTGTGCTTAGATTGCTTGCCGGCAGCCCCAAGAATACCGTTAGCGGAAAGTGCTGGCAAACCCTGTCATTTGCCTACCAGCACATCACCGGAATATGCGACTAGCCATGCCAAATAGATCATCGGCGATTGAGCCATCCTTGTCCGCATCGAGAAACCCGCCCAGGATATCCATCATTCCTTCCTTCCGAACTCCCGTGGGAGCCATCCCACCCGCCTGAGCCTGGCTGCTCATCGAGCCCATCATCATGCTGGCGATAATCGGCAACATCTGCTTCAGCAATCCGGAATCCAGCCCCGTTTGGGCCGCCGCCCGCCCCGCTACTTCCCGGCTCACTTTCTTGCTGCCAAATAGATGGCCCAAAATTGCGTTGCCATCATCAACGGTATGCGGATCGGCTAGTGCCCCGGGATCTTCTACATAGCGGCGGTGGTTACCCTGCTCTAGGGCCCTGGTCAAACTTTCCAAGCCTTCGCTACTCTGCACGTTGCGTCTCATCCCTCGGGAAAGTGCGGGAACTAACTGTTCCAGGGCGGAACGCGCCTGTCCCTCATCTATCCCAAACTGCCCGGCTAACCGCCCTAATTGCCCGGCATCCTGACCGCCCAACATCATCTCCAATATGTTCATTTTCTGTTTCCCAAAAAAGTTACAACCAGCCGCTCAACGGCCCCTCTGAAGCACCAACCAATAGGTGCCATAATCTCCCCAGTACCCCACTCAGTCAACCACCCAGCGGATTGGGCTGTATCAACCCACCGGGCTCTTCTTTATACTTTCAGTGTAGATAAAACTATAGGCATTCAGCTAGAGCATACCAGGAGCGGAAACAATGGAATCAGAGCTATCTCGCCCGGCCGAGCGACGCAGCGGTATTGGGTGGCCGCAACTTCTGCTGATTGTGTTGATTGCCATGGTGGCGACGGTTGCCATTACGCTCTGGCTGGTAAAAAGCTACCTATTCGCCTCGCCATTCACACCCGTTGCCCTGACGCCCAAGGAACAGCAAGTACTCTCACGAAAACTGGACCGTCTGGAAACGGGACAGACACCAGGGAATACCACTTCACTGGAACCCACGCCATATACAGAATCGGGGGCATCGCGAGAGGTGCGCTTGAGTGAACGCGAACTCAACGGCCTATTGGCAAATAACACCGATCTGGCCCACCGTGTTGCCATCGATTTGTCGCAAGATTTGATCAGCGCCAAGATTCTGATTCCCATGGAGGAAGACTTCCCAGTACTGGGAGGCAAGACCCTGCGGGCCAACGCGGGAGTCGAGTTCGCCTTTGACGACGGGCGGCCCATCGTCAAGCTCCGGGGCATCTCCATTATGGGTGTCCCTTTGCCGAACGCCTGGTTGGGAGGGCTGAAAAACATCGATCTCGTCAAAGAATTTGGCAATGACGACGGATTCTGGAAGGCATTCTCGGAGGGGGTCGCCGCAGTGAACGTGGAAGAGGGAAACTTAATGATCCGTCTGAAGGAATGACCCCTACCCAACAATTGCAACCGCGGCAACCGGCGAGCAGCACCTCTGCCATGGGGTCTCGCCGGCCCAGTATCCGAGTAGGACATCGATGGCAATAAGGGTACCGCGAGCTGCGATACTTTTATCAACAGTCTTAGTGGTCCTGGTGGTGCTGGTCCTGGCACAGCCAGCTTTACTAAAGGTACCGCTACTGGCCGTATTGTCGCACGCCAGCGGGTTGGACTGGCGGGTCGGCGGACGTTTCCACCTTGACTGGGGGTCGATGCTTGGTATCAGCGCGGAACAGATCGAGATCAGCAAACAGACAACGGGTGGCCGCTCAGCAATCGCCAATATCGGCAAGCTCGAGGCCACGCTAAATTTAGCGGCTCTGGCCGCCGGGGAGTTGCGAATTCCCCGGCTGGCGGTGACCGACACAGAGGTCCGGCTAGATCGGGATTCCAGTGGCCCGAGTTACTGGCAGGCAGCCGAGGAATTCTCCGCGACATCCGGGACGGGTGCCGGGAGCAAGGTCCGCTTGACCGAGATCGGGGATTTATCCCTAAGTGCTATCAGGGTTCACTACCAGAAACCTGATTTAACGTTACTCGATGTACGTTTGGTCCAGGCGAATCTCTCTCTTGACGCTGACAAAGGATTTCGGGCCCATGCCCAGGCGTTAATCGATGGTCAGCCACTATCGCTGGCGGCCACTACCGAGTCCCCGGGGATCTCTGCACAAAACGGGCAGGCGCTTCCCGTCTCCGCAAGCCTGCGGTTGGCCGCCGCCGAATTGGAGGTGTCGGGGTTATTGGGATGGCCGCTGGGGTCAGCGGATACCCGGCTAACCGCCAGATTGCGTGGCGACAGCCTGAGCCAGCTTCTCAACCCTTGGTTCCGAGAACTGCCAGCGGAGGCACTGGGTGGCTTCGACATCGAAACGATATTTTGGGGTAGTGGCGGCAAGATGAGGCTGGAGGGTATCCGTGCCGACCTTGAGCAAAGTCGGCTGACCGGGGAGATCAATCTGGATATCCGGCAACCCCGCCCGCTGTTGACCGCTGAAGTTCACCTCAACGAGCTCCCGGAAAACCTGCTCGTCTGGCTAACGCCGTCCACCACCTCCCCTGAATCTCCATTGCCCAGCGCAGTGGCGAAGGACTGGAGTGGCATGCGTAACATCGATATCGGCCACTTCCAAATAGAGATTGGGCGCGCCAAATACCAGAGTATGGATCTGAAAAGGCTTCAGCTTGACGGCCGCCTCGAGCAGGCACATCTATACGTCAGGTTGCACCCGGTTGCTGCCTTTTCGAGCCACCTTCAGGGGGAACTGGAATTGGACGTATCGACTGCTAGGCCCGAATACCGACTCAGGGCCGACAGCCGTCGCTTCAACCTAGACCGGCTGTTTACATTTCTCGGGAAGCAGAACCTAGGAGGTGGCGACATTGCCCAACTGGAGCTGGGAATAACCGGGAGTCTCGATAGCCCACCCTGGGCAGGCGTGCGCGCACTAACAACACAGGTGTCGGGGGTGCGTCTACACCTAACGCCACTCAGCCAGGATCAGCAGGTTACCCTAGAGGCTGAAAAATTCCTGGCGCAGCTAGATCCGGCCTCGAGGAAGATCCATATTGCCGCCGAGGGATCGGTAAACGGACAGCCGCTGCAGCTTACGGTGGAAAGCGGCCTCCCCCCATCGCAGGCATCACCTCCAGAAGCGTTTCCCTTAAAACTGAGCCTGACCACGGCGGCTGGAGTGCGGCTCAGTTCAACCGGAACCCTATTCCACCGGGAGCCAGTATGGAATTACCGTATTCAATCCCAACTCAGTAGCGAGAGCCTCTCCACATTGGGTGCTCTGGCCGGGCTGGAACTGCCGGAGACTGGGCCCGTGAATAGCGAGCTCAGCATCCAAGGCGAGACTGGGGGGCTAACTTGGCAATCTTCCAAAACCCACGTTGCCGGTCTGCGTATCCAAGGTAATGGCCAGATCGATTGGTCACAAGGACCAGCGGAATACACATTGAATTCCCGCATCAACGGAGAGCTGGCGCACCTGTCTAGCCTGCTCCCGGTGCCGGATCTAGCGCACGTCCCACTGAACGCTCAGATCGAGTTGGCGAGCAAAGCCCGCTCGTTGACGATTAACGTACCAGAGCTAGCAGTAGGAGAAAGCCATGGAAAAGCGTCCGCCCGTGTCGATTTCGAAGGCCAGAAACCCAAGGGAATCGCCGATATCGAACTCGATGTGCTGCAACTGGAACACTTCTCCGTTGCCAAAACTCCGGACAAGCATCCAACAAACCCCACCCGAGTGGTCCCAGACATCGCAATACCGCTCCATCCTCACTCCGATTTCGATCTCCAGGTGACAACCCAGATCGACAAACTGCTACACAATACCATCGACCTGGGGAAGTATGTGTTTACCACTCGGATCCAAGGGGGTCGACTCGAGGCCACAGGACAGCTTGAGTCCACATATGTGTCGAAGGCGAGCTACCACACCGAATTATTCCAGCAGGATGGGACTCCGGCGGTTCACGTGGAAATCGATACCAAGGATGTGGACTATGGTGGCTTGCTAAGGGACCTCGGGATCTCCGAAAAAATCACGGGGAAGTTGGATTTGGAGCTGAATTTCAATGGTGCCGCGCACCGGCTTCCCGGACTACTTGCCACCGGGGAGGGACGACTCAGGATCAGCGGCGGACAAGGCCACTTGAATATGACGAGCCTGCGCCTGTGGGGAGGGGCGATGCTCGATTTACTCATCCCCAGACTGTTGAGCGGCCGGGGCGAGGGTGTCGAAGTTGATTGCCTGGCGGCACACTTCAATCTGCGCGAGGGAGTCTTGCGAAGCGAGGGCATCGTTCTTAATACCAGCGAGAAGATCATCGGTGGAGCCCTGCAAATCGCGCTTCCCTCCGAAACAATCAACGGGGTGTTTCAACCAACGCAGAAGGGGGTCCGACTGGTTCCCCTTGCTCATCCGATCGGCCTGAAAGGTACGCTCGCCCAACCTCAGATACTGCCGATAACTGGAGAAACGCTGATATTACTGGGAAAAATCGCCGCGGGTTTGGTCAATCCCGCCTACCTGGTTGTCTTGTCCAGCTCGCTCGGCACCCATTCGGACAACCCCTGCGAGGAGGTATTGGAAGGCGAACAGCAAGCCAACCAGAAGGGCTATGGGCTGATGCCCCGTCGGCCTATTCTTACCTTACCTCCCGCAAGCCATGGCGGGAAACACCAGAACACCCCAACAGACTCCGCTGAAGCGTTAGTCCCTCCCGGGCAATAAGACAGCTACCCAAACGCCACGGATAGCGACAACACCAAGCGGGCCAGCGGTAGGTTTTCCCAGGCTCCCCATTGGTGTAGATTGTGACGCATGACCACATGACACGGGTGAGCAATGAACCTTACATCGCAAAAGTACGGCACTATTCTGTTAGTGATCTTGGGCGTCCTGGTGGTCACAGAATCTGCGCAAAGCGCGAATTTCAATTGGCTGAGTTTCTCTCCGGGGCGCTATTTCACGGATACCGACTGGGAGATGATGACCCAGGCCGCAAACGAGGCGCTGAATACCGGCGACGAGGGACAGGTGTTTGCCTGGAGTAATCCGGCAACCGGCCATTCGGGTAGTGTCTCGCCGGGGCCGGTGAATGGGGACTCCGGTGAGAACTGTCGGAGCCTGGATATCACCAACCATGCCAAAGGACTGACCGCAAACGGAACCCAGCGGCTATGCAGGCAGCCCAACGGCGAGTGGAAGCTTGCTCCATAGCTCCGTGCGTTTCACATCCTTAGCCCGTGTTTCAGAGGGAGGGCTCGCACTCTCGTGCGAGAGTGGTATCGTGGAGAGAATGTCCAGCAGCTATTCGTAGCGCTTCATAATCTCCTTCTTTGCCTTCTTATACTCTTCATCGGTAATGATCCCCCGATCGTGGCTCTCCTTTAGGTCGATCAACTCCCGTCCCATGGTAGTCGTAGTATTCTGCTGAACCTTGGTGCTCTCCCCGCCGCAGGCGACGGTGAGCACGGCTGTCATTAAGGCAGCCGCAAAAAAGCGCCCCATACCTGTCCACGCCATTCCTGATCCTCCGCTTATTGTTTCAGTACATCTAGCTAAGCTGCACCGGCAAATTATAACGGCCGGTGCGCTAATTCGAAACCGTACCGACCAACGTCCGACAAGGGGGACTGCCCGGCGAACACGGGGTGGCCAGAGAATCGAATAGGAGGCACCGACAGGTTGCCTGACCGGGGTCATACCTCAGTTCCCGGTCGAGTTTACCGTTCGATCGTGTAAAAAATATCCGCGCCGTGAACCGTACCGGTCTCTGTCTGTAGCTGAATCTTCTCGGTGAGATCATAGCGCATCTTCACTTGGTTCTTTGCGGTGGAAAGCTCACTAATGTATTGGATGTATAGCCGCGGCGAGAGATAAGCACCCAGATGCAGAGCCAATTCGTTGTTTTCCCCACTCGACTGAACATCCAGCTCATCGAGCCCAAACTGGCGGCCGATCTCCGCAGCCAAGATCCCTCCCCCGCCCGCCACCAACGCTCCCGCTGCCGCCGATTGCATCCGC
This sequence comes from Gammaproteobacteria bacterium, assembly GCA_020445415.1. Classification (GTDB taxonomy): domain Bacteria; phylum Pseudomonadota; class Gammaproteobacteria; order Chromatiales; family Chromatiaceae; genus HKST-UBA178. The sequence goes on along the minus strand of JAGRGP010000025.1, from coordinate 23,086 downwards.
TCTCGATCCGCATCGGACGCTGTGCGACCCAACGGCCGGCCGAAGATGAGATAGGAGAGGGCTTCGGACTGAGTCATGGCCGGTGTGGAGAAAACCCGCAAGCGCGGCTTCTTGAGTGTCCCGGAGACATTGACCCCAACCTCCGTATCATTGATCGTCCGTACAGCGGTTACCGCAATGCCGGGATTAGTCACCAAGCTATTGGCAAATATCGCCCTTCCCTGCCGGATCTCGAGCTCCTGGCCATAGGCCTTGTAGGTCCCGGACTCGATAGCGAGTTGCCCGCTCCCAAGGGTAGGCTTGCCCGGCTCGTCGTTAACCAACAGATTGCCCCGAATCAACCCTCTCACCCCAAAGCCATTGAAACTGACCTGATCGCCCATTCGTACCCGAACGCTGGCGATCACCGCCACCGGAGGAGACGCAGCCTGATCCTCGCTGTCGCCCAGATAGCGGATATCCGGTGAGGCTGTCACCGCGGTCTCTGGAAGCGCCCGAGGCCGAATCCTGGCGCGGGGAATAACCAGCTCCCCAGTGACCTGCAGGAGCCGGGAATCGTAGCTGACGTGCAGGTCCGGGGACAACAATACCCACGCCTCGGGTATGTTGGAGACAGTCAGGTTTTCACCCCGTAGAGAGAACTTGGTTGACACTCCCCGGGAGGAATCCAATTGTGTGGATCCTTCGATCTTTAGATCCCCCTCACCCGCCGTTAACCCGCCCCGGTATACCAGTTCCTCCACCCCCCGATTGACCGCCTCGAGCTCCACATGCTCCAACCGGACAGCAAGTGGAGCATAGAGCAGACTCCCGTCCTTCAACCACGCATGCCCGCGGATAGCCGGACGGGCATATGTGCCCCCAAGACTCAGATCCATGTTCAGTCGCCCCTGTAACTCTGCTACTCCCTGTACCAGCCCGGCAAACAAACCAAGATCATCCATTCGCGCCTTGAGCCGCCCGTCAAGCACCTGTTCGGGATTGGTGGCCCCTTGCAGAGACCAACCGGGGAGCTGCAAACTGCCCTCTATCCCACCGTTTTGGTTAACCGGTATCTTCAATTTTGCCGCTAAACCGGTATGGTCGGTCTTCATCTGAACTCTACTGCCGGAAAAATCTAAGGTCTGGGTACTGGTGGCAAGCGTGAAGTTCGCGGCCCCTTGGGGAGTGGTCAGATTGACATCGGTCAACAATGTGCCTTCGGCGTCCCGTTTGACACGCGCACTCCCCTCCAGCATTCCGGTCAATTCGATCCCCGGCATCACCCAGGGCTTTAGCCGCTGAAGGGCGATATGCTCCAGCTTGGCTTCTCCGTCGAATACCCCGTTACCGCCATCCAGCGCAAGGCAGATACGGCCGCCATCCTCCCCGAGACAGCCCCGCGACACATTGATTCGATCAGGTCCAACCTTCAAGGACACCGGAGCGAGCAATCTCCACCTCCCGGCGTCTTTTTGGTTTAGCTCCAAGGTAGTGAGACTGCCCTGCCACAGATTATCCGAATCCAGTCCTCCAACCAGCAGCAGGTTTACCGCCGCCGGCCCGCCGTCGGCCACCAGGCTCAATCGATGGTTACTGAGCGCTCCGGTACCGTCGAGTCTGATACTCGTCCAGGATTCACCCTGCCCCAAATCGACATCCTTGGCACCCAACCGCAACTGGATGTTCTCGCCCCCTCCGGATCGAAAGTCGATGTCTCCTCCCAAGTCACCGATTCGGTAGCGCTGATAACTTAGCTGACCGCCAGACATTTTGGCCTTTATGCCCGGCTGGTCGCGCCTTCCTGTTAAGACGCCCGATGCCGATACCCGCCCGCCAAGCTCTGGAAGTAACGTCTCCAGGTTGGAAGACTGGACCTGCCAAGTAAGGTCCCAGTGCTCGGTCAATGTACCCTTCAGCTCCATGCGGCTGGATCCAGACCGCAGATTCATCCCATTGATCTGCACCCCGCCACTCTGAAGGTTCAGGTCGGCTTCCAGGTTAACCGGGTAGCCGCGTAACGATCCGCTGACGGATGGGATACGCAGGTACCCTTCCGGCCCGTCCGCCGACAACGCCCCTCCGCTAGCCACCTGTCCACCGAGCTTTCCGGCCCAACCGCTCCAATAGGTTCCAGGGTTGATATTTTCCAGCCGGATCCCCAGTTCCCAGGCAAGCGAGGGCTGCCAGGAAAATTTGCCCTCGCCTTTTGCCAGCCCTTCCAGTGTGTCGATTTGGATTTGCTCCAGGAGGGCCTGTTCCAATCCCCCGCGGCCCGCCAGTACCAGGGAGGCATCCGGTATCTGCGCGCCCATTGCGCTTCCGGTGATACGAAACCGGTAGTCGGCAGGTGTACCCGATACCTCAAAATGCCCACTTGGACTTCGCCACTCCGCTGCGCCAATTAGTGGCCACCCTATCTCAGACCAGTCGCCTTGCAGCGCAAATCTTTGCTCCCTACCGGGCGTCCAGTGGCCGCTCGCGCGCAGTGCCAGGCCATTGTCTCCTGCCACCTCCAGTCGCTGTACCGCTAAAGATCCATTTTCCCAGGCAAGCTGATAATGACTCGTCAATTGCCCAAATTGCTCCCCGGAGACTGCCACCAATCCGGACAGCGCCAAGGCATCCGGACCTCCCGTCAGGGAGAGATCACCGGACAGGTCCAGCAGCGGCCATGTGGGATCGAGGAGCGCCGGGTTCAGAAATTCCAGTTGCACTCCGGCGGTTACCGCCGGATACTCCAGCGGAGAATCTACTTCTGCTGTCAGTTGTGCCCGCACCCCCCCGGACAGCACCTGCCGCAGGGCGAGCGCATGCCGATTACCCGCGAGTTCACCCCGACCCTCCACCGGTTCGCCGGGAACCCTGCGGAAGGTCCAATCGAGCGCGAGGTTTACCGGGAAATCATCCGCCAGGGTTATCCGTCCTTGAGCATGCGCCGCTGCGTCCGGAGTCTCCAGTCGCAGCACATCCAGTGCCAGGGCGCTACCGGTCAACGCCCCCCCCAGCTCCAGCACATGGATCTCTACCGTTGTAGCGGAGCTTGCAACCGTCAATCTGCCCCCCAGGACTCGGGCTACTTGTACTTCCAGGTTAAACGGCAAATCAATTGCGGGCAGTTCCACCGCGCCAGACGAATCGCTCTCCGATTGGCCCGACGTTGTGATGTCCAGCCCCTCGATCTCCAACAACCGCAGGCTCACCCTGCCCCGAAACAGCATGCGGGGGTTCCACTCGAGACGAATCCTGGCAACCTTGATATCCAGGGTCTCGTCCCGATAAGCCAACTGACGAAGTTCCAGTGGTCCAACCAACTGGCCCTTAACTTGGGTGATAGAAAGCTCCGAGGGAAGCAGAGTTTGGGCAACCTGGAAAGCCAGTTCCAGCCCATCTTCGGTGTTAACCAAAAAGAGCAGCCCGCCCCCCAGGGCTAGCACCAGAGTTATCAGCAGTGAGGAAACCATGCCGATAAGACGTCGCGGCCAGCTGCGTGTTGGTGACGGCGGAGCCCGCTCCACCGGTGGCTCTGACTGTTCGCTTCCCACTAGAGATCCGGTCCGATCACGATATGAAAACGCCAGGGGTTACCATCCTCGCTCAACGCAGAGGCCAGATCCAACCTTATCTGTCCGATCGGGGAGAGCCAACGCACGCCGATTCCGGCACCCATTGCGAGGTGATTATCGTAATCAGGATCCAGGGCATTGCCTCCGTCGACAAAGGCGGCGACACTCCATTTTCTGTCTACCCGGCGCTCCAGTTCCAGGCTTCCAACCGCCAGGTAGCGCCCCCCGACCACTTCTCCGGACCGGTTAGTGGGGCCGGTCTCATCCAAGCCAAAGCCCCGTATGCTGACATCGCCTCCGGCAAAGAAGCGGCGGCTGCCACTCAGATCGAGGACATCATTTGCCAAGGTAGCTCCGAGGTCTGCCCGGGCCAATATCCGGTAGTCTTGCCCAAGGCCTCGGATCCACTTGCCGGACGCCTGCAGTTGGAGATAAGAGGCCGTGGAGACTAACCCTTCCCCGGATCCCAGTAGTACCAATTTCTCCCGCTTGCCCCGGGTAGTGAAAATCGGATTGTTGGTCTTGGTGCGCGACCAGCTTACATATGGAACCAGTTCCCGGGTGTTGTCGCGGTCGTCGGCCACCTCGTAGTTCTCGAACTTTAGATCCACTCCCAAGGTACGCCGCCATTCGTTCAAGCCGGTGGAATGGGCAAACAGCAATTGGTAAACATCACCCTGCCGGCTTTCCGTGTCGTACCCGATATACTCCGGCTTGATCGAAATATAGTCACTACTGGGGTTTTGGATGGGGATACGGTATTCACCCGAGACTTCCTGCAGCCCCGGAGACAATAACAGCTTGGCGATACCTTTGTGCCCGCGCCGGTTTACTCGCCTGATATTCCAGTCCAGCGTAACCCTAGGGCCGTAATCCGTGGCAAAGCCCACACCAAACCGGTACTTATTGTTGGGGTTGGGGGAGGTAAAAATATCCACAGGAACCCGGTTGTCCCTGCTCTCATCCAGCAACGGGGTTATTTCAACCTGACGAAAATAATCGGTTCCCAACAGATTGCCTTGCAGCCGCAGTATTTTCTCCACGTTGTAGGGCTCACCCGGCTTGACGTTGAGGTAACTCGCCAAAAATTCCGGATCGAGCTCATCTTGCTCGAATCGGATTTCACCAAGGTAATACTTGGGTCCGGTATCAAAATGCAGTTTGATTGAAGCCTGATAGGCATCCCGATCAATCACGATCTCACTGGCAAGCAACTCAGGCTTTAGATACCCACGTTCCGCGGCGCTCTCCAATAACTCCGTCTTCCGCTCTTCGTACAGGCGCTGGTCTAGCAAATCACCGGGCTGCAACGGAAACTCGCGCGCAAACGCCTTGTCCCCGGCACCTTCACCGGTAATACGATAATCCACAGCAGCAAGTCTGATGGGTGGGCCAGGATCGATGACATAGTGAGCCGACCATTCGGCTGACGACCCCCGTCCCGATTGCTTGAGACTACTCAATATCTTGGGACGAAAGAATCCGAAGGGCAGCAGCGCTTCCTCGATCTGCTGGGCGGCCCGGGCGTGCAACAGCTCGATCCGCTGCAAGGTAATATCTTTTTCGCCTTTTGCTTGATAGATCTCGAGGTAGGCCAGGACATTCTTTTCCTGCTCGCCACTCACGCCCTCTACTCGTACCGTCAACCCAAGCGCCGAGCCGACAGAGGGCAGGCCCGTCAACAAGAGGACTACCAGCGCGTAACCGCCTATGTGCTTACCTATTTTCAGGATCGATACCCGATATCCGGAATCCCTAACCAGGGATTAATAGTACATGGATAAGCGCACCGACTGCATCCGACCCGCAGGACGACAATGATCCGAGCAAGCAACCGCCAGGGATGACAACCCGGCTTATGGGAATTACTATTCCCAGAGAACCGTAAAGGTTGAGGGATGGGGAACGGACCGGACAGGGCCTCGCAACCAAGACCCGTCAATTACCGAATCCATCGCTAACATCAAGATCGAATACAACAACCGCCAACCAGGCTGGGGGGCCAGACATGGCCGATTTATACAATACTGACAACCCCGGGGAAACCATCAGCAGGCTAAATGAAGAGAACACGCGGCTGAAAAAGCGGCTGGAGGAACTCACTGAGGGGCAACAGATTTACCGCTTTGTGTTCGATGCAAGTCCCGATGCTGTTGCCTATATCGACAAGGGGCTCACCATCAAGGCTTGTAACACGCTGGAAGCAGAGCGCAACGGAAACCAGACCGGGCAGCGTCTGCCGGAGGTCATCGGTCCACGGCAGTTTAGGCAACTCCAACCCCACATCGACCGGGTACTTTCCGGGGAAGAGGTGGCTTTGGAGGAGTACGACGACCAGACAAACGAGCAGAGTCAGCTGGAAACCTACTATCTGCCCCACATTGGACGAGACAGGCAAGTGCTGGGTTTTTGCCGGATTACCCGCAAGGGCAACCCTGCTCAACTCACCGCCGATGGTACATTCAAACCCTCATTCAATCACGATTACCTCACCGAACTACCCAACAGGATCCTGTTTCAAGACCGTCTCAACCAGGCCATATATCGTGCAATCCGTGGAAAAAGCAAGATTGCCCTGCTGCTGATCTCCGTTGGCGCGCCACACCTGGGGACTGGACAGATGATTAACAATGGCAAGGATAATCTGTACCGAATCATCGCCTCCAGGCTTCAGCAGTGCGTACGCCGCAGCGATACCCTGGCGCGGGTCGGGGTGAACGAATTTGTTGTTTTAGTGGAGAATCTAAGCAATCTCCTCGATCTTCAGAAACTCTCCCAGAAACTCGTCGACCTACTCCGACAGCCATTGCGTGCCCAGGGCTCTAACCTTGAGATCAGGGTGAATATTGGCATCGGCATCTACCCCAACCACGGCGCAGACTCATCGACCCTCTTGGCACGGGCAACCGATGCCCTGGAACAGAGCAAGCGCCAAGGCGCTGGCAGGTATAGCGTTTACGGACACTGACAGCAGAGCTGCCCGGCCCGGTGGCAAGCCGGATACGCGGGCTACAATAACGGACCAACCAGCCGCGCCAGGTTTTCCACCAATCGGTTGGCCAGCGAGCGCCGCCGCCAACTTTCCTGTTCGAGCAACTCGGAACTGGCCAAGTAGCGTGCGTTGAGCGCCTTCAGCTCACATGTGAACGGGGCGTCGTAAACAAACAGACTGATCTCCATGTTCAGCCACAAGCTTCGCATATCCAAGTTTACCGACCCGACGATTGAGAAACTGTCGTCAACGGTGATTGTTTTGGTATGTAACAGGCCTCCGGTAAACTTGGCAATTGTGATACCCGCTGCCAGCAACTCATCAAACAGCGAACGGCTAGCGTAACGCACCAGATGGGAATCAACCCGGTCGGGAACGATTATCGTAACCCGCACACCCCGCTGGGCCGCGGACAGCAACGCCATCTTGAGGCTGTCGTCGGGCACGAAATAGGGGGTTGTAATCACCAATTCGTGGCGTGCGGCAAAAAGTGTGGTGGTCAACAGCTGGTGGATCGCCATGTACCTAAGCACCGGCCCGGACGGAATGACCTGAAGACTCATGCCGTCTACCCCCGGAGAACTGGGGACATTCAGCCTTTCCGAGAGAATCTCTTCAACGCGGCCAGTCTCCAATTGCCAGTCTTCGATGAACACCCCCTGAAACTCATCGACCACCGGCCCCATAACCCGGACCATGATATCGATCCACTCGCCAACCCCTTCATCCTGCTTGAAGCAGCGCGGATCCACGAGATTTTGACTGCCGGTATAGGCGATGCGGCTATCAATGACGACAATCTTACGATGATTCCGAAGGTCGGCACGCCGAAACAGCATCCTTGTGGCACTTACCGGAAGTACCGCGATTACCTTCACTCCGGCGGCCCGCATCTTGGCGGCAAGCGAACTTCTCAAAAAGGGCTTGCTGCCAACCGCATCCAGCAGCACCCGGCAGGAAACTCCCCTTGCCGTGGCCCCCATCAAGGCCTCCGCAACCTGGTCCGCCAGCCCGCCCTGATGCCAAATATAAAACTCAAGAAAACAGCTCCGCCTGGCACCTTCGATGTCATTCACCAAGGCTTGAAAAATCGCCTGGTAATTGTCCAGCAGTTGCATCCGGTTGCCACCGAATACCGGCATGCCGACCACCGTACAGGCCTGCCGCTCGATAGGCTCAAGGGTAGGGAGCACCTGGCGACGGGACACCTCCGACCGCTGGCGCAGATCGGATAACCAATGCTGATACTGACCGTGGATCGCTCTGGCCCGTCTGGCCCGGCTTTCCCCCATGCGGTTCTCGCCGATCAACAAGTAGATCAGCACCCCAACCAAAGGCAATACCCATACGACCATCAACCAAGCAAAGGTGACCGATGCAGGCCGCTTCAACATGATGATACGGGCGCTCAATCCCAAACTGAGCGCAAATCCCGCCAGATAGAGCAGGTGAAAAAACCAATGGGTCTCGTCCGGGGTCATTCCTGGTGCTGCACGTCGGTAATCCTAGACAGGCCGGGGTGACCGGCGCGATTTCTCACGCGTTGGCGGCAGGCGCAACAAATCTGAGCCATAAGTATCCAGCGATTCCCGCCACCAGGGAAGCCGCTAGGATACCCATTTTGGCGACTACCACCAGCTCCCCGTCCCAGGGGAATGCCAACTCAGCGATGAAAATGGACATCGTGAAACCAATACCGGAAAGCAATCCCGCGCCAACGACATGCGAAAGACTGACCCCAGTGGGAAGCTGCCCCAGACCCAACTTAGTAGCGAGAATCACGCTACCCGCCACTCCGATCAACTTGCCCAATACCAGTCCCGCGCCAATGCCGATCGAAATCGGATTGGTCATGGCCATGATCACCGATCCCGGATCAAGCGGAATCGCAGCGTTGGCCAGGGCAAACAACGGTATCACCAGATAGGTGGAGGGGATATGGAGACTGCTCTCCAATTTTTGCAGAGGAGATACGGTGAGCTCCATGGTCTGGCTCATGCGCCAGATCTTGCCGGTCTGCCGGGTATTGTTGATCAACGGTTGCCCCTCGTCCCGGACACGGTCGAAGGCATCGAGCAGCTCGCGCATCCTGCGGCTGAACCCCTCTGGCTCGAAGCGCGAGTAGGCAGGTATTGTCAACGCAGCCATGACGCCCGCAATAGTGGCATGAACACCGGACCCCTCCATGCAGACCCACAACGCCGAGGCAAGTAGAAAATAGGGCAGCGCGCGACGGATCCCAATCATGTTGAGCAGGTACATGAACCCCATCAAGGTGATGGCCGCGGTAAGATAGTAGACATTGATCTGCGCGGTGTAAAAGAGCGCGATTACGGTAACCGCGCCCAAGTCGTCGACAATGGCCAGCGCCACCAAAAATGTTAACAGTGCCTTCGGAGCTCTACTTCCGAGGAGCGCCATCACGCCCACCGCGAACGCAATATCGGTCGCCATGGGGATCCCCCAACCCTTACCGCCCGGTCCATCACCGTTTACCAGGAAATAAAACAGCGCCGGAACCACCATGCCACCCACAGCCGCTACCACCGGTAAGACCGCGTTACGCAGGCTGGACAACTCGCCAACCAGTATTTCCCGCTTGATTTCTAGACCGACGACAAAGAAAAAAATGGTCATCAATCCATCGTTGATCCAGTGGTGCACGGTGTGCTCGATACGCCAGCTTCCTGCGGCAATACCCAGTTTCACATGCAGCAGATGATTGTAGGCATCAAGGAGCGGCGAGTTGGCAATTATCAGCGCAACCAAGGCGCAGGCAATTAACAACACACCGGTGGTGGTTTGGCGGTGCAGAAATTCTTCGAACGGCGTTACGATGCGCTCGTAGATTCGCTCCCAGGGAGCGAAGTACTGACGATGTTCTGGCATTGGCGTTCGTTCCCGGTGGCGCTGCGAAAAACCGATAATCCGCAGGGCCACATTGTGATCCGGCTACTTAGGACCGGGTAGATGCTACCCGCCCATACCCCTGAGGACTGCAGTGTACCAGTTGCGGGCAGCACTGCGCCAACCGCACCCGATGCACCATTTTGCTTAGTATTCCGATCCGGTCCACAATGCCTCGCGAACCAATCCCGATTCACAGTAAAATAACCTTTGACGCACAATTCTCAGGTTACAGGACTATAATCCCGAATGTAATTCATCAAGTACGGTGTGGAATCCGGCGAGATCTAATTAATGGCAAAAGATCCAAGAGACTTCTCTATTCGACTGAAAGAGGCCGCTGGCGAAGCTGGAATTTATTCTCCACGGGAACTGGCCAGGCTTCTGGACATTCAGGTACAAACGGTCAACCAATGGTACAGCGGCCAATCCCGCCCCAATGGCAAGAACCTCTTCAATCTATTGAGTCTGCTGCGAGTGGACAACGACTGGCTGATGCACGGCATTAGCCCCGGTGACAAAGCAGCGGAAAATAGCGTGGCAAACCCGCGGCCCAGTTTTTCCGATGCCATCGCCGTGTTGAACGGTATGGCGGGGCTCCTCTCCAACCGCACTGGCGCCATCGATGCCGCTGATGCAAATAAGATCGGGAGAACCATCGAAAAGGCCACCCGAAACGCAGACATTGCATTTCACGAGTTGCATGCGCTTTACTCCAGCAAGACACAGTAACAGCAAAGCAATTTGAGGTTATCCGACAGACGATCCCGTAGATTATTGGCGGGTAGTGACTGGCTCACTGGAAGCGGCCCTATGTCGTGAAATCTGGGATTTTTGCCATCGGACTTTTTTCCAACCCGGGCACGACGCTCAATTAACGTTAATTTTAAACCCACCCTCGATCAAGGGTTGGCCTTCACTTTCCCCTCTCGACGTATCTGTACCTCTGATTAATTTCAGGCACAGAGTCTATGCTTAAGGCCATGAGGCCTCATTGGGACTAGCATGGCAAAAGGATGGAATTGCGTCTACTCCACTTCACCCTTGTTCTTGTAGTGGCCGCGTGCCTTGGAAACGCCAGCGCAACGACCACGAAGATGTCGTTTGAGCAGATTCTTGAATTGTCTCGGGAAATTTATGAAACAGAGTTTCAGCGCCAGAGTCATCGGCTGCGTATTCGGGGACAGTGGGAAAGCGAACGTGTGGAAGCTTCCGCGCACCGCGAAGAGGATCGCGACGGTCAGTTGGCGGTAATCACGATTACCGGGGGGCTCGCCCGGCACCCAGGCATCACGGTGGGTGCCTTGGCATTGGTCTTATGCCATGAAATTGGCCACTTCCTCGCCGGTGAACCGGCGGTGCGAGGATACTCGACCGAAGGGCAGGCGGACTACTATGCCGCCGCGGTTTGCATGCCCCGATTGCTTTCCCGTTTGCCTGAAGCGTCACGACCTAAAGACCAGGAGGTGCCTGATCTGGTGGTGGGCCGCTGTACAGCCGCATTCCGACGCGCCGCGCGGCAGGCGGCATGTATCCAAACCACCATGTCGGGCTTGACCCTGAGCCACTTCTTCGCGGAGCGAAAGCGCACTGCTCGCCCCTGGTTCGAGACTCCCGATCCCGGATCGGTAAGTGTCGTCGGGTTTGCCACCCCGACCGTACAGTGCCGGTTGGATACCTTCAGCGCTGCCGCCCTGTGTAATCCGGAGGTCGAAAATGCGGTGGGCAGGGAGCGGCCTTGGATATGCACGCGGGAAGGTGCGCTTCCTCACGCGGCCAGGCCTTTTTGCTGGTTTCCGGGACTGCCGCAATAAGCCATGCGATCCAACCCTACCCTTGGCAATCCTCCCTACCAGATTAGACCGGACCTCACCGGCAAAAGCTTAGCTGGTATCGAGCTTCCAGTGAGCTAAAATATCGCCAACTGCCGCTACCGGAACAAACCCAGATTATCATGTCCAAGGAATCAGACCGTATCTCGTCTGATGTCGCCTGCCTCGACACCAAAAACCTTCCCGCCACTCTGATTGCTACGCAAGGTGCTCACTGCGTGGTCTGGCAGAGTGGTGGATATAGACACCCGGGGACTGGTGTCACCATCGATCTGGTGGTCAAAAGGCACTCGCTGGACTGCAGCCCCCAAGAGATGCGCCTGTATCATCGCGACTATCTGAAGCTAAAATCCCGGCTCAATGAAATCATACCGACCGCGATTTTTGTGCGTACCCTAATCGACGGACGGGAAAACCTACTGGTTATGGCGCGCGCCCATGTCCCCTGGTTCAATATCGCGAACCCCGCCAACGAAGAGGAGGCAATGCCGTTGCTGGCCAGGCTTCCCAAGGCTCGTCTCCAGCTGCAAACTTTTGTCGATGCTGCACGGGAGTGGCAATTCCGAGAGTCGAAAATCATCGACCTATACGGCATCGACAATCTCATCCTAGACAAGGAATACGAGGTGCGTTACCTCGACAGCTTCGAGGTGTTCTTCCACGAAGACCTGCTCCATCTCATCGACCAACCTGGAGAGGATCTGGAGGAAAAGATCGCAATCTCTTTGAGACGCCTGGAATATCTGGAATATCTCCTGGAGCACTGCTGTCCCGGACCAAGATGACACCCTAAAACGCCATCGCTAGCCGGTAGCATCTGGCGAGTGGAGGAAAGGGAACGATTGGGTGGCTGTCTCTCGCCACTCGGCCATAACTTCCGCCCGATTCTACCGCTCATCTACCCGTAGCTACGAACGTTCCCGTTGGAAATAGTCGGCCGAGGTGGCTCCCATGGACATATAAATATTCAGCAGTCCATCAAACGCAAAATCCGCAGGCTCCACCCAGTCCGCCGGAAGGTAGAGTATCGCTCCGCCGAATGGAACCGGCGCGGTAGGGATCAGCACCGCTTTGTACGCTTGCCCGTCCAATATGATGCTGTCAGGACTGGGCATGAGTGCCAGAACCGCCGTCCCCCCCTTGCCACCCAAATGGCACAAGACCGTACTCATCGCCTTTAAATCAGACTCGCCCCTTGGCTCAAACATTTGCATCAGCCGGGACACCGCATTGTAGACCGTCCGCACCAATGGAATCCGGTGCACCAACGCATCGATCAAGAATTGCCAGCGATTGCGAAGGCCGGCCTCCACCATAACGCCAACCAAATAGATAATGAGCAACGTAAGTACGACACCAATCAGGTAGGCCGTAACCTCGGATGACACAAATCTCAGCCCGAGCGATCCGAGAACTTGGCCTACCGCGCTTTTTGGACCAAGAAACCGCTGAATGAATTCAGCTAACCAAACGATGACTGCAAGGGTCAATGCTAGCGGCAGCGCCGCAAGTAGGCCGGCAATAAAGGTTCTGGAAATTCGCTTCAGCAACCCCGAATCCACCTGTTCAGACAAACCCATTCCAAAAAAATCCGCCGCAATGACACTCTCGACTGTATCGATTAATTTACATGTATCGATGTGAGCACGCGAGCAGATATTGTAACTAATTGATAAATATATACTATTTTATCCAGGCATAATTACTGCTTGATTAACTTGTTTAATACACCGGTGGTATCCGGCGCATAGTGTCGTCGGCACAGGTCCGAATAACAAGGCAGCATGTTGACCTATACCCATGGCATTGCGGAGATCAATTGATCGCGATCACTAATCAACCCGATACAGATCGGGTATTTTTACCCTTATGGAAAGCACTGACCAAATTCCGAGGCACCCCACTCGTATACCCCTACATCGGAGGAACTCATGAAGAAACTGCCGTCGACAGGAAGTAATTCTACACGCTCCCACCACTGGACAGTTACCGCCGCGTTATCGGTAAGCCTCCTGGTGAACTCGGTTGTGGTTGCCGAAATCCAAGCAGCAGAGGATGCGGGCACCCCTTCGGCGGCGACAGCAACTCAGGGGGCCGACATGCAGCAGGCACTCGACCAGGCGGAGGCAAAGCTGGCCACCCTGATCAGTGAACGGGACAAGACAAAAGCGGCGCTGGCGGAGGCGCACAGCACCCTCGCGGGAACAGAGAAACAGCTTGCGGATACCCATGCTGAGCTGGAGGCTCAAGCGAAGTTAGTCACTCAAACCCAGCAGCAGCTGGAGGAAAAAAACCAGCAACTAAAGCAACTTACTGAGCAGCAACAAGCGCTAAAGAACCAACACGCCGAGACGCAGGAGGATTTCAATGCCAAGCTGGCCGCGGAACGCGCCGCCAAGGAAAAAGCGGAAGCCGCACTGGCCAGCGCGAGCGAAAAACGGGATCAGCTCGCCGCCACGTTAGCGGAAACCAAGACAGGCCTGATGGAGACCGAGCGTAAACTTGGCCAAGTATCGACCGAACACCAGAATCTATCCACTACGCTCAATCAATACCGCAGCACGCTGAGCGAGACCAAGGAGCAGTTGGCCAAAGTGACTGCTGAGCGGGACCGGCTGAATCAAAAACTGACTCAATCTCAGGAAATTCTGTCCGGGCTTCAGGACACCTTGAAACAGGCGGAAAGCGCCGCGGTTGGCTTGCGGGACGATGTGACGTCCATGCAGGCCGCACTTCCCCAATCCTTGGGGGGTAAAGCCGCCCTATCCGACCTTCAGGGGCCCGCGGGTACGCTCGCGGCCCAACTTATGGAGGTAAACCGGGACCTGCGGCGCAACCCGACTGACCAAGCCCTGCTGCTACAGCGTGATGACCTCGCGGACAAACTGGGTAAGCAACAACTATTGGTGGCCAGTGCCACCGGGGTAAGCGGACTGTACCGGCTGCAAGTGGACGACACCCTGGGAGTCGTCGCCCTGCGTATGTATGGTGATGCTAACAGGTGGCCGGATATCTATGCGGCCAATACCCATATTCTGGAAAATCCCGACCGCGTCGCCCCGGGATTGACGGTATTGGTTCCATAGTTATCTGACAAGGATCCGCCTCCCATACCCGATGGTGCGGTTCGGAGAGGCGGATCCAACGCATGACCGGACGGTTGTCGCCTACCGCTCGACAGAGCTAACCCCTGATGTCGAACTTAACGCTAACCTGGCGGCTCTGGCACAGAAGTTTGGCCGCGAGTCGTTAAGCAAGGTTTGTTAAAACCCGGTGTCGGGAACGACAAGGGTATTCGGGTAATTAGCAGATCCGGGGCAATTGTTCGCCAGCCAGCCAATCCACGACCCGGCTTCCCCCAAAACGGGTCTCCATCCACACTAGCCCTTGTTCCTCATCCACCACCCGGCCAACGATGGCAGCCTCCTTGCCTTGAGGGTGAGAACGCATAACCGCCAGCAGTCTATCGCTATCCTCCGCCGGGCAGATGCACACGAGCTTACCTTCGTTAGCCACGTAGAGGGGATCCAACCCAAGCAGTTCGCAAGCCGCACTGACTGCAGGTCGGATAGGTATTTGATCTTCCCAGAGCACGATTCCCACCCCGGACTGCAGTGCCAACTCGTTAAGGGTGGTTGCCAACCCGCCCCGTGTCGGATCCCTGAGACAATGAATCCCTGGAGCCGCTGCCACCATCTCCGCCACCAAACCATGCAGACAAGCGGAGTCTGACTCGATGGTGGTGTGAAACTCCAGATTTTCCCGGCTGGACATAATCGCCACGCCATGATCCCCCAGGGTGCCACTAACTAAAACTTGATCACCCGGGCGGGCCCGGTTGCCCGATATATGGACTCCCTCAGGTACCACGCCGATCCCGGTGGTGGTGATAAATATGCCGTCTCCCTTGCCCCGCTCAACTACCTTGGTATCACCGGCAATCACCGGAACATCGGCGTTCCGAGAGGCCCTAGCCATGCTAGCAACGACACGCTCCAGGACTCGGAGTGGAAGGCCCTCTTCCAAGATAAAGCCGGCGGATAGGTAGAGTGGGCGTGCCCCAGACATCGATACATCATTCACCGTACCATGCACCGCTAGCGATCCAATATCCCCACCTGGGAAGACAATCGGTGAAACAACGTGGCAATCTGTGCTTATCACTACACGCCCACCCGCCAAGGAGAAAGCGGCAAAATCGTTGGATTGCCGCAGCAGTTCGTTGTCGAGGTACTTGACGAAAAGCTCTCCGATCAGCTGGGCCATGGCCCGGCCGCCGCCGCCATGAGTCATATCCACCGAACCCTGGCGATAGTCTAGATGTGAAGGGAATCGCCTAATCAAGACGAGCCCCAGCCGAGCGAAGCGTGCTCTCGTTTCGGAGGCGTCCATAGCTCCAATAAGCAGCGCACACACCTTCCGACGATACCATGCAAGACCCCACGGGATTTTCCGGAGTACAGACACTGCCAAACAGCTTACAATCGGTAGGTCGTTTTAGGCCACGCAATATCGACGGACATTCGCAACCCTTAGCATCCCCTACCACGCTGCCACGGATTTCGTAACGCCGTTCCGCATCGAACGCCTCGTAGGTTGGTTTGATGCGAAGCGCACTGTAAGGAACCTGCCCCAGACCGCGCCATTCGAAGGTGTCCCTGAGTTCCATGACCTCGGCAACCAGCGCCTTGGCCTTGGAATTGCCCTCACGAGTGACTACCCGAGTATACTCATTCTCAACCATGGAGCGCCCATCGTTGAGCTGGCGAATCAGCATTAGAGTAGATTGCATTACATCCAGCGGCTCAAACCCGGCGATGACTATCGGCTTTCGAAACTTCTCTGCAAAAAACTCATAGGGCTGGCTGCCGATAACGGCACTCACGTGGGAGGGGCCCAAGAAACCATCGATGGCAACCTTTTCCCCGTCGCACTCGTCTGTCGTGTTCAAAATACTCTGTATTGCTGGTGGAGTGAGTACGTGATTGCAGAACACGGAAAAATTCTCCAATTGTTCGGCTTGGGCCTGACGAATGGCCACAGCGGTAGGTGGCGTGGTGGTTTCGAAGCCAATAGCAAAGAACACCACCTGCCGCCCCGGATTATCCCGAGCAATACGCAGCGCGTCTTGGGTGGAATAAACCATGCGTACATCTCCCCCCGCGGCCTTGACCTTCAGCAAGCTTCTACGCTTACTTGCGGGCACCCTTAACATGTCGCCGTAACTGCAAAGAATCACATCCTGAGTTTCCACCAAATGGATGGCATCATCGATACGTCCCACGGGAAGCACGCAAACCGGGCAACCCGGGCCATGCACAAAGTGTACGTTTCCAGGCAACAAGTCTTGTATACCGTAGCGAAAGATAGCGTGTGTGTGCCCCCCACAAAACTCCATCAGATAGTAATCACGCCGGGGATCCGCTTCTTTGTGTATCGCTCGGGCAAGCGGCTTGGCCAACCCCTGCTGGCGGAACTCATCGATATATCTCACGGCGTCATTCCCGCTTGCGCAAAAAGGGCTAAGGTCCGTTCAGCCTCGTCTTGACTGACCTTATTCAAGGCGTATCCGACATGTACCAACACGTAATCATCTATCCGGATCCCTTCCACCAATGCGAGCGAGACCATTTTCCGGACCTCCCCCACCGCTACGATAGCGGTCTCCCCATCCTCTTCGATGGCTACGACTTTGGCAGGAATCGCTAGGCACACAGTCGGTCTATCTCCCAGCGATAATGCAAAGGCACGGAGGATTCAAGCATATTTTGCGCCCAATAGTGGATGGCCTAGCAGAGCAAGCCGTCGGGTCAGCCGGATCCACTGATACCACGATTCCAGACCCTCGCCGCTGACAGCCGAGAGCTGCAGTACCTTAATTGACGGGTTAACACGGCGCGCATAATCGATGCATTGTTCCGTATCGAAACTGAGGTAGGGAAGCAGATCGACCTTATTCAGGATCATGAGATCAGCGGCATGGAACATGTCGGGATATTTGATCGGTTTGTCCTCTCCCTCGGTCACCGAGAGTATGACCACCTTGTGTGCTTCGCCCAGATCGAATGCAGCTGGGCACACCAAGTTTCCGACATTTTCGATAAACAGAACGCTGGCATCCTCAGGTGCCAGGCTCTGCAAGGCATGGCCAACCATATGGCCGTCGAGATGACACCCCTTGCCGGTATTGATCTGCACCGCCTTAGCCCCGGTAGCGCGAATACGTTCCGCATCGTTACTGGTCTGCTGATCCCCTTCGATCACGGCACAGGGTAACTCTCCACCCAGCTCTTCAAGAGTGCGGGTAAGCAGACTGGTCTTTCCGGACCCTGGGCTGGAAACCAAATTTAGGGCAAGAATTCCATGGTCCGCCAGATATATTCGATTGGCTGCGGCATACCGATCATTCTTGCTGAGGATATCTTGCTCTATCTGCACCATGCGTGACTGGCTTAATCCCGGCGCATGAGCCCGGGCAGGCCCCTGGCCATAATCGTGGGTATGGCCGCGATGATGATGTGGCTGATGACTGTGCGGAACCTCAGCGTGCTGCTCAGAGTGATGGTGAAAATGTTCGTGTTCCTTGTCGCTGTCCGCACCGGACTCGACTTCACCGCAACCACATACGGTACACATCATTCCACCTCCAACTCTTTGATACGCATCTGCTCACCCCCGACCACCTGTAGCTGAAAGCCACCACAGCGGGGGCACCGATCGAAGCGCTGTTTAACCACTACCCTGGCCGAGCACTGCATACACCAAGCCTCTCCCTGAACCCCGAGTATTTCGAGCACCGCCCCATCGGCCAGGGAATTGCGTGTCACTACTTCAAACCCAAAACGCAACGCCTCAAGTTCCACACCGGCCAGATCGCCGATCTCAAGCCATACCTTGGTCACCCGCTGAAATCCCTGACTGGCGGCCTGCTCTTCCAGAACCAGCAAAATGCCTTCACAAAGCGATATCTCGTGCATGAATAACGGCCACGTGCCCTATGGTATCGCCCTAACCCGGGAGTCCCGCCTTGCTTCTCAACAAGCCAGAAGCCGCAACCCCCGCAATGGAATCCAATGAGACCCCAGCTCGAGATAACACGCTCATCTTTTGTCAAGTCTACTATATAAAAGTTTCGCCCATTACCTGATACCGGAAAAGGTTATTTGGGGGCATCACAACCCAACGCGACCGGCCAACACCTGAAACATCGACCGGGTTGGGACTTGGCGAGTAGAACAGCATCGCCGGCCCGTCAGGAAGTGTCCTGACACCGTATGGCACTCGGCTTGTCTCTCGGAATACCTGGGTTGGGCAAGGCCCGGAAAATCCGCCCTACATGGGCCCGGACGACCTCTTGTTAACTTTCCCCTCAGCCGACTGCCAGCCAAACACCGACTCCCATCATTAACCCTCCCGCCACCCGGTTTAATCCCTGCACTTTGCCTTTTTGCTGAAGAAAGTGGCGCAAAGACCGGCCGCCAGTCGCGTAGAGTACCAGGCTCGAAAACTCTATAAAAAGAATGATAGCTAGCAAAATGGCTAGCTGGGGAGCCAAAGGGAGGTGGACATCGATAAACGGCGGCAGCAGTGAGACCATGAACGCCCAACCCTTGGGGTTGGCGATCGCGGTCATAAACCCCTGCATTGCCAGATCAAACCTGGCTAAACCCAGGGCTTGATCGATCGACTCGGGTATTGCCAACCTACCCTTGGATCGCCACATCTGCGTCCCCAGATAGACCAGATAAGCGCCTCCCAGATACTTGAGCCAGAGGAATAACATAGGATGGTTCAGCATCACTGCCGCCACGCCTATCACCGCCGCCAAAGATACCAGACCAACGCCGGCCAGTTCTCCCCACATCATCCAAAAGGTACGGCGTAATCCAAAGCTCATCCCCATGGTCAGCGCGAGGGTCATGCACATGCCCGGGGTAATGGAGACCAAGAAGAACGTCGGGACAAATACCAGCATGACCGACCAGTCAACCATCGGCCTACCTCGCCGCTGTATTAGGTCGGTTATTCATCAACAGGCATTCTCGTCGTTGGCATGCACGTTAACATGCCCGACTTCATCGACTGTCACCTCAAGCACCATCGGCCTGCAGCATACCTGGCAGTCTTCAACATAACGCTGATCGGATACGGAGCAGTCGACCACGAGCTCAATCCGCTCCCCACAGTAGGGACAGCGCACGAACCGGCATTGAAGCAAATCCCAATCACCTTCCATCGTCGAGTCGTGTTAGATGCCGAGATAAGCCTTTTGTACTGCCGGATTGGCCAGCAAGTTCGAGGCGCTGTCGCTGAGCGTAATCGAGCCGTTCTCAATGACATAACCTCGGTCGGCGATGTGCAGGGCTTGATTTGCATTCTGCTCCACCAGAAAGATGGTGGTATCCTGCTCGTCGTTGATTTTCTTGATGATTTCGAAAATTTGCCTGATGATCAGCGGAGCCAACCCCATGGAGGGCTCATCCAGCAACAGCAACTGTGGCCTAGCCATTAGGGCACGGGACATGGCGAGCATTTGCTGCTCCCCACCGCTTAGGGTACCGCCGGCTTGATTGCGCCGTTCCGCGAGGATCGGAAATAGGCTGAATACATAGTCCCTGTCGCGCTTGATTTCCTCTTTGTCATTGCGCAAAAAGGCCCCCATGTCCAGGTTTTCTTGAACCGTTAGCAGGGGAAAAATATGCCGCCCCTCTGGTACCTGGCAAACACCCAGGGCGACAATACGGTCTGGGCTTAGTCCGTGAATTGGCTCACCCCTGAATTTGATCTCGCCGGATCTTGGGGGTACTACGCCGCAAATCGACATCAAGGTGGTGCTCTTACCTGCGCCATTGGCACCGATCAGCGTAATTATCTCACCGCTGCGAATCTCGAGATCGATTCCCCTCAGGGCCTGGATGTTGCCATAAAAGGTCTGAACATTATGCAGCTCAAGCATCGATATCCTCACCCAGATAAGCCTTGATTACTGCGGGATCTGAACTGACCTGTGCCGGAGTTCCCTCAGAGATACGCTTGCCATAATCCATAACATAGATGCGGTCGGAGAGGCTCATCACCAGCTTCATGTCGTGTTCAATCAACAGAATGGAGTGTCCTTCGTCCCGGATTTTGTTGATCAACTCATTCAACTCCCGGGTCTCGTTAGGGTTCATCCCGGCGGCCGGCTCATCCAGTAACAGTAGAAAGGGTTCGGTAGCCAATGCCCTGGCTATTTCTAGCCGGCGCTGGGCCCCATAGGGAAGATTCATCGCGAACTCATTGACCATGTCTGCCAGTCCCACCTTTTCGAGGATCCGGTAGCTCTTTTCCACCGTCTCCTGCTCCTCGCGCCGGGTCGCGCGGGTATTCAAGATCGCCCCTACGATATAGGAGCGGGTGCGGCAGTGGCGGCCAATCATGACGTTTTCGAGCACGGTCATGTTCTGGAACAAGCGAATATTCTGAAACGTGCGCGCCATGCCCTTCTCGGTAACCTTGTTGGGCTTAAGGCCGTTTAGCCGGATCGAATGGGAGCCTTCGGGTGGATTGAGCACAACATCTCCACCGGTGGGATCGTAGATCCCTGTGACACAGTTGAAAAAGGTTGTCTTACCGGCTCCGTTGGGTCCAATAAGCGCCACGATCTCTCCACGGTGCACTTCCAGATCCAACTCACTCATCGCATGGATACCCCCAAAGTCCATGGACAGGCGGGTTACCTGCAGCACAGGTCTATTCATGCTCCACCCCCCTCCCCGGAACCCTTGAAACGGTAGATCCGACGCACATTGGCGACAATCCCCTGGGGTCTAAAGATCATCATGGTCACCAACACCGCCCCAAACGCGAGCATCCGGTACTCCGAGAGCGCCCGCAGATGCTCTGGCAGGAGTATCAAGATCAGGGCACCGACGATCACGCCAAATATGGAGCCCATTCCCCCTAGCACCACAATGCATAGGATGATGGCGGACTCCAGGAAAGTGAAACTGGCGGGGTTAATAAAGGTGGTCTTAGCAGCAAAAATCACACCTACCATGCCCGCCCAGGTGGCGCCCAACGCGAAGGCAGTCAGTTTGGTCTTGGTCTTATCTATACCCATCGCCTGACAGGCAATCTCGTCTTCGCGTAAGGCAATCCATGCCCGTCCGATACGTGAATCCTGAAGCCGATTGACCACAAAAATCGTAAATATAACCATCCCGATCATTAGGTAGTACAAATACAGAATAGCGCCTTCCAATGACAGATCGATCCCAAACAACCCAGGGCGGGAAATATTGGAAATGCCACTGGGGCCTTGCGAGAATTGGTTCCAGTTCTCCAATATCAAACGGATGATCTCACCGAATCCAAGCGTCACGATTGCCAGGTAATCTCCTCGCAGACGCAGTACCGGAAACCCAAGTAATACACCGAACAACGCCGCCAGTAGCGCGCCGATGGGAAGCGCCATCCAAAACCCAACATCGAAATGGTAGTTAAGCAGTGCATAAGCATATGCCCCGACGGCATAGAACGCGACATATCCCAAATCCAGCAAACCCGCGAGACCCACGACAATATTCAGGCCCAATCCCAACATCACGTACATCAGGGCCGTGATCATGATGTTGGTTTGGTAGGTGGAAAACAACGCGGGAAATACCAAAGCAAAGATCAATACCGCCCCCGTCAAAGGATAAAGATACCTTGGCTCGCGCAAGATAACCTGAATCAGCGGCTCCCGCTCGACAATGGCGCCACTGGCAATGCGCTCGCGCCGTCGTTGTTTCTGTACATTGAAAACCCGAATCAATAGCGAGACCACGAAAGCACCGAGGGCGACATAAAACATATTATCCCAGCGCCAGGCTACGGTGCGTTCGATGGGGTCGACTTTGATCACTATCAATGGAAACGTGAGAAAGGCAAACCAAAACGAAACCAGCAGGGATCTTTTTAGCTCTTCTACAGAAAACATAATGTTATACCTTCTCGGTCTCTACCCTGCCCAGCAGACCTGATGGCTTGAAGATCAGAATAAGCACCAGCAAGGTGAAGGCAAACACATCCTCGTAGTCACTGGAAACATATCCGGTAGCGAAACTCTCGGTTAAACCGAGCACGAAGCCGCCAAGTACCGCACCTGGAACCGACCCTATCCCTCCCAGAACTGCCGCGGTAAATGCCTTGATACCCGCAATAAATCCAATGAAATAGTGAATGGAGCCAATGTGCGAGGCAATCAGCATGCCACCAATAGCCGCCAGGGCGGAACCAATGATGAAGGTGATCGAAATAACTCGGTTGACATCAATGCCCACGAGCATGGCCATGGTCCGGTCCTGAGCGGTGGCCCGCATCGCTTTACCAATACGGGTAAACTTGATCAGGATCGTGAGGATTATCATAGCTACCGCCGTCGTGGCCAATATCACCACGTCCGATGAACCCACGACATGCGCGAAAGGCTCCATAAAATCGAAATCGGGAATCAGTTCAGGAAAGGGCTGGAAATCGGGAGTCTGGGCCAGCAACACATAGTTCTGCAGGAATATCGACATGCCAATAGCACTGATGAGAGCCGATAACCGAGGGGCGCCACGCAAGGGAGTGTAGGCAATTTTCTCCATTGTATACCCGTAGGAGGCTGCCCAAATCGCAGCCGCCAGCCCCGCCAATACTACAATCCCCAGCAGAGGAAACCCATAAATAGAAAGTACGGTCGCTACCACGAAAGAGGTAAACGCTCCGATCATATAGATCTCGCCATGGGCAAAATTAATCAGCCCAATGATACCGTAGACCATGGTATAGCCGAGGGCGAT
>JAGRGP010000184.1 GCA_020445415.1 Gammaproteobacteria bacterium | reverse complement strand
CAGGCAAGATCCTTCAACTCATCACGGGTCATCGGTCCGGTAGTATCCTGCGAACCCACCGTGGTCATAATCGGCTCGCAGTAGGTTCCCGGGCGTACCCCACGGACACCGCAAGCCTTGCCCACGATCTTCTGCGCCAGGGTATACCCCTTACTGCTCTCCTTGGGGGGCAACGGCTGCTGGAACAGGTCTGACGGTTCCATTCCCAGCGCCTCCCGGGCTCGGGCGGTCAAGCCACGGCCAATGATCAGCGGTATACGGCCGCCGGCACGTACTTCATCCAGCAACACATTGGTTTTCAACTGGAAACGCGCCAGTTCGTCACCGCTCTCATGGTCACGGACAACCCCCTCATACGGGTAGATATCGATGACATCACCAGTTTTCATCTTCGAGACGTCACACTCGATGGGTAAAGCACCCGCATCCTCCATGGTATTGAAAAAGATCGGTGCTATCTTCCCACCGAGGCAGTAACCCCCTGCCCGTTTGTTGGGGATATAAGGAATGTCAGTACCCATGTGCCAGAGCACAGAGTTGGTGGCTGATTTGCGGGAGGAACCCGTGCCCACCACATCGCCGACATAAGCCACTGGATGCCCTTTCTCCTTCAACGCGGCAATTGTCGCGAGCGGATCCCCCTCCATTCCCGCTCTAGGATTTTTCAGCATCGCTTTTGCATGCAGCGGAATATCCGGTCTCGACCAGGCATCAGGCGCGGGTGATAGATCGTCGGTATTGGTCTCCCCCGGTACTTTGAATACGGTGACGGTGATCTTGTCCGCCGCGGCCTCTCTGGCGGTGAACCACTCTGCATCTGCCCAGGATGTCATCACCTTTTGCGCATATCGATTCCCCGCCTCCGCCTTCTCCCTGACATCGTGAAATGCATCAAACAGGAGCAGGGTGTGCGCCAGTGCCAGTGTGGCATGTTCCGCTATCTCGGCGTCATCCAGCGCGTCGATCAGAGGGGTGATGTTGTAGCCACCGAGCATAGTACCCAGCAACTGCACGGCGTGAACTTTGTCGATCAGGGGACTGGTGCACTCACCCTTTACCAGGTCAGCCAGAAACGCCGCCTTGACATAGGCTGCCTGGTCCACACCTGCAGGCACCCGGTGAGTGACCAGATCCACCAACTCCATCTCCTCCCCACTGGGCGGATTTTTTAGCGACTCGACTAGATCGGCAACTTGTTCAGGATTCAGTGGCAACGGCGGAATACCCTCTGCCGCGCGGGATTCAACATGTTCATGATAGGTTTTTAACAACGCTCAGCCCTCCAGCAATTACGCCTTCTCTAAAGGCGGGTATAAGGGTTCACTACGGCTTTGTTGACCGAATTGGCTATGGTTGGCCGGTCAGCTGCAAAAAACTGCCACACCAGCAGTGAGTCGTTCGACGATGCCATAATGCCGGTCCAAATTTGGTGGCAACACACATACCAGACAAGATATTTTTACGATCGTCCTATTCGACTTTAATCGGCCTTATTTTGTCAGGATCAAACCAGGTTATCCACTGCTGGAGCGATTTTATACCCTAAAAAGGAGAGAATTTCTGCACTGCAATATGAATGGTATAATTAATGTTTATTTTTTCGGTTGGCCCTAAAGCAGGAATCGCATGAAACTCTCCTCTCTTACCGCCATCTCTCCGGTAGATGGTCGTTATGGCAGTAAATGTACAGAACTGCGCTCCATATTCAGCGAGTACGGATTGATAAGATTCCGTGTGTTGGTGGAGATCCGCTGGTTGGAAGCACTTTCCAACCATCCGGGAATTCCCGAGGTACCCAAACTCAGCAAAGCGGCACTCAGTTTACTTGAGCAGATGATCGATGCTTTCGATATCGGCGATGCCGAGCGGGTCAAAGAGATAGAGCGCACAACCAACCATGACGTCAAGGCGGTTGAATACCTGTTGAAGGAGAAGATCAAGGGAAACTGTGAACTGGAAGCAATCAGTGAGTTCTTCCATTTCGCCTGCACATCGGAGGACATCAACAATCTGGCTCATGCCTTAATGCTGCAGCAGGGATGCACCAAGGTGTTAATACCACAGATGAATGCACTGATCAGTGCCATCACCTCTCTTGCCAGAGAACATGCGGACAAACCCATGCTATGCCGAACCCATGGTCAGCCCGCCTCCCCGTCCACCCTTGGCAAGGAGATGGCCAACGTCGTCTATCGCCTACGGCGCCAACGCGATCAGGTGGGGCAAGTGGAACTGCTGGGAAAAATAAATGGCGCTGTCGGTAACTACAATGCCCATATCTCGGCTTATCCCGAGATCGACTGGCCGGGATTTTCCAAACAGTTCGTTACTTCACTTGGACTCACCTGGAACCCCTATACCATACAAATCGAGCCGCACGACTACATGGCAGAGTTGTTCGATGCCATTGCCCGATTCAACAACATAGTGATTGATTTCTGCCGGGATATCTGGGGCTACATCTCGCTGGGCTATTTC
>JAGRGP010000002.1 GCA_020445415.1 Gammaproteobacteria bacterium | reverse complement strand
CCGATTTGTGAAAATAGAGCCCGGTGTCAGGGCAAGTTCTAAATTGAGCCATGGTCGATTACTCCTTCACGTAGATCTTGCCTAACATCGTGTGGTGGCCAATACCGCAGTATTCGTTACACACCACACCATACTCTCCCGCTTGGTCGGGGGTTACGGTCAGGACCATCTCGTAGCCGGGAACGATCTGCATATTGATATTAATGGGCTGCACCGAAAAGCCATGCTGCCAGTCCATGGAAGATAGGTGCAGGCGGTAGGTTTTATCCTTTTCCAGCTCCAATATAGGCCACCATTGCCAGAGACGGGCCAACATATAGATGTCACTGCCGGCTGGTGGATGGACGACGGGATAGCCGGCTTCTTCCCCCACCTTGTGTTGATCGATCATCTCCTGAACCTTCGCTCCAAACTTGGCAGGAGTGGTTTGGTAAGCTTCATTGGAGAGGTTTTGTTTTCCATAGATATGCCAGTAGGGCATCATGAAGAACATGATCAGGCACCAAGTGAGTGCGATGAGTATCCAGATGATTTCTTCGCGGCCGACAGGTACTTTCCACCAAATTCTGTCGGCAGGCGGCATGAATGAAGTCATTAGCTAATTCCCCCCTTCGGGTCCGTTATATTGATAATTCTCAATGTATGTTGCCAGTGCGCTGTGATTTGATGAGCTTGTTATTCCTAGGGAGCCACTGGGATAGTGACGATCTCCATGATTCCCCAGACGATATAAAAAACGGTGGGCATTGCCACACCGATGAACAGCAGCAAAAAAGGATTGTCGAGCAGGTTTTGCATCGCTGGGATGCGTGGCTCTTGGTCATCTTCTGGCTTATTGGTTGAGTCAGTCATGGGGGCCCCTTATATCGGTTGTTGATAACACAAATGATCAAACAGTCGGTCGCGAAACCTGTCTGGCTTGTTCAGGCGTTTGCTGGAAGGCCGGACATGTCGGTCCTTTGAATCACATCCCGGTTTGGGAAAGTCTTCCGCGCCCGCTGATCCGGTCCGAAGCAAGTCCTGGCACGCTGCCGTCCTAAAAGTACGAATATATCGGTTGACGGCGGAGCAGCTTTGATCTACATCAAAATTGTCGACAAAACAGGTTATCTCGCAAACTGCGGTATGCCTTGCGGGAGCATTTGCGATCCTCCGCTAAGAACTGTCAGCAGGTATCGCTTGAGTCAACGGCGGGTGAGAGGATAGATTTTCCGTAGTTCGTCGGTGGCGGTCCGGTGCTGGTTTCAGGCATGAAACCGCGGCTATACTGAACGCCGCTATCGTGTAGCAGGCGAGACCTTCAACGGGGATCTCTGCTCCCCGTCGATTAAGCTGGATACGAAGCCTAATGACCTTTACCCGCAACGTTCGGCATATTCTCCTGGTCGCGCTTATTGCCATGGTCGGTTACTGGTTCTGGCCCGGTCATGTTAGCGAAGAGCCTTGGAATGTTCGCAGGTTGAGGTTTTATGAGGCGGGTCGGGCTGCCGAGCCGCTGATCGAGGCAATTGGACGCTTCGCGGAGCGGCGCGGGGGGCCGCCCAGGACACTCGATGACTTGGTTCCCGGTTATATTGCCCGGATACCCGAAACCGGCATCGCCGATTGTGAGCAGTTCAAGTACGCCAGTTTTGGCGGTGACCAAGTCTTCGTCATGTGGTACGACCTTGGACCGCTTCAAGGTAGGGTGCCGGCTAAACCCGGTAAGTATCCGGATGGCGATCCTAATCATTCGATTTTGGTTTTCACCATCGGTGAAGGCGGTCAAGTGGTAGATGCGCGCCTGGATCGGATCCCCAAAGGGATAAAAGGCATTGAGCTTGACCCCCAACAATGGATGAGCGGTACCCGCAGGATGGAGATGGCATTGGGTCTGCCCGACCAGTATCGGCTGGCACGCATGCCGGTCGTCGAGCTGGAGAAATTGCTGGGTCCGGCGGATGGCCGCCGTACCATGCGGGATACCCCATGGGAACTGCGCATTAATTGTCCGAAGGGCTTGGTGGAAAGAGACATCCTCATCTATTGGCCGGGACACAATTATCCCCAGCAGTTGTACGGGGGGAATGGCATCCAATTGGGGAACTGGTTGTATATACAACCCTGAGTAGCGTCACTGGCAATCAAGTGCGGAAACAACCTTCACGGAAATCTTCCCTGGCGGGATAAAGCTGCGGCGACGGCCCGTTTGTGTTGTGCGTCGTTATTCAGCACAATACCGCCGGTCATGAATCAGTGAACCGATAAACCGGTTTCTTCAGAGTTAGTGGGAAAGTTTATGCCGACGCCAGGTTCTAATCGATCAATAGCTGTCTGGCTGTTGATTTGCTGTGCTGCGATTTATGGGATGGTCGTGTTAGGTGGCGTCACGCGACTCACGGGTTCCGGATTATCAATGGTCAAGTGGGAGCCGGTGATCGGGATATTGCCGCCTCTTGAACAGTCCCAATGGGTAGAGGTTTTTGAGCTTTACCAACAGTTTCCCGAGTTTAAGCTGAAGAACTCCAGCATGGACTTGGAAGGTTTCAAGGAAATCTTTTGGTTGGAGTACGCGCACCGGGTATTGGGTCGTCTCATCGGTATTATCTTTTTGTTGCCGATGCTCTACTTTCTGATAAGAGGGCGGATTGACCGAAGGATCGCCCCTAAGCTGGTGGTCATGTTCATTTTGGGAGGCCTGCAGGGGTTACTCGGCTGGTACATGGTAAAAAGCGGCCTGTCTCAGGACCCCCACGTCAGCCAATACCGCCTGACCGCGCATTTGGGTTTCGCGTTTCTGATCTACGCCTACATCTTTTGGGTGGCGCTTGGTCTATTGGTCCCGCGGGAGCCGGGTACCGCGGAGAATGGACCGGCAAGGCTCCGCGTGTTCTCATACCTGGTGACCGGCCTGGTCTTTCTCACGGTGCTTTCTGGTGGCTTCGTGGCCGGACTTAAGGCCGGGTTGGCGTATAACACCTTTCCAACCATGAACGGCCAGTGGATTCCGGACGGTATGTTGTCACTTGATCCGCTCTGGCGGAATTTTTTCGATAACGTTACCACTGTGCAGTTCGACCATCGCGTGCTGGCCACGCTGCAATTCTTGGTAATCCCGGTCTTCTGGATGAGGGCGCGCCGCTATCCACTGTCGGGAGGGGTACGCCGAGCATTCGATTTGCTGATGCTGGTGTTGCTAGTTCAGATTACCCTGGGAATATCCACGTTGCTGCTTCGTGTCCCGGTATCGCTGGCCGCCACTCACCAAGGAGGCGCCCTGTTGCTCTTCACGGTTGCACTTTACATCAGTCATCAACTGGGCAGGCGGCGGGGCGTATGACCCTCAATCTACGGCGGTTGTTAGCCGGGATGGCCGCGCTATTGATGGTGGGTGTGTTGCTGCTGGTATTTTCTCCACGGGAGCCGGCAGTTGTGGGAGAAGGTATACCGACCGCATTGCAGGGGGTGATGCGTCCCGTTGCCCGGCCGATATCGGATTTCGAGTTGGTGGACCAGTCGGGGAGGCCGTTTGACTCGGGCCGGCTTGCAGGACATTGGAGCCTGGTTTTTTTTGGTTATACTTATTGCCCCGATATCTGTCCGACCACGCTGGCCACCTTAACCACAGTGCTAGACGGATTGGAGCAGGAGTCCTCGGGAGGAGGAGCGGTAAGGGTATTGTTTGTCTCCGTTGATCCAGCGCGTGATACGCCGGAGGTACTGACCCGCTATCTCGCCTATTTTGGGCGCAACCTCAGTGGATTGACCGGGAGTCGGCAACAGATAGATGAGTTTGCCCAACAGTTCGGGGCGGGGTATGTCATTGAATCCCCCCATGCGCCCGGTGAGTATCTGGTCAGTCATGCCAGTTCGATCTTTTTGGTGGACCCCAATTCCAAGTTGATTGCGAGTTTTTCGCCCCCTCATTCGCCAGCCACGCTAATCGCTCAAATTGACGCTATTCGGGCACTGTACCAGTAGCTGGCCGGGATGAAACTATAAAATTCAATTGCCTCGCTGTATGCCGGCTCAATTGAACTGGTGGCTTAGAAACAACGTTCTTATTTTACTCACCGCCTGATCGTCTGGTGGGTAGAACGTGGCGGCAAAAAGGAGGGTTCCATTCCTGGCGACTCCGCTGAGCTTGGGGTTTTTCATCGCCTCTTGCAGATTAAATTCCGCCTTCTCGATATCCTTACATTTGAAGAATGAAAGTATGCGGGTACTGGTGTAGGCGGAAATGACATAGGTGGCCACGTATTCCATATCCTGGTTGATGGGGTCTCCAATTTCCAGGTTACCCTTGACTCCCTCTCTGCCCAACAATTCCACAAACGAGGTAAGTGGGTGGTTCATGGGAAGGGAATCTCCCGATGTGCAGGCGGACAATGCGGCAGCGGCGAGGATGATGGCAAACCAAATTCTGTTCATCGATCGATAATCATTGCATGAAATATGTTCAGCCGGGTGACAGCCCCCAGGCGGCCACACCTGGGCCAGGGTTCAGTCTCCGGCAGCCTGCGTTGACTGACTCTCTCCGTTCCCTGGTGTTGCATGGCTGCCGGCGGGTGCAAATTCGCCGGAATTTGGATTGTAGACGATAATATCGCCACTTGGGGTGCGGTATTCGTTTGTCCCCGTCTTCGTCCAGCCTGCCACCGCGACGCCCTTGTCCAACACCCGGTCGAAGAACAAATTGCGCTGTCCGGAATCGCCCAGCGTGGCATGATCCAGTACCGGTGGGTAGGGGGTTAGATCACCCCGATGTTTTGCCTCTTCGGCAAATTCGGAGATCCCCTTGCGGACACCTTCGATTAAACCGGGTTCCATAGCCAGCTTGGCATCCCGGGAAATGTCAAGATACTTGGTGACCGCTAGCGTTCCTACCAGGGCGAAGAGCACAACGAAGAAGGCGATTTCTAGGCGGGAGTAACCGCGGGAGCCTGTTAATACTCGTTTCATTCGGGAATGCCTGAATATAAATGATCCATTGAGGTGACTCGAATAGCGGTGGTGTCCCTGGTAATCGGGGCACTGGGAATTATTACTTGTTACCCTGGCGGAGACAATGGTGCCCAATGCGCTTTACTGTCGAAGTGGGTACCGATACCTCCATCCCTCGTAGCATAACACTCAAGGATCCGTTTTAGGTCCCGGCATGGGCTACCCACGACATCAATCGGTCGACGGAGTGTCATCCGGAGCTTGGCTGAACTCTGGCTTTTCCGCCAGTTCCATATGGCCCTCATTGTCTATCGCTAAATCCTGAAACTTGACTTTGGTAATACGAAAGCCCTCCATTCCTACCACTTCGAGCCTTCCCCCGTCTAGGTTAACAACACTGCCGATTTCAGGAATTCCTCCGAGTTGCTTGTAGATCAGCCCAGCAAGCGTTACATAATCTTCCCCTTCGGGGAACGGGAAGTTCAGTATTGGCTCGAGTTCCGAAACTCTTATCGAGCCGTTAATCATATACTCACTGCCATCGAGTTTTTTGATGAGTCGGTGGTGAGTATGGGTAAACTCATCGTCGTAATCCCCCACGATTTCTTCGAGAATATCTTCGAGCGTGATGACACCGGCGGTACCGCCGTACTCATCGATAACAACCGCCATATGTTGCCGTTGTTTTTTAAATGCCTTTAACAGGTTGGAGAGCGACTTGGTTTCGGGAACCACAAAGGGAGGAAGCATGATTTCAGAGACGGATTGATTTAGATAATCGTCTATAACTTCCCGCTCTCCAATCGAGGACAGCAGCTCCTTGATCGCGACTATACCGACGATGTTGTCCAAACTGTCTTCATAGACCGGGTAACGAGCATGATGAGTCTCTCTGAATAGTTTGAGCACATCCCCAAGGCAGGCGTTGCTTGCGACCGCTAATAGATCGGTACGGGGAATCATCGCCTCGCGCACCGTGTGTTCGTCAAGATCGAATACGCCCCGGATCATCATGGTCTCTTCGGAATTGAGTACACCATCCTGCTCGCTGGCGGACAGAATTGTCCGGATCTCTTCCTCCGTCATCGCGAAATGCCCTTCGCCATGGCCACTCAGGTTGCGCTGACCAAAGACCCAGAGCAGGCCGTTGGATGATTTATTCATTATCCAAATCAGCCATTTAAACATCTTGTACAGCCCATTGATGATTCCTGAAACACTCAGGCTTAATGATTCGGCTTTGTGGAATGCCAATACCTTTGGCGCAAGCTCTCCGGCAACGACGTGTAGGAATGAAATGATTACGAAGGCCATGGCGTAGGACGCGGTATGAGCCATGGTGATCAGTCCTTTATGCAGCGTGTGATCGCCAAATAGATCAAATAGATTCTCAAACACGGGATCGAGCAACTGGCTTATCGTGACCATTCCCGTCGCGCCCAGTCCGAGAGATACCAAGGTGATGCCAATCTGGGTCACCGAATAGAAGCGTTCTGGTTCCTTATGAAGCAGCTGAACTGTCTTGGCGGATTTATTGCCAGTATCGGCAAGCTGTTTGATACGGCTACGTCGAGCCGAGGTAAGCGCAATCTCCGATCCCACGAAGAAGGCGTTTCCAGCGATCAGCAGAATAATCAGCCCGAGTTGTAAGATAAGTTCGGTGTTCATTGGAATTCCTCTCGCAAAGATTATTATTTAGTTGTGAGAATTTCTTAGCCCCATACCCAACCCAGTGGTCAGGGCGTAATAAAAGCGAGGAACGATATGCCACTCAAGGCAAACCAGGCATGCTGTCTGGCAAGGTATTCTAGATCAAGAAAAAAAAATGGAATACATTTTTCATGCACCCATAGAAATTCAATGGCCTGCGGTCAGCCGAGGTAGGGTTGTTCCCCTTTCCCCACCGGAAACCGGTCTAGCCGGAAGGATGAGGTGCCGGCCTCGATAAGGTATTGGCATGTCGTGGGCCGGGTGAATTCTAATAGTGATATAATTTCCCCCTTCATACTGAACAGTATGTAAGCTGCAGGATAGGTGAGAGACCTTCGTAATCGAGCGAGATTTGCTAGGGAACATTCTCAGCCAATTTCCTTCCTGCAGGACAGCCGGATTTCGGGGAGACTGAACAATGAGGGCATGGCTTTTTGCCTTGATTACAATCACGCTTTCTTCCGTGGCTCCTCAGGGACTGGGCCAGGAGAAACCTTTGGTACTTCCTCCCGAGTCACTTGCTAACTGGTACAAGCCGGTCAATGCGCGCCAGGTGTGGCTGCACACCATGTTCAGTCTGAGAAGGGAGATGCAGGCGGTGTCGGAATATGTGGCGCGGGAAGACCGAGTTCGGTTGGTGAAGTGGGCGGAACGGTTGGTCGATCACTACCGAAAAATCGGGAAGATGGTTCCTGAATGGAATGATGAGCTGGAGTTGGAGTGGGCGGATAAACTGGTCCTCGCAGCAGAGCAGGGGGACTATTCCGGAGTGGCTAGAGCGCAACGCAAGATTAGCCGGTCCTGTCGTTCTTGCCACCGGGAGTCGCGAGCGCTTGCCGCGGCGATCTACCGAACTCCCGACTACAGCAGCCTAACTGTGCGTAATTCCAAGACCCTGCGGGTAGAATCTTTCGATGACGCCATGGAGCGGCTTTCTACACTGGTTAACAGGATAAAGATTGCCGGCGAGGATGGAGAGCAGGACCTGGCACTGGCATCACTGGATGATCTAAACGGGCGCTTAAGTGATCTGCAGGCCGTTTGTTCCGATTGCCATCACGACCAGTACCCAGCCGAACGGATCTTGGGGATGGCTGGCCGCGAGCTGATCCAAAGGTTAAAGGAGGAGCTCGAGCGGGCGGATCAAAAGGCCGCGGACAAGACGCTGGGCAGCTTGGCGGTAAAGGTGTGTGCCCGTTGCCATGGCATACACCGTACACTCTACGATCTTAAGCGGGTAATTCACCACTAGGGGGTGCCCCTACCTCCGCTCCAGGCGGTCATGGTTGTGGCTAGATCGTCCTGCCACAGCCCGCGCCGATTGTTTATTGCCTCCGATTCCAATTCAACGAGGCGCTTTTCAAGGGTATCGTCCAGGGGATATGCCGAGAGAGGAATGGCATAACCATCCTCAACCATTGCGGTGTTTAGGCTGGGTCCGTCGTGTGGCATGAGTATGGCGGGCAGTCGTCCATATTTGTCCCGCTGGGTAATGTCCCCAATGAGAGAAACCGTTGTGCCGGGCGGGGCCAGTCCGCGTAAATGGCGGGTGGCCCGATGGCCAAGCTCCAGCAATTGAGATGCCTCCAATCCCGTCCGCTGGAGATCCCGATGAAGTTTGGGATTATCGGTATCCTCGGGGGCATCAATGCCCAGCAACTGAACCCGGACTGGTTGTCCGTCTACCTCTAGGATGAGAGTGTCCCCATCCTCTATGTCGAGCACCGCATATGATTGCGATGCGGCAACCAAATGGGTGCTGAGAAGAAGCCAGATCAATAGAAGCGATTGTTTCATAAACCCTCCGGGTAGCGCTAACGGGGCCGCCAGAAAGCCACCAGTACCCAACCACCCTTGCAAACTTCAACCTTGCCCCTAGGGGTATTCTGTTTTGTGAGACTGCGAGATGGTGCCGCGTAGAGACGCAAGGCCGCGTCTTCGGTTGCCGCCCGTCCGCTGTACAAGACAGACTTCCCTTGTCACTATTCACCGCTTAAGCCAGGGTCTGGAATGCCGTGCTCCATCAGTACCGGTTTCCCATGTTCAATGACTGGTGCCGCTCGACCGGGTTAGTTTGTTGTGGACATTGTACTTTCCTGAAGGCTTTTTCATCGGTAAACGTGTTACCTCCTCCAGCGTATTGGCGTCGTACACCACGATAGCGCCATCCATGTCCCATATGCTGACCAAGGCATATCTACCATCCCGGGTAAACTCTACGTGCGCTGACGTCTTACCCGGTGCCGGTCGCAGCGTCTTGACGATCTCCAGCGTCTGTTTGTCAATAACGTGCATTAGATCTTTGTTGGGCCCAAAGAAGACATCGACCCAGGCATAAGGGGATTGCTCGTGGCTGCGCATGAAAAATCCCGGACCCTGGGTTGCAATGCGCTTGATCACTGCCCAGGTCTTGGTGTCCAGCACCGTGACCTCCGGTTTGCGGATATTGGGTGTGGCGAGCACGGTGCTGTCTCCGCGTTGCCAGGTGATCGCCGAGCTGAGATGGGGCATTCCCGGTAGATTGACTCGGGCTACCGCACGTTGCAGATCAAGATCGACCACCTGACCGGCTACTGAGCCTTCGGTCGCTCCATCCCGCGAGGTCCCGATGACCTTGTCGTAGGATTGATTAAGTAAGAAATCATCCAGATAGCCTTTAACCTGGATGCGCCTGACCGGGAAGGGGTCTTGTTCGCGGCCATCCCCTGATTCTTCCCGATAGTCGTGGACCCAACCCGAGAAGCCAGCCGGTGGCTTATCCGCATAGCTGATCTCCCACACTTCGGGAATATCCTTTAATGCCGCTACAAAGCTTTCCCTTGGGTCCGCGGTATAAACAGCGCTGACCCTGGAGGTATGTCCTTCTTGGTCTGTTACCGGAATTACCTTGAGTGGCGAGAGATCACGGGCGTCGAGTATCGTAAGGGTATGGGGAAGATAGTTGGCGACAATTACATACCGGTCATCGTGGGAAACCGCGAGATTGCGGCTGTTGATACCTGCCCGCACCTCAGCGACATAACGGAGATTGAAGACATCGAACTTACTTACCCAGCCGTCCCGGGAGATGAAATAGATGTAACGCCCGTTGGCCGCCCACTTGGGTCCGCCGTGGAGCGCAAAGCGGGTAGGAAAACGGTGAATGGGCTGGAAGCGGTCGCCGTCCAAGAGTGTGGCATGATGGTCTCCCAGTTCCACAACCACAAACAGATTATTGATATCCGCCTGAAACGTGGGTGTATTCGGCAATGTCCCCGGGGGATGATAAACGAGTTGGCTGGCCTTGATCTCCGACATCCCCCACGCTGGGATCGAATTTAGCGGCGTATAGATGTAGTCGACCAACGCTTGGGTTTGCTGTTCATCAAGCAAGTCTTTAAAGGGCGGCATTTGCACCGCGGGGCGGCTATGGCGAATAACGTCGAAGGCTTCGTTCTTGCGCAGCCGGCCCAGATTCTCGGGAAGCAGCGCCGGGCCGATGGCTCCCAAACGGTCTGCGCCATGACATTCCCCGCAGTGTTGCCGGTAGAGGGCGCCAGAATCTATCTTCTCGGCAGCGGCAGCGGCAGCGGCAGCGGCAGCGGCAGCGGCAGTAACAACCAGGATCAACCCTGAATAGAGTGAGCATCTCAACCGTTGCATGGCACTGGACTCAGGTGGCGAGCACCTGCTTGCGGGGGGCTTGGTCGGAACGGTTGCCGGGTATCCCGATCTCCTCGTCGCTCAGATAACAGGCGGGGTCCTCCGCCCAGGCATCACCGGTGAGTTGCATGGCGCGCACTCGCGTGTTGCCGCCGCAGATAGAGAAATGGCGACAGATCCCGCAACGGCCCCCAACCTTCCGCGGACTGGCCTTGAGGCCCGCCATGATCGGGTCCGAGGTATCCTGCCAGATTTCCGAGAACGGCCGCGCTTTGACATTACCCAGACTGTAATTCCACCACATGGTATCCGGATGGACGTTGCCTTGATTGTCGATATTGGCAACATTGACACCCGAACTGTTCCCGCCCCATTGCACCAGCTTGGCTCGGATATGCTCCAGCCGGTCGGGAAAGCGCTGCGCTACCCAGTGCAGCAAGTAAACGCCATCGGCGTCGTTGTTGCCGGTTACAAATTCCCTTTGCCCCCCCCGTCTGGCATCTTGCAGGGCGTGTTCAAACAATAGATCCATCGCCCATCGGGTAGTCTGGAGAAATACATCGTCCCGGCGATTCTTGTTGCCGCGCCCGGCGTAGTTGAGGTGAGAAAAATAGAACTTATCGATCTGTTCCTGTTCCATCAGATTCAGTAACTGCGGGAGTTCTTCCGCATTGTCCTTGGTCATGGTAAAGCGCAGTCCCACTTTGAGTTCCCGATCGCGACATAGCCGAAGCCCGTGCATCGATGCCTGAAACGCTCCTTGCTTGCGCCGGAAGCGGTCGTGGGTCTGCTCCATGCCGTCGATACTGATTCCCAGGTAATCAAAACCAACCGCACAGATGGGGTCGATGTTTGACTCGTCGATGAGCGTACCGTTGGTCGAGAGCGCGGTATAAAATCCCATCTCCTTGGCCCGGTGGGCGATGTCGAAGATATCGGGGCGCAACAGAGGCTCACCACCGGACAGAATCAATACCGGCACCTTGAAATGTTTCAAGTCGTCCATCACCCGGAATATTTGGGCGGTATCTAACTCATTGGGGAAATCTTTGTCCGCCGAGATGGAGTAACAATGCTTACACGTCAGGTTGCAGCGTCGCACCAAATTCCAGATAACCACTGGTCCGGGGGGGTGACGTTTGGGTCCCAGGGGGTGGGGATCCAGGACTTCTTGCATGAACTGTGATATTCGAAACATCGTTTAGGTTACCTGGTGTTGTAGCGGGGTGGGTGAATGTGGGGTGATTGGCACCCGGCGTCACTGTCCTCCCCGATACCCCTAGTGCCGGACCGGAGTAGTGGCCATCAAATCCGCAGCCCGGTCTTTTTGAGGATTCGAGTGCTAAACAGCACCTCGTGCCCCCGATCGTGTTCTCCCAGCATATCAGCAATGACGCACACCTTTTCCATGACTTCGGTACGGTCTCTGCCATGCACCATGGCAAACAGATTATAACGCCACTCCGGGAGGTGTCGGGGGCGCCGGTAGGCGTGGCTGACGAAATTTAGTTTACCGATCCGCAGGCCATACTCTCGGACAAGGCTGTCCTCTACATCCCAGACACTCATGCCGTTTCCCCGGAAACCAAGGGCGTAGTGGTTGGGAACCGCACCAATACGGCGTATTACTCCCCGCCGTTGCATCTCCCTTAACCGCTCCAGTACCTCTCTAACCGTGATTCCCAGTCCCTCAGCCACCTGTTGGTAAGGTTGTGGGACCAACGGCAGTCCGGCCTGAGTAGTTTGAACGATGCGCCGGTCCAGCTCATCAAGGCATTCTGGTGCAATGTTCCCTTTGTTGGATACCGTCAGCATTTTGCCAAGTTGAATTCAAACATCGAATCGCAGCCCCACGAAGAATTCCTCTTCCTTGGGCATATCGTATACCGGAAATCCGGTAACATCGGCGATTTCCCCAAGCACGCTGGCCATGCGCTCCGAAGTTTCCGTTGCCAGCACGAACCACATGTTGAAGGCGTGGTCCCGGGCATAGTTGTGGGCAACCTCGGGAAAAGCGTTCACCTGCGTGGCAACTCGGTCAAACTCTGTTTCCGGTATCCGCATGGCACATAGGCTTAGTGCACCACCCAGGCGTTCGGCATGGAACATTGGACCAAAACGGGAAAGCAATCCGGTATCGAGCATTCGTTGCAGGCGTTCGATTAACGTCCCCTCATCAATACCCAATTCGCCGGCTACCGCTTGAAACGGGCGATCGCTGATGGGAAAGCCATCCTGCAGCCGGTTGATGATAGCGCGATCGGTTTCGTCCACTATTGGTATCTGGCACCACGTTGCTTGAATCGCCGGCCGCTGAACAAGACCTTGCGGGGAACTTCCCCGAGTTGTTCCGTGATTACCAGCTGGTCAATGTATTCCAGTACTCGCTCCCGGCGCCGGCCGTGAATCATGCAAAACAAATTGTAGGGCCAATCGGGAAGGCGCCGGGGACGCCGGTAGCACAATGTGACACAATCACGGGCCCCCAATCGTGCTCCCACCTCATCTACCTGGTGATCCGGAACATCCCATACCACCATGGCGTTCGCGGTATAGCCCAGCTCATGATGACGCACCACGACTCCCATGCGTTTGATGATGCCTGCCGCTTGGAGTGCCTTGACCCGGTGAATCACCTGGTCCTCGCTGAGGCCGATGCGCCGACCTACCTCGCCGTAGGGCCGGCTGGTAAGCGGCAATCCATCTTGGATTTGCGCGATCAGCTGGCAGTCTTGCTTATTCAGCACCATAGCGGAAACCCGAGGTCAATGTGGTACTGCCGTTCCATGGGCAGGTCAAGTAGTGGGTATCCGGTACGTTGTTCCAGTTTAGTGAGGGCCGCTTGCAACCGTTCGCTGTCCGGTGCTGTCACCACAAACCAGAGATTATAGATATCTTCCCGCTCGTAGTTGTGATTGACTTCCGGGAAGTCGCTGACAATCTTGGCAACGCGCACTAACTCAGTGGCCGGAATCGACATCGCTGCCAGTGTGCTGGCACCGATCTTTCGGGGCTTGAATACCGGACCGACCCGGCTGATCACGCCGGTATCCTGAAGCCGTTGCAGGATTTGTAGTATCAGTGCCTCACTGGTGCCAAGCTGCTCGGCTATATCCTGGAACGGGGTGGGACTGAGAGGCAATCCTTTCTGATATTCGTTGAGCAATCGCTTTTCCAGGTCATTCAACGGGATCTTCTCGTGGGTACGGGGCGGCCGATGGTTCGGCTGAAGGGGAGAATAGGCGGTCATGCTAGAGCCCTGTCTGATGGGCCCGGGCGGTAAAAAAGATTCCGCTGGGTTTGTCTGCCGGAATGCGGTGTGTCAGCTCGAAGCTTTCGGTATCGTACACCTGGACCTCGTCTCTGTCGCGTACCGAGATCCAGACCTCTTCGCCTCGAGGTGAAAATTCCATGTGCAAGGTGCCTTTCCCGGTTGTGATGGATTTGACTATATTCAAGGTCTCGCTATCGATTACCTGCACTACGTCATTATTGGGAAAAGCAAAGTTTACCCAAATTTGACGGCCATCAGGGCGGGCCATGACGAATACCGGCTGACCATGCACGGCAACTCTCCCGGTTTCTTGCCAATCTCCCCGGTGTACGACCAGGATCTGATTCCTCCCGACGGCGGGCAGAAAAGCCCGCTCTCCAGCGATTGCCCAGCCTTCGAGATGGGGCATCTTATAAACGGGTAGTTTTTCATCGCCGCGCCCGTAATCCCGTAGAATCATACGGGGGCCCTTTTCGGGATGCCAAAGATCCAGCAGCGAAAGACCGTCTTCTCCAAACAACCCAGCGATATAATACCGGCCGTCTGGCGTGATCAGGGCGTCGTAGGGTAGGCTGCCAATATGGGTGAAGCGTTGTATCGCCGGTTGTCCGGGTATCCGCATGTCGATAATCCAGCTCTCACCGGTGTCATAGAGACTCACCACGAAACGCTGGCCAGGGGCATCGACTAAACCTACGGTCTTCGCCTGTTTGGGTTTACCTTCCCGGTCGGTCGTTGGGGTCGCGGGAATGTCTGCGATCAGGGACAGATCGTCCGACGAGAAGATCTTTACCCCGCCCGGTTCATAGTTGGATACCGCGATCAAGGTGCCATCCTGCGAGATGGCCCCGCCGATACTGTTTCCGCCCTGCACGATGCGCTTTACGATGGTGCCGCAGAGGATATCGATCTTGGATAGGCCGCCGTCCCGGCCGAAGACATAGGCGTAGCGGCCATCTCGGGAATAAACCACGGATGCATGGGAGAGGTCTCCTAGTCCCGGAACCCGGAAAAGCACCTCATGAGCGGAGGTATCCACTACCTTCAAACTGCCCGCGGCCCGTTCCACGACAACCCCCATATCCCCCGTACCGCGGGTGAGACACTCACCGGACGCGTAACCGGAAACCAACAGTGTCAACAGGAACGGCAAAAGGCGGCTCATGGTACGCCACCCTGTTTCAGCACTGTTGCAAGCCATAACGCTTCACTGTCACTGAGAAACGGGCGCCAGGGTGGCATGGGTGTGCCGGGCCTGCCATAGAGGATGGTCAAAGCTAATTGCTGGGGGTCCCACAAACGAAAGTGCTCTGGAGTCAGGGCCGGGCCCAAACCACCTTCGAGACGCATCCCATGACAAGAGCCACAGTCGTGCTTGAGCAGGTGGATAATCTCCGCCTGACGTGACTCAGGTACTTCCGCACTGGCGAATGGGCTGGCTATGGCGGTTACCAGGGACAGCAAGCAGGTCAGCGTGGCGGGCGTCAAATGATCCTCCGAAGCCGGGAACGGAAAGGGTGGAGAAAATTCAACAACAGGACGCCCGCGGAGGCATTGACCTCGGTCAAACAGAGAACTGATTTGCAAATGAGTCTTATTCCACGTGCACGATGCCAGTCATTTCGGGATGAGGTCCGCATCGGTATGGAAAACTTCCGGCCTTTTCAAAGGTACGCTGAGTGAACTCGTCCGGAAAGATGTAGGGTGGCTCCGGATCGCCCGCCTGCTGAAACCATACGCTGTGATACTGGCGTTTCTCCGTGTTGGTCCATTTGACCGTTTCGCCCACCTTAATTCTGACCTCTGGTGGGATGAACTTGAAATCCTTGATTGTTACTTCGGCACCGGGGGGCTGGGCAACGGCTAAGTCGCCCATCAGTAGCGCAAAGACCGTAACTAAGGTGAAACCAAGGGTTGAGGTTATTCGATTTGGCATACGAGGGGTTATCTCCAGAATGGACGAGATGAAATATACCAAATAAATTGGCATTTCGCCGCACGGGTGTCGGCCGGCGCCGCACACATGGGCTTACTGGGAAACCACATTCA
The DNA here is from genome assembly GCA_020445415.1 of Gammaproteobacteria bacterium. Lineage (GTDB taxonomy): Bacteria > Pseudomonadota > Gammaproteobacteria > Chromatiales > Chromatiaceae > HKST-UBA178. Next base: position 3,916 of record JAGRGP010000002.1, on the reverse strand, counting down.
GATCGACTCCGTCGCCACTGCTGTCCAGGCCAATCTTGTATCCCAGACTGACATGGTGGAAGCGGGCGTTGGTAAAATCGTCATGGATGGCAAATCCGAAGTTATAGATCTTCCCGGGTTCGATGCTGACATCTCCGGGCTGGTCGGACTTCAACCGTCGCTTGATTACCACGATCCATTCTCCGGCCTCTTCTCGAGCACTTACCTCGAAACCTTGTCCACCGTCGGTATAACGTTGATCCAGAATATAGCCGTCTTCCGTTTCGCCCTTGCCAGATTTGTAGCGTAGCAGGTCCATGAACTTTCCTGACTCCAACGCAGCGTTGATTTCGTCCGCTGATTTAAGCTGATCCCAACCGCCCCGTTTCTTACCACGACGGCCCGCAACCTCAACTTTGGTCCGGCTCTCGGTGAGATATTTTGTGACTCCTTTTGATAAGTCCAGGCGAGCGGCGGCTGCACTGTCTGACAGGGCGCTGGCATCGGGGGTATCCGGCATGGTGCGGGCATCGTGATGGCAGGTCTGCCAGCAACCGGATCGGTCAGCTAGTTCTACATCGTCGGTGGAAAGCATGATGGCCAACTTCATCGGATTGTCGGGGTCCATTTTACCCCCGTCAACAAAAGGTGCCGGGGTATGCTCACCCTGGGGCCAGGCGAAGCGAAGATAAAGAAACTCCCCATCGTGGGTTGCCTCCACATTGACTGGGATGCTGGGCCTTTTGCCTGGGATGGGAGAACTCTCCGCCTTATCTCCGCTGGCCATTTTCTTGCCCATATCGGCGGTCTCTTTGTCGTGACAGGTAACACAACGGTCACCGCCATGAATCAATGGCCGGGCACCACCATGGTCTTTGCCAGTCAGTACCCATTCCATGGAGGTTTCGCCGGGATAGAGCAGGGTTATCTTCCGGCTGCCCGCCTTGCTCCAGTCTACCGTAATGGAGTTGCCAGGGGACGGCGCCGCTGCAGGAGCATCTGCTGAAACCGACGCTGTGTTGGCCTGCACGGTGGCTTGCACGGCGTTTATCTCGGCTTCGCCGTTGTCCAGGCCAATCTTGTATCCCAGACTGACATGGTGGAAGCGGGCGTTGGTAAAATCGTCATGGATGGCAAACCCGAAGTTATAGATCTTTCCGGGTTCGATGCTGACATCTCCAGGCTGGTCGGATTTCAACCGTCGCTTCAGCACCAGAATCCACTTACCGGCTTCTTCCCGGGCACTGACCTCGAAACCTTGGCCACCGGCGGTATAACGTTGATCCAAGATGTAACCGTCCTCCGTTTCGCCCTTGCCTGATTTGTAGCGCAACAGGTCCATGAACTTGCCTGACTCCAATGCAGCCTTGATTTCGTCCGCTGATTTAAGCTGATCCCAACCACCCCGTTTCTTACCACGACGGCCCGCAACCTCAACTTTGGTCCGGCTCTCGGTGAGATATTTTGTGACTCCCTTTGATAAGTCCAGGTGAGCGGAGGCTGCACTGTCTGACAGGGCGCTGGCATCGGGGGTATCCGGCATGGTACGGGCATCGTGATGGCAGGTCTGCCAGCAACCGGAGCGGTCCGCGAACTCGACATCATCCGTGGCAAACATTATCGCCAGCTTCATCGGGTTTTCCGGATCCATCTTGCCGCCTTCGGCAAAGGGAACCGGCACGTGCTCGGTGGTATCCCACTCGAACCGCATATACAGGTAGGCGTCGTCGTGGGCAGCCTGAACGGTGACGGGTAGGCTAGCCCGTTTGTCGGGGAGGGGGGAAGACTCTGCCTTTTGCCCTGTCACCATCTTCTTACCCATATCCGCGGTTTCTTTATCGTGACAAGTGACGCAGCGGTCACCGCCATGTATCAAGGGACGTGCGCCACCGTGATCCCGGCCAGTCAATACCCATTCCATGGAAGTTTCGCCCGGATAGAACAAAGTGATTTGGCGAGCCGGAACCGTAGACCAGTCAACTCCAAATCCGCTGCTGGGGGCCGCTGCGGGAGCCGGTGTGGTAACTGCTTTGCCAGCAAGTTCCGCTTGATAGGCTGCTAATGCGTCCGCAACCGCTTTTTCGGTGCGTGCCTGCTCGGCCTGGCGGGCAGCCAGCTTGGCCTGGCGCTCCCGCTCTTTTTCGGCTTCTTCCTTAGCGGCCAACTCGGCCTCTCGTGACTCCACCCGTTTCAGTCCGGCTAAGAACATTTCGGGTACATCCCGTATGTAGGCGGGGTTGGGTGCTTCTAAAGTCTCAAGTTCCTCGTCAGTCAGTAAATCCCTTACCTGCTTATGAGCAATGCCCTTGTGGCAGTCGATGCAGGTTTGGCCGGTCTCGAAGGCATTTAAATGTTGCTTGCGTGCGCGGGGTCTTTGAAACTCGGGATTCATCGATTCGAAGTTATGGCAATTGCGACATTCTCGTGAGTCGGTTTCCTTCATTGCCTTCCAGACTCGTTTAGCCATGGTTAGGCGATGCTCGTTGAACTTCTCCGGAGTGCTCACCGTACCGATAATTTTGTGGTAGACCTCGTTACTGGCCTGGATCTTACGAACCATTTTATGGATCCAAGGCCTGGGCACGTGACAATCCGGGCAGGTTGCACGCACACCTGTGCGATTCGAATAATGGATAGTCGGTTGATATTCTTGGTAGACGTTTTCTTCCATTTCGTGGCAGCTGATACAGAAGTCCATATTATTGGTTGCTTCCATACCGGTATTGAATCCACCCCAGAAGATAATGCCGGAGATAAAAAAAACGATGGCACCGCCAATCGTGGTGCCGAGGATTACCCTTCGCGACAACAAGCCTGGTTTCTTGTATTTTTCTTCCGACATTTTTTCAGCCCCAAAATCACATATTTGGTATTCGAGTTATCAAAAAAGCGGGCATGGAGTTGATGCTCCATGCCCGCTCACAACGCTAAACTGCGCTAGGTGACCGTTAGGTCACGTGATTGATGCGGTTGTGAACGTTGAATTTACCGGTTGGAGCGAATAAGCCTTTGACCCTGGCCTTTTCGTCCAGTGTATTGGCATCGTAGATAATGATCTCACCGTTGGGTTCCTTGGAATCCTTGCGGTTCCACACCGAAACCCAGACTTCCGATCCGTCGTTGTTGAACTCCATATGGACGGCTGCATAACCAGGCTTTTCGGTTAGGCGGATAGTCTTGACAATCTCGCGGCTCTCTTTATCGATAACCTGAACGGACTGCTGTACCTCGGGTTCGGGATGCTTGGTTTGATCGGCCCAGACATACTTGCTCTTGGGGTGGGTGCGAATGAAAACACCAGGGCCGTCTGTTTCGACTTCGTAGCAGATCTTCCAAGCTTGGTCTTTATGTCCGGCGGGATCGTTGCCCCATACCGTGACCTTGCCTACACCCAAGTGAGTGGTGCCACCCACCGGACCACACTGGGGATCATTCCAGTTCGCGCCAGGGCCGGGGTGAGGCAATTTGTCGGTATCAATGCGGGCCTCCAGCTTCTGGGTTTCGGTATCCACTACCACCATTTGGTTGGAAGCGTTGGCAGCAATCTGGAAGTAACGCCCTGTCGGATCATAGAATCCATCATGGAGGAACTTGGAGGTGTCCATTTTGGTGATCTTCAGGTTGTCGATGTCGCTGTAATCCACCTGCCACATCTGTCCCAGCTCTTTCATGGAAACCAGCCAACTGGATTGCAGCGGGGTGTCGTAAATGGCGGCAACCCGGGATTCGTTGACGTATTCGCCGTCCACGTTGACACCACGGGCGGAGACGACCTTAAGGGGTTCCATGGTTTCGGCATCGGCGATCACGAAGTGGGGCGGCCAGTATCCGCCGCCGACTACATACTTACCGTCACCCGAAACGGCTACGTCACGGGCGTCGTAGGCGATTTGCACCTCGGCGACCTTCATCTTGTCCGGGTTTTGCCATAGATCTA
>JAGRGP010000183.1 GCA_020445415.1 Gammaproteobacteria bacterium | reverse complement strand
GCCAACCGTGTCGGTAATCAGCCACGATTGGTCCGAGGTGAAGAACTCACCAATCCGGAGACTATCCCCGGCACCGCCAATGCGCACACACAGATCGTCCGCCGAACGGCTAAACTCCAATTCTTCAACCAAGGTTCCCGGCAACAATTCAAGGATGCTGGCCTCCCCATCCTGCTCGTTGATAATATCCTGGGCTGTGCCCCGTCCTGCCCGGTAACGATCTATACCGGGGCCTCCTTCCAACAAATCACTCCCTCCACCCCCGGCTAGAATATCGTTGCCGTCTTGACCCCGTAACCAATCGGAATCCGGGCTCCCACCCAGGATATCGGCACCGTTCCCCCCAGACAGTTTGCCGGGAGACTGCAATACATAATTGACCGGCTCTGACAGTGCGGAATTCAATAAACCCGCGAGATCCAACTCGGCACCTCCCGCGTCCAGATACCGATCGACAGGGGTAACTAACCCCCCTTCCAGATAGGCCCGGTCATTACCACCGTAACTCAACTCCAGATAGGAGTTACCCTGAGTATCGTTGACCACCCCGATGTCAATCAGATTGAGCTGAGGAAACACCAGCAGATCCTGCCGGTCCACTTCGCTGATAATGTCTATGCCGTCTCCGCCATGGAATACCAGGCGGTCGACGCCGGCCTGTCCGGCCAGTAAATCGTCTCCGGGGCCACCCGCTATCCAATCGTCCCCAATACCACCGAAGATCCGATCTCTCCCGGCGCCCCCAACCATGTGATCGTCTCCGGAAAATCCGAACAGCTCATCCTGCCCATTCCCACCTACCAACCAGTCATTTCCAAACTGCTCCAGATCATTTGGGTCATCCCCTGCCAGGTAGTCATCCCCTTCCCCTCCCTCCAGATAGTCGTCCGCCGCACCACCCCAAAGCTCATCATCACCGCCATCGCCCCGCAATCGATCACGGCCACCATTGCCAACCAATAGATCGGCCCCTTCTCCACCCGCCAGATAGTCATCTCCCTGATACGCCAATAGTAATCCGCTGGTGTCGTCGTCACCGTACAGGCGATCCATACCCAAGCCACCTTCCAGCCAGTCCCGACCACCCCCTCCGACCAGAACGTCGTTACCGGGGCCACCGAACAGGCGATCATCGCCGTGGTAGCCGGGAGGCAGCAACAGACTGCCATCGGCGATCAAGACGGAATTAAAATCGCCATGCAGGTAATCGTCTCCCTCCCCCCCAATGAGGGTATCGGCTCCACCATCTCCGGTAATGCCATCGTTCCCCGGGCCACCGTCAATGGTATCGCTGCCATGCAGACCACCCGGCAACGAAGCCCCACCATCTACCAGATCGCCGGACAGGTGGTCATCACCCTCGCCACCCGCGATGAGGTCATCTCCCCCTTGCCCCCACGCCCAATCATTGCCGGCACCAGCCAGTATGATGTCATCCCCTGCAGCTGCCGGATTCAATTCCCCCAATGCCGCTATCAGTCCTTGGCCGTCGCCAGGTGTTAACCAGTCGTTAGATTCGGGAATCTGTTCCGAATCACCAAAAATCCGGTCGTTACCCGGCCCTCCCCAAACCAAATCGTTGTCTCGGCCGCCTACCAGACCATCGGCGCCTGGACCGCCGAACAACCAGTCTTTGCCCCCACCACCAGCCAACCAGTCACGCTCGCTACTCTCCCCGATGGGCTCGGCGTGAACGATCTGCAACCAGTCTGCCGAGCGGGTTGCAAACAACAAGTCGTTATCCTCCCCACCATCTAGAACATCGTTTCCCACGCCCCCCTCTAACCAATCATCCCCCGCCAACCCCCGTAGCCGATCATTCCCGTCTAACCCGTGGATTTGCTCCAAAAAGGCACTCCCTCTCAGGGTCCCGGCGCCGGTAGCGTTTCCATCAAAGTCGTCGCTGTCGGTTCCCTCGATCAGGCCTTCCGGTTCATCGGGCAGCAGCAAATCGCCGGCAAGGACCACACCCAGATCGCCTTGCCTGAAGTGCTCCACCCTAACCGTGCCATTGATCCACAGCGTACTTCTCCCCCCATTCGAATCATCGAGTAGAAAACGATCACCAGAATCCACATCCAGGAAGACTCCATCACCGAGGTTGAAACCTCCCTTGATAGCGACGCCATCGTATTCGATGAGCCCGGATCCATCCCGGTCGAAAACCGTATCGAATCCGCTGCCATGGGTAACTTGATAACGGTCGAACCCGCCCCCGCCTTCCAGGTAATCATGCCCGGCCGCGCCGCGCAGGTTGTCGTCCCCATTCCCCCCATATAGGTGATCGTCAGCGAGGCCACCGGCCAACTGGTCTGGAGAGGGGCCGCCAAATATCACCAATTCCGGGGGAGTGGCTGGAAGTACCCGAGGTTGCTCGATCAGCGACGTCGACAGCGCGCCATCCGGAGCCAGTGTTTGGTAGATTCGGTAACGATGCGAGTCGATCGCACCGGAGCCGATATCCAGCGTATTCAAAGCCAACGACATAGCCAACAAATCCGCCCGGTCTTCGAGATAAGTCGGGCTCAGCCAACCGGTTCCGGTAGCCGCGTCATAGGACGCCAGTTCACCGTTCGCATTGTATTGGGCGTAAAGGTCATCGCCACCGGTAACCGCAAAGGGATTTTGATGGATCAAGGCATACCGGATGGCCTGGGATTCCACCCCCGCAGCTGCAGCCTCCGACAGCAGGGTCCCCGGGTCTTTAACAACCAGCGGCAACAGCATGGCCCCGGGATGGGTATCGCCCCATTCTTGCAGCCTAATTGCCAACTCATGTAACGGCACTCGGGTTTGGAATGGTGACGGCTGAATCCACAATGATTCAATGCCCGCCGCCGACCCCCGGGGCAAGTCCAGTTGCTCACCGAGCAGCAGTTTGGCGAGCCGTTCCAAAAACACCTCTTCGGTATCACCGGGAGTGTGGGAAACGGAAGCCATGAAGGTACCCATATCACGCAACGAAAGCCCCGGGTTCAGGGCCGCCGCAACCGACTGAACCGCCAGAGCATCCAGCATCTGATCCATGCTGTGGCTATTGACCTCGGTTGTGAGCAGTATCTCCTTGGCGGCAGGAGTACCCGTGATACTGGCAGAGACAAAACTCTTATCGTCTCCCGGAGAAGAGCTTTCGCTCTCGATATTGCGAATGCGAGCTTCTAGCGACGCAAAATCTGGTGCAGGAGAGGCACCCGCCCGATCGAACAGGCCGAAGAACTCATCCGACCAACGGAGGCCCGGTATTAAGCTCAGGGTACCGATGGGCGCATCAAAGCCAGGCGCATTAAAGGTAACCGCCTCGGCAAATTGCGTGGGAAACAGTCTAAGCGCTGCCGCTGCCAGATGTCCCCCCAGAGAGTGCCCGGTTACCGACACTTTGTCATCCCAATCCAGGCCGCCCAAACCGACGCCCACATACTCAGTTTCGAACCAGTGATAACGCTCACCGAACAGCTCAATACTGGGTTCCGTCAGGTAGTCCATTCCGGCGGGCGGACTGTCGGAGACATGGTATACCAGCTGAGGGACCCCGCTTACCCCTTCCTCCTCCTGCAACAATCTGACGTGGTTATAGAGGGAAACCAGCTGATTGACAGCAATGCCGTAGTAACCGATCTCTTTTAAATCGGTCTCGTAGAGATCGAGTACGGGCTGCGAGGTACCGCGGATGGCGAGAATTTTTTGATCGGCGTTGGCGAACAGGGTCGCGGAGTATCCGCTGTGATCATCGGGGTGATAATGCGCAATGCGCCAGGCTTCGTGTGATGGATCGAAAACTTTGGTGGCTAGTCCTGAGCCAGATGGTATTTGTAACGAGACAATATTTTCTGGGAAACGCTCTGCTCGAATGGAATCGATAACAATACTATCGGAATCGTCGCTGTTCCTCCATTCCACATAAGCTGCGTTAGCAAACCATGAGTATTCATAGATCTCCCTCAATGTCGGCATCTTGATCTCCTTGTTTTTGAAGTGACTTCAATGTCATTAGTGCAACATGGCTACGTGGAAAACTTTTCCCCTGCCGTGATGGATCCCTATTGCCACAAAACCATGGGGTAAAAGTTAGACCGGTTACGCCGTAAACAAAATTATCGAATTTTCCAGGAGCGACTCTGAAAAATTTTAACTCCCCGAGCACCTCACCTGTTGCACGATCTCGTACGAGATCTATATGGCGCTCAACATAGCTATTCTCTATGTACTTGGTGCTAAGAAGTTCATAACGGCTCTTGATACCTGCAACTTTTTCGTGTATTGGCATGCCATTCTGAAGAGTGTATCGAATAACTTCACTTCCATAAGAGTACGATTGCTCAACATACGAAAACCCAAATTTAGACCAATACGTAATATCGGCGGCTCCCAGAAAGCCGTCGGTTTCCGCCGTCCGATAGATATGCAGACCACCTTCTGCCTGACAAAGCCGGGTCACTTCCCGGCCGATCTGATAGACGTCCCAGAATGGCCAGGACAGTCCAGCTCCCAGGAGCAGGGCAAGCACCCAACCCTTCCAAGGTTTGGTCAGCCGTCTGATCACAATCCAGTAGAGCAACGCTACTGCCAACAACAATGCCGGAACATAGACAACCCCATAAACCCAGCGCCCCAATTCCGAGAAGTAATAGGTGGTACCCGCAATCTCGATCAATGCCCTCTCCTGTTTATCGCCTCTTCGCTTACCACGAACGCGTCCAATCCACCCTTGCTAACGCTCATCTTTCGCGCAAGCTCTCGTCCCCATAACGCAGCAAGGTCGAGAGAAAATAGTCAATCAGCCTTCGCCCTCCGGTCTTGATCTCCACGGTTACCGCCATCCCCGGCAGCAGTGATATCCCTGGATTATCGGCGTTCCCCTCCTTCAGCGCCAACCGCAACAGATAGGCAGGGGGAAGGGATTGCCGCTCCACTGCATCCGCGGAGACCGATACCACCTTCCCACTAAGGGTTCCGTAGCGGCTGAAAGGAAAGGCGTCAACCTTGATATCCGCAGTTTGGCCGGCAATCACGAATCCGATGTCAGCACCAGCTAGCCAAGCCTCGATTCGCAGATCCCCATCGCCGGGCACCAACTTCATCAGCGGCTCACCGGGGTTTACTACCTCGCCCGGGGCCCGTAATCGAAGCTGTTGCACCCGCCCTCCAAGTGGTGCCCGCAGCACGCGCCGCTCTATCTGGCTCACCAACCCCTTGCGTCGTTGCTCCAAGGACTCAACTGCCGCCTCCAGATCGTTGAGCTCATCCAACCACTCTTCCCGTGCCCTACTGGACAGCAACGCGAGCTCCCCCTGAAGTTCCTGCTGGCGTGCCCGTCCAGCGGCCAGGTTGGCCCGTGCCTCATCCAAGCGCTGGCTGGTCAGGAGTCGCTCCTGTTGAAGTTCCAGAAGCTGCTGCTCAGGGGCCATCTGCTTCTCTACCAGTGAGCTGAGATTGACCGTGCGTTTTGCAATCAATGGCATAACACGTGACAGTCCGCGCTCCCGCGCTTCGGCCGCTTGAATTTCGGCCTGTTGATGAGCCAACCGCCGTTCAAGTACAGCCTGTTGATCCTGAAGACGGTGCAGCGTTTCCTGATAATGACGCTGATGAAGATCCGGATACGGCCGCCCCGTTAAGGGAGGGTAATGTCGCGTTGGGCCCAAATCCAAACCAGAATCCGGTGCGTTGAGCAATGTGGTAAGCCGCCATCGCTCCCTCCGCATCCATTGCATCCGCATCAGGACTCCGTCCAGTTCCGCCTTGAGTTCATCGGCTTTCAAGGACACTAGCAGTGCGCCTTGCTCAACCTGCTGTCCCTCCTGTACAGGAAGATCGGCCACTATCCCCAAATCCATAGCCCGAATCATTCGCACGCCGGCCAGGGGAACAACCGTTCCCCTGGCAACCGCGACGATATCGACTTTACCCCACACCGACCAGATAACGGCCAGCAACATCAAAAGGACCATGATCCACACCAAGGTTCGGCCCAGTGGTGAAGGGGGACGTTCGGTTATTTCCAAAACTCCAGGTAAAAAAGACTGCTCGATACAGTATGTGTCCGATGCCCGATTGCTGTTCCGCTCCCGCCAAGCCGGCAACCAACCGGAAGATGCAGTACTCACCGAGCACTCCCGGAAGCGCCGTCGATACGTTGGCAGGCATGGAGACGGGCATAGTGCCCACCATACCGAATGAGTTCGTGATGCCGTCCCTGTTCCAGAATCCTGCCCTGATCAATGACAACTACCCGGTCTACTCGGCTCAATAAGCTCAGGCGGTGGGCAATTATGATGAGAGTACGGTTTTTTCCGATCTCCCGAAGATTGTCGAGTATGGCCTGCTCCGCCTCGAAATCGAGCGCACTGGTGGCCTCGTCCAGAAT
>JAGRGP010000182.1 GCA_020445415.1 Gammaproteobacteria bacterium | reverse complement strand
TCGCCGGGCTTGGTTGGCAAAGGGTATCCTGTCCATGGACTCATCCTTGAATAGCAGTCTTTCGTCCTTGGACTTCCTTGGTTTGGCGACACTTATAGTTTACAACTTAGCGGGTAAAGCAATGTGAGTTGTGTCTCGTTATTTTGTAAGCATTTTCTGAAAAGAGATTTGGGTATTCCCTAATGATTGGGTTGCTGCAGCGGGTATCTGAGGCTCGTGTATCGGTTTTGGGTAGGCCGGTAGGGGCCATTGACGAGGGCTTGCTTGTGATGATTGGTGTCGAGCGGGCCGACTCCGAGGCGCGCGCCAGTCGATTGCTGGACCGGTTGCTGGGGTACCGGGTGTTTGCCGATCCAGAGGGCCGTATGAATATTAGTCTGGCGAAGATGGGGGGCGGGTTGCTGTTAATCCCTCAGTTCACCTTGGCTGCGAATACCCAAAAAGGAACTCGTCCCGGCTTTTCTCAGGCGGAAAGCCCGAAGCGGGGTGAGCAGCTGTTCACCTATCTGTGTGAGCAGGCGGAACAGCGCCACCCACGGGTTGCCCGGGGTATTTTTGGGGCCCACATGCAGGTGCACTTGATCAATGATGGTCCGGTAACCTTCTGGCTGCAGGTTTGATCGGCTAGTACGCGATAACTGTTGGATGGGCCCCTCCCTTTAGCGCTTCACTTCGCATAGAATGGCTAATTTACGCAGTCAGTCAGGGGGTACCCTGGCTATTACGGAGTCCAGTGACATGCAGCGCAAAGCGCAGATCGAACGTAATACTCTGGAGACCCGGATCCGGGTAGCTGTCGATCTCGATGGCGGTGGCAATAGCAGTCTCGAGACCGGACTCCCCTTTCTGGAGCACATGCTGGATCAGGTTGCCCGGCATGGCATGATCGATCTGGAGATCGAAGCACAAGGGGATCTGCACATCGATGGGCACCACACCACCGAGGATATCGGCATTGCATTGGGCCAGGCGGTTGCCGGCGCGGTCGGCGAGAAGAAGGGAATCCGCCGCTACGGACACGCGTACGTCCCGTTGGATGAGGCCCTCTCAAGGGTGGTCGTGGATTTCTCGGGGAGGCCCGGCCTGGAGTTTCGGGTAGATTTTCCCCGTGCCCAGATTGGTGGGTTTGACAGCGAGCTGTTTTATGAATTTTTTCAGGGGTTTGTTAATCATGCCGGGGTAACGCTGCATGTCGATTGCTTGCGCGGGAGAAATGCACATCACATTGCCGAAACCCTGTTTAAGGCGTTTGGCCGTGCGCTACGGATGGCGCTCGAACCCGATCCCCGCATGACCGGTATACTCCCCTCGACCAAGGGCAGTCTGTAACCGCATTAATCAGCCAGAGCCAGAGACATATGCCGAAATCCATCGTGGTCATCGATTATGGGATGGGCAACCTGCGGTCGGTTAGCAAGGCCATCGAACATGTCGCGGGACAACAGCATCGGGTGCATGTGACCGACCAGCCGAGGATCATTCGTGAGGCTGACCGGGTAGTGTTTCCCGGCCAGGGGGCCGCTCGGGATTGCATGGCCGCCCTATCCGAGCATCATCTCAACGAGGCCGTTCTGGTCGCGGCTAGGGAAAAGCCGTTTTTAGGGATCTGTATGGGGCTTCAGGTGTTGATGGAGTCAAGCGAAGAAAACGGTGGTACCGAATTACTGGGTATGATTCCAGGCCGGGTAAAACGTTTTCCTCCAAACATGCTGCAGGGGGGACGACGCCTGAAAATACCGCAAATGGGCTGGAATCAGGTATACCAGGTGCGCGAACACCCACTCTGGGCGGGAATCCCCCAGGACACCAGGTTCTACTTTGTGCACAGTTACTATGTTGATCCGGGTGATACCCGGATTATCGCGGGCACAACCGGGTTCGGCATTGATTTTACCTCGGTGATTGCTACTGAAAATCTGTTCGCCACTCAGTTTCATCCGGAAAAAAGTGCTGGCGCGGGGCTTCAGTTATTGAGTAACTTCATCAATTGGTCCCCCTGAGTTCGCAGTTTCACGAGCCGCCAATGAGTTCAAGCGAGTTAAGTCCTCCCCAAGTCGTCGGGCGGGTATGTGGCGGCCTCTCCATCCAAACAATCTTTGAGAAGGGGTTAGCGTCGTGTTACTGATACCTGCAATCGATCTGAAAGATGGGCGTTGCGTGCGACTGCGCCAAGGGCGCATGGAAGACGAGACGGTCTTTGCTGATGATCCAGTGGAGGTGGCAGCTCGGTGGGTTGGGGCCGGCGCCCGCCGATTGCACCTCGTGGATCTGAATGGTGCGTTTGCCGGGGAGCCGGTAAACGGTGAGGTGATTCGCCGCATCGCGGCAGAATTTCCTGGATTGCCGATACAGGTAGGTGGTGGCATCCGGGACGAGCAAACCATCGGCTCTTATCTTGAAGCTGGCGTTGAGTTTACGATAATCGGCACGCGGGCGGTCAGGCAGCCGGAGTTTGTCCGGCGGGCATGCAGATCTTTTCCCGAGCATGTGATTGTCGGGCTCGATGCCAAGGACGGGATGGTGGCGATTGACGGCTGGTCGACGATTACCGATTACCGGGTCACCGATCTGGCGGGGCGTTTCGAGGATGACGGGGTCTCCGCCATCGTCTACACCGATATTGGCAGAGACGGTATGTTGACAGGGGTTAATGTGGAAGCAACCGCTGCCTTGGCCAAGGCAATCAACATCCCCGTGATCGCCTCGGGCGGGATTACCCAGATCGAAGATATCGATGCGCTCTGCCGAGCGGCATCTTCCGGTATCATGGGTGCGATTACCGGGCGGGCGATCTATGAGGGTACTCTCGATTTCGCCGCAGGCCAGCGGTTGGCGGATGACTACAATCAGGTGAGCTGAGCAATGTTAGCCAGAAGAATCATTCCTTGTCTGGACGTGGATGGGGGACGGGTGGTTAAGGGGGTCCGGTTTGTCGATATTCGGGATGCCGGAGACCCGGTGGAAGTTGCCCGCCGGTATAACGAAGAAGGCGCGGATGAGATCACGTTTCTTGATATTACCGCCAGTTCGGATGACCGAGATACCATCATCCATGTGGTGGAGCAGGTGGCAGCCCAAGTGTTTATTCCCCTAACCGTGGGAGGAGGCATACGTACCTGCGAGGATATTCGGCGGATGCTCAACGCAGGTGCCGACAAGGTGGCAATCAATACGGCGGCGATATCCAATCCCGAGTTCGTGCTTGAAGCAACTCGGCGGTTTGGATCCCAGTGCATTGTAGTCGCGATAGACGCCAAGCAGGTGAGTGGAGAAGGCGAGTTCCCGCGCTGGGAGATCTTTACCCATGGCGGACGCAAGCCTACCGGTCTTGATGCGGTAGCCTGGGCACAGCAGATGGTGGAATACGGCGCGGGTGAGATATTGTTGACCAGCATGGACCGGGACGGCACTAAGATCGGGTTTGATCTGGCATTGACCCGCGCCATTAGTCAGGCGGTTAGTGTTCCGGTAATCGCCTCTGGAGGGGTAGGAAATCTCCAGCATCTGGTAGATGGGGTGCAGGAGGGAGAGGCTGATGCGGTGCTGGCGGCCAGTATTTTTCATTTCGCCGAGTACAGTATCGGAGAGGCCAAGCGGTACATGGCGGAACACGGCGTTGAGGTGAGGCTGACATGAGGGTGTTGTCTGAAATTGGCCTGGTACGCCGAGTCACCGCAAGGAGCCTGATGGGATGAGCGATGTGCTGAAGCGCCTCGCCGAGGTGCTGGAAGACCGGAAAGGCGCTGATCCTGAGAGTTCCTACGTGGCAAAACTCTACGCGAAGGGACTGGATGGCATACTGAAGAAAATCGGCGAGGAGGCCACCGAGACGGTCATGGCGGCGAAGGATGGTCGGGCCGACAAGATCGTCTATGAAATCGCCGACCTTTGGTTTCACTCTATGGTGTTGCTGGCCTACCAAGGACTAGGTCCTGATCAAGTGTTGTCCGAACTGGACCGCCGGTTCGGACTCTCTGGATTGAGAGAAAAGGCGCGGCGCAAGGGCTGAGCACCCGGTTGCGTTTTACGGTATTATCAAATTAGCCAAGACCGAAGACCGTGGAATTTGGCACTACCGGAAGTGTAATGGTGTCTGGTGGGCATGTGGCCACCAGTCGGACAGTTTGAAAAGTTGGAGAGTCAGTATGGGTATCGGCGGAATCAGTATCTGGCAGTTGTTGA
>JAGRGP010000024.1 GCA_020445415.1 Gammaproteobacteria bacterium | reverse complement strand
TCTCCAACTGCGACAAGATCACACCGGGAATGTTGATGGCAGCGCTGCGGATCAACATCCCCACGGTATTCGTCTCTGGAGGACCCATGGAGTCGGGTAAGACCTCACTCCATGGAAAAGGGGTGAAACTGGATCTGGTGGACGCGATGATCAGTGCCGCAGATCCCAATGAAAGCGATGAGGATGTTGCCGCTATCGAGCGCTCTGCCTGTCCAACCTGTGGATCCTGCTCCGGCATGTTTACCGCCAACTCGATGAACTGCCTTACCGAGGCGTTGGGGCTCAGCCTACCGGGAAATGGCTCCTTGTTGGCGACTCATGCTGACCGCAAGGCCCTGTTCTTGGAGGCGGGACAGCTCATCGTGAAGTTGGCGCGACGCTACTACGAGAACGACGAATCCGACGTGTTGCCCCGGGGCATCGCCACCTTCGAAGCATTTGAGAATGCCATCTCTCTGGATATCGCCATGGGGGGATCCACCAATACCGTGCTACACCTACTCGCCGCGGCCCACGAGGGTGAGGTCGAATTCACGATGGCCGATATCGACCGGATGTCGCGCAAGGTGCCCAATCTTTGCAAGGTGGCTCCATCCACCCAGCAGTATCATATGGAGGATGTTCATCGTGCCGGGGGGGTAATCGGGATTCTGGGGGAACTCGATCGTGCCGGTCTGCTGCATGGGGAGGCGAGGTGTGTTCACAGCGCAAGCATAGGTGAGGCGATTCAACGCTGGGACGTACGGGTAAGCGGCGACAAGCCGGCCCGGGAACGCTATCTGGCCGCCCCGGGCGGGATCCCGACTCAGGAGGCATTTTGTCAAACCAGCCGGTGGCCGTCTCTGGATCTGGACCGCTCGACCGGATGTATCCGTGATCTGGAACATGCCTATAGTCGTGACGGTGGGTTAGCGGTGTTGTACGGAAACCTCGCCGAAGATGGTTGTATTGTCAAAACTGCAGGGGTGGACGAGTCGATCCTGCGGTTTCGCGGACCCGCACGCATCTTCGAGAGCCAAGAGAGTGCGGTGGAGGGTATTCTAGGGGATAAGGTTCAGTCCGGAGACGTTGTGATTATCCGCTACGAAGGGCCGAAAGGGGGGCCGGGAATGCAAGAAATGTTGTACCCCACCAGTTACCTCAAGTCCAAGGGGCTGGGAAAGTCCTGTGCCCTGGTAACGGATGGACGATTCTCTGGTGGGACATCGGGGCTATCTATTGGTCATTGTTCGCCTGAGGCGGCGGAGGGAGGAAATATTGGGCTGGTCCAGGAAGGCGATCTCATCGAGATTGATATACCCGCCCGCCATATCAATGTCGTTATTTCCGCACAGGAGTTAGCGCAACGCCGACGTGAAATGGACGAGCGGGGAGCCGAGGCATGGCAGCCCCAGGGGCGTGAACGCTCGGTTAGCAAAGCGTTGCGGGCCTATGCTGCCCTTACCACCAGCGCGGCCCATGGGGCGGTGCGGGATTTGACCCAGTTGCGGCGTTGAGCGGTGCTGATCCCTACTTGGTGAGGAGCCGGAATGGTTGCAGTGCTCCATACTGGCCCGTGACATCGACGATATCACCTACCGCCGCCAGCTCAGTAAACTCGGATATGAGATGTTCTACCTTGGCCTTGGGAGCCGATTGTAGCCGGTTCACTGCTTGGTCCAGTTCTATCTTTGGGGGTAACTGGGGCCTGGCAACTACCAGCTTAACGTAACGAAAGTCGGGATTGCCGAGGCTGTTGACGAAACTGGTCTCCAGATGCCGGTTTCTGGACTTCGGCGGGTCCAGTGCCACAATGCGGAAGCGCTGAGTACCCGGGATACGGGTTTTGTACAGGAACAGCGAGGCCTCGGCACTGCCTTCCTGCTCCGCTCGAGTGATTAGAGAGCCGAGATCCAGTGCCTCCATCAGCACAGTAAAATCATGTTCTTCGTCCGCAACTTCGAAGAATTGGCTCAGATAACTGGGTGACTGGACAATTCCGACCTTGGTGCCAAACTTTTGGCCGTCTTTTTGCCTGGATACAAAAAACGGGATGGTTCCAGAGCTCTGAATGAAATGTGAGGAATAGAGTCTGGATGCGGCGGAGCGGTAGACATGAGACAGCTCCACCGGGAGTTTTGCCCGTCGTTGGTCGATGAAACCGGATAGAATCCGGGCCAGGCGAGTGCCCTGTTCGTCGCTGCTCTGCTTCATGCGGATCAGCGTTGGGGTGCCTCGGGTTATCCCAACGACCTCATAAGGGATTTCGCCGAAGCCGGATCTCAACCGCTCGATAGGGCCGGAGTTCTTTTTGAGTGCGGGAAAGGAGACCAGGACCTTCGCTCCCTTGGCAATTGGAATGTCGGGATCGTCGCTGTAAGCGGACAGCCCCCGGGTCGAAAGATCTCGGCTGCGGGCGCCATAACGAACCTCCCTGTGCTGGAGTATTAACCTCATCTGCCCGGTAAAGCGGTTCTCCGAACGATTTTCCTCGATATACCGTACTGGCCAGACTTCCGGGGCGGGCAGGTGCTCGTCGTTCTCAGGCTGAGGGGGTTGAAACTGCGGGCTGTCTGCTTCCAGGTTCAGTCTTTGTAGTTCCCACCCCCGAACTTGCTCGGTTACATCGATGAGCGATCCCGCGATGTAAAGATTTTCTGCCTCCTTAAGCAGTTTTTCCGCCAAGTCCGTTGATTGTGTGGCGAGTTGATCCAGGTCGCTGAGTATTCGGTGTAAAGCGGGGTTTTGGACGAACCGGGCTAGCACCTTGAAGACATAGAAATCCTGGTCGTCGATGTGCTGGGCAAGGTACCCATACCAACTGCCACTTTCTTTGAACTCATTTTGGGTAAATGCCAGTGGTAAGTTGCCATCACGGGAGCGTTGTACCGCCAGCAGCATATCCGACTGACTGTCCCGATTAGCCAGTGAAACTAGCGTCCGGATAAACGTGTGGCGAGCAAGCGCGCTCAGGTCATGGTGGCCAGGTGAGGTTTCGAAGGCTCGCAGGGTAATGGCAT
Organism: Gammaproteobacteria bacterium; assembly: GCA_020445415.1. Taxonomy (GTDB): domain Bacteria; phylum Pseudomonadota; class Gammaproteobacteria; order Chromatiales; family Chromatiaceae; genus HKST-UBA178. Next base: position 39 of record JAGRGP010000024.1, on the reverse strand, counting down.
TGTTGTGATTGCTGAACACAATCTTTAGGGGAGCTTGTT
>JAGRGP010000181.1 GCA_020445415.1 Gammaproteobacteria bacterium | reverse complement strand
CGGTTCCAGCACCAAGTTATCCATCAGTTCGATAAAGCTCCGCCGGGAACGGTTATTACCCAAACGCGGATTATAAGCCCGCTCTTCGCCGATGGTAGACAGCGGGAGCCCATGATAATCATGGGCCGGGTAGATTACCGTATCATCCGGTAGGGGGAACAGTTTTTCATGAATGGAATCGTATAGCTTACCGGGGTCGCCCGATTGAAAATCAGTCCGACCACAACCGCGGATCAACAATGTGTCTCCGGTGAATACCACCCCGGATATCTGATAGCAAACACAGGTATTGGTATGGCCGGGCGTCTCCATCACCTGAATTACCTGATCACCCAGGCTGAACTGATCACCGTCGACGACCAGCAGATCGGCACAATCCGCCCCACTGTTGCGATGTAGCACTGTCCGGGCACCCGACGATTCGCGGATACGTCCTGACCCGGTAATGTGATCGGCATGGATATGGGTCTCAAATGTATACCGTAGTTTTAGCCCCAGCTCTCCGACTAACCGCAGATCCCGCTCGACTTGGGTGTCAACAGGATCGATAAGGGCAGCCTCCGCCGTCTCCTCATCCCAAATCAGGTAGGTATAGGTGCTCGATTCTCGGTCATACAGTTGGCGCAGATTCATACTTAGGGGCTCTCAGTTACGTATAATGGGGACAATGGTTGCAGCCGGACCTATTTTCAAGCTCGTGTAACATCCTCATGCTTTCTTGATCCCCGGCATGCCGTCTGGATGTCGCAGCCGCGATTTAAGACCGGCAACCGATGTTCTTGGCTCCGCTTACCGTTGCGGGTTCGGCTGCAAGCTGCCGGTGTCCGGCACCGGACCGGGCAGAAACCGAGTATGAATCCCCAGAGGCGCGCTATACAATGGATTCTAGGTACCATCGAAAATGCATGTTGATACACTTTCCGAACTTCAGATCTGCGAGCGCCTGCGGAGCAGCTCCCCAGCGGGAATCGGTTTGGATGAGGTGCCGCGGAAAACCTATGCCGTGCCTCAATCGGCGGCTGTGCTGTTACCGCTACTGATCGAACAGGGGCAATGGCACCTGCTGTATATTCGGCGAGCGGACAATCACCGAGACCGTCATAGCGGTGAGGTGGCGTTTCCCGGTGGCCGAGTCGAACCGGGTGATTCGGATATTCCGAGCGCTGCCCTGCGGGAAGCCAGGGAAGAGATCGGCCTCGACCCCGGGCAAGTTCGCCTGCTGGGAAATCTGCCGGCATTTCACACCATTAGCGGGTACCTGGTAACCCCGGTGGTTGGAGCCATTCCCTGGCCGGTTGATCTGGCACCGGATCCCAAGGAGGTGGCGGGAATCTTCTCTATACCCTTGGGCTGGTTAGCCGATCCGGTGAATCACCGGGAGCGTATCTGGCCGTCCGAACACCACCCCGAAGCTCGTCCGGTGGTGTTTTTCCGTGAACTTGCCGGTGAGTTGCTCTGGGGTATCAGCGCCCGGATCACCCTCGATTTTTTGCGGCAGGTCAGGGTGACCGAAGGTTGATTGGCAGTGATCGAGGCCACTCACCGATGCGTATGAAACCGTTTGCCCCAAGTACCACCAGTTTCCCAGTGCATGACTTCATAAGGGGTGTCACCGTTCTATGCCCGGCGATTGACTCCTGACACCATATGGCCGCGGAGCAGTCCAGGAAGTCCACGACGATCATGAAACCGCTTTCCAAATCTGGCAAAGTACCCCTGCACTATTATTTACCTGGCGTGCCCCTTCCGGACAGCCGCCGACAACCCCCGAGACCTACGATTCGATGTCTACCAGAAATCTAGATAAGTTATTCCGACCGGAGTCAGTAGCGGTCATCGGTGCCTCCAACCGCCCCAATGCAGTCGGATCCGTGGTAATGCGCAATCTCTTGCAGGGAGGGTTCCAGGGGCCGATCATGCCGATCAATCCCCGGCGTACCGCCGTGGCCGGCGTGCTCGCGTACCCCGATGTGGAACATTTGCCGATAACGCCGGAGATGGCGATCATCTGCACTCCGCCCCGGACGGTGCCCTCCCTGATAGATGATCTGGGCGTAAAAGGTACCCACGCGGTAATCTGTCTGACGGCTGGACTGGGATCGATGACCGACGAGCGGACGGGGCGCCGGCTGCTCGACTTGGTTAATGAAAAGACCCGCGCATTGGACATCCGTATCTTAGGGCCCAATTGCGTGGGTGCCTTGGTGCCGGGCATCCGGCTCAATGCCAGTTTTGCCCACTTACCCGCCAATCTGGGCAAGATCGCCTTCGTTTCCCAGTCCGGCGCCATGTGCACCGCG
>JAGRGP010000023.1 GCA_020445415.1 Gammaproteobacteria bacterium | reverse complement strand
CGGGAAGGACCGCGCTTTTCTTCGTACAGCTGCTGGTCCGCGCCGAAACCGACGACCCACCCCTCTTCATTGGGTTGGGTATGCCTGATCTTATCGAGGGCCGCCGCCAGTGTCGGTGTGGTAAAGGGCGTTACATCGGTCACGACATACTGTGAACTCGACATATACAGATGGTCATGGGTTTCGATAAACCCGGGGACAATCGTCCGACCTTCGAGATTGTAGAATTTCGTATAGTCGCCGATCGTCTTTCGCACCTCGGATTCAGTTCCAACAGCCAGGATCCGGCCACCGGAGACGGCCATGGCCTCGGCCGACGGTTTGCCTGGGTCCATGGTGACGATGTCGGCATTCACCACCAGAACAACGTCCTTGCCCGGGATCGCCGCATCATCATTTCGAGTTTTTGCGAATGATGCCGTGGAAATAACAACCATCAACAGCAAGATACCGATTGGCATTCTTTTCATTTCATTCCCCTTCCTTTTAAGCGCCTCTTCATTTCAATCCCGAAATGTCCAAGGAGAAAAATCTAACCCATCAAATGCCACCAGCCGGGTCTGAAGACCCGGGTCAGCCGTCCAAACATAGGCATTCAGCGTCATTGGGTCCCGCCCAGTTCCGTCGCAATGGCCCTTGCATAAATTGGCAGCCAGGGAGAATTGTTAAACGTATTGGAAAACCAGACTACCGCCATGTCTTTCTTCGGTGAGACATAAATGCACTGGCCGTTCTTCCCCGACTTGTACAGATCGCCGTCTTCGAAGACTGCGTCCCACTGGTAGGAGGCATGGGACGGCGACTCCTTGAAATTCTCGAGCATACGGCCACCCAGATCGCTGCCCTTGCTGAAAAAGGCGGCGGAATTGCCCGATCCGTATACTTTCTTGAAGTAGTCGTCATCCACGATTCTGGTCTTGGACACCTTTGACCAGCTCGGCGTAAACAAAAGGGCAAACCGCGCTTTGTCCCGCAACCGCGAGGCAAAAATGCCGCCGTTGAGCGACTCACCGATGGGGGTGTTTGCCATGTCCGCGTCGCCTTCCATTCCGGTCTTGGACCATATCCGATCCGTAAACACATCGGTGAATTTTTTGCCGGTGACCTTTTCAATGACCACCCCCAGGATGTGGGTGTTGAAGGTGGAGTAATCAAACTGGGTGCCGGGTTGCCTGTAACGCTTTACGTCTCTCATGATATTGAAGATGGAGGCATCGGGCGTCGCCCCTTTGGGATTGAACGCAAAGGCATAAGCACGGGCGACCGGGCTTTTCGGGTTGGCGATGTTCGCGGCGCTTTCCACCAGATCCATGCCCGATTGCTGGTGAAGGATATCGACCAGTTTGACGCCCTCCCAGTTCGTGCCCTTGTATTCGGGTATGTATTTGGTCACATCGTCATCAAGGGATAACAGCCCGTCCTGCTCGAGCATGTGCATGATCAGACCGGTAACGACCTTGGTTGAAGACATCCAGGTGTGATTCGCCATCTGTGGCATCCCTGGATATTTCTCGTACACGATCTTGCCTTTTTTCAGAACGATGATGCCCTGCATCCTGGACCGTTTGTCATTCATCGCTTCTTCCAGGGTCAGGTTGCCCAGTGGGCCATCAGCCTTGATTTTGCCGATGGAATCGTCGATGTCGACCTCCATATTCGCCACATCGCCTTTGCGGAACACCTTGGATACCGGCAGCACTTCGGAGAGATTCAGGAACCCGTAGGTGCCGATGTCATCGCCGATGACAAAACTTTTAGCGTTATAGCCTTCGATGAATTTTTTTGCCTGCTCGGCAGTGAAGCCGTTCTTCCATTCCGAAACGGGCGTCAAATCATCAGGTATTGCGTAGTCAGTCCTTTCGGCAGCAGAAATCCCCGAATAAACCGCGGCAACCGTGACGGCGCCCAACAGCAATCTCGCCTTAACTCTTCTGGTCATTCCTTATCTCCTCTTGAGTCAAACATTCCGGATGTCACGAGCGGGGAATTACTTCCGGTACACCTGTTTTACGAACTCGCGGGCAAAACCCGGAACGTAGACTTCATTCATATATACACTTGAGAACCAAACCACCGCGGTATCGGTTTCGGGCGATACATAGATGCCCTGTCCGTAGCGGCCGGCCTTGAAGAGGTCGCCATCTTCAAATACCAGATCCCACTGGTAAGTGGCATGCGACGACTGGCCATCCTTGAAGTATTTGGACTTGTCGGTTTCCACGCCGCGTTTGAGCGCGTCGGCATAGGTTTTGTCATAAACCTTTGCCCAATAGGTATCGCTGACAATTTTCTTATCCGCTACCTTGTTCCAGCTTGGGGTGTACAGCAGCGCAAAGCGTCCCATGTCACGAAGTCGCGAGGTGAAGATTCCCGCAGAGAGGGGTTCTCCCTGGGCTGAAAGCGCATAATGACCATCGCTTTCGAAACCGGCCCGAGTCCAGATACGGTCGGCAACGACATCTTCATATTTTTCGCCGGTGACACGCTCAACAATGAAGCCCAGAATCTGCGTATTCGGCGATGCGTAATCGTATTTCACGCCCGGCTCGATATAGCTTTTCACATCTTTCAGGATGTCGAATGCCGATTTTTTACTCTCCTCAAAGCGCGAGGCCAGCGAGTAGGCTGTCAATACCGCCAGTGGATGTTCCGGGTTCATAAAGTTGGCATTGGTTTCAACATAATCCATGCCCGCGTTATGGTGCAGCAGGTCTTTGACCTTCACTCTCTTCCAGTCTTCGCTGTCATATTCCGGAAGGTAATGGGTAACCGGTTTTTCCAAATCGATTAATCCTTCTTCTTCCAGGACATGCACGGTCAAGCCGAGCACCTGTTTTGAGGCTGAGAACCAGCAGTGTTTGTCCAGCTCGCGCATGCCCGGATACTCTTCCAGCACAATTTTGCCCTTGTGAATCACCAGCAGCCCCTGAATGCGGGCCAGCTCATTTTTCAGAAGGTCACCCAGCGGCATTTTGCCAACAACCGTATCCGTCATGGTGTTCAACAGTGACACATCGACCTCCTTTTCAAGCATGGCCACCTGTCCGGCTCCACGGTAAACGGTCGCTGTTGTATAGAACTCCGGTATATTCAGAAAAGCATAGTTACCCTGGTCGCCGTTGATCAGGAAGTCCTTGCTTCGATAACCCTGGCGGTATTCCTGTGCTTTTACAGGCGATACGCCGTTTTTCCATTCCCGCACCGGGGGAAGATCCGACGGAAGGGTATACTCAGACTTCACCGCTTCTTCAGCAAACGCGGCTCCTGATAAAACCGTGGCAACCGTGACAGCACCCAACAGTAGTTTTACTACAACGCTCCTGTTCATTTTCTGTCCCTTCTTCAGTCCAATAGTTTCGATATAACGAACGGGCGAATCACATTTCCCGAAACACCTGGTTCACGATCGCCCTCAGATAGGGGGTCAATGGAAAGCCACTCTGCCAAGTGGTCGAGAACCAAACGACAACGGTGTCTGTACTCGGTGAGACGTAGATCCCCTGCGTGTTCAACCCGCTCTTGAAGAAGTCTCCATCATCCCACACGGCATCCCATTGCCGCCCGGCGGAGCGAACATCAAAGTCGCCAAGCCGTTCCATGAATTTCTGGCCGGAGGGTCCTGCCCGGTAGAATTCCCGGCTCCGGTAGGGAACGCGTGCGCGTGCCAGGATCTGCGGTGTAACGATCGGCTCCACGGCAACCTTGTCCCAGCTCGGTGTGTAGAGCATGCCGAAGCGCGCGAGGTCGCGCAGCTGAAGTGATAGAACCCCATGGCCCAGCGCATATCCGTCCGGGGAGAGATGCACCTGCAGTACGCCATCGACGCCCATCTTCGACCAGATGCGTTGATCGAACGCGTCGGCCCAGGTTTGCTCGGTAACGGCCTCGGTCAAAACCACCAGGGCCTGCGTGGCGGTGGACGAGTAGGTGAAATGTTCGCCGGGTTTGCTGACTGCTTTGGCATCCCGCATGACATCGATCATGTTCTCCACTTTCCCTTTATGGGTCTCGCCAAGCTCAGCCATGACCATGCGGGTAATCACGGCATCCGGATTGACAAAATGCTCCGGCGCATCGATCGGGTCCAGGCCGGTCGACATATCCATGACATCGATGACCTTGACCGGCTCCCAGGCGGACCCCCTGAACTCCGGCACATAGTCGCCGAGCGTCTTCTGCTCGTCGAGCAGCCCTTCCTCGATCAGGCGTTCGGCCAGCAGACCGACAAACACTTTCGCCGTGGAGGCGGTCATGTGTGAATTCTCTTTCCGCATGCCCGGGTATTGTTCAAAAACAACCCTGCCCTGGTGAACGACGATAAATCCCTGGGCGAAGCTCTTCAGGTGGTTCAGGAACGCATCGAGGTCCATCTCGCCGAGCTCGGTCGTCGCCGTCACCTTGCCGATCTCCGGAATGATCTCCGAGTCCAGCGGCATGACCGGTTGACGACGCGGTATGACAGCCGTCGGCAAGGCCCGTGAGGTGAAGTTATGGAACCAGGCCGCCGTGGGGTTGGCAGTCAGCGAGGAGGCAACGCCGAATTCCTGCTTGAAACGGCGCTGATCTTCTGCGGAGCCGCCGTTGATAACATCTTTAATGGCGAACGCGGGTGCTTTTTCGGCTTCCTGGGCAAGCGAAATCCCCGATAACATCATGACCGTGGAAATCGCACCCAATAGTAATCTTGCTGTAACGCTTCTTTTCATTTCCCGTTTCCTTAGTTACTCAAACAACCCCGATGTCACCAGCGGGCGCAGGTATTTCTGGATCTGCTGGGTCGGCTCTACGGAGAAATAGGCGATGACCAGATCCCGCGCCGGTGACACGTAGATCCCCTGGGTATTGAAGCCGGCCTTGAAGAAGTCGCCGTCGTCCCACACGGCATCCCATTGCCGTCCACCGGTTAGTACGCTGTCGTCGCCGAGCCGTTCCATGAATTTCTTGCCGGAGGGACCAGCCCGGTAGAACTCCCGGCTCCGGTAGGGAACGCGCGTGCGCTCCAGGATCTCCGGGGTCACGATCTGCTCCGCGGCGATCTTCTTCCAGCTCGGTGTGTAGAGCATGCCGAAGCGCGCGAGATCGCGCAGCCGCATCGAGAGCAGGCCGTGCGCCATGGCGATGCCTTCAGGGGTGAGATGCACCTGGAACGGCCCCTCGACCCCCATCTTCGACCAGATCCGCTGGTCGAACGCCTCCGCCCAGGTCTGACCGCTGGCCGCTTCGGCCAGGAGGGCCAGGGCCTGCGTTGCCGTGGAGCTGTAGGTGAAATACTCGCCCGGCTCACTGACCGGTTTCGCCTCTTTCATGACACCCAGCATCGTCTCCACTTTGCCTTTGTACGGCTCGCCAATCTCAGCGCGCAGCATGCGAGCGATCACCGAATCGGGATTGGCAAAATGCTCGGGGCCGTCGATCGTATCGAGGCCGGTCGACATATCAATGACGTCAATGACCTTGATCGGCGCCCAGACGCTTCCGGCAAGCGCGGGAACGTAATCCGCCATGGTCTTATGCTCGTCGATCTTCCCCTCTTCAATGAGAACATCGACCAGTAGAGAGGCAGTTACTTTGGCGGCCGAGGCCAGCACATGGGCATCCGCCTCCCGCATTCCGGGATACTGTTCGAAGACGATCCGTCCCTTGTGTACGACGATAAAACCCTGGGCGACACTTTGTGGATGATAGATGAACTGCTCAAGGCTCATCTCACCCAGGCTGGTGGTCGCGGTTACCGTGCCGATCTGCGGCATGACCTCGGACTTCAGCTCCCTGGCCGCCTGCCGATTCGGTACGACCGCTGTCGGAAGCACCTGCGCGGCGTTGGTGCCGAACCAGATTGATGCACGCCCGGTGCCGAGTGCGTCGTTCAGGACGAAATTTTGCATAAAGCCGTGTGACTCTTCCGCTGTAAATTGCTTAAAAAGCGGATTGACGGACGGCCCGGATGCTTTCGTTGGATCTTCCTGGGCGAGCAAGGAATTGCCCTGCAAGGCGAAACAGATAATCGGGAAAACAAGCCATGTAGGCTTAATGCTGTTTTGCATCAGCGGCATCTCCTTTCTATGTTGTTTTTTGCCTAACGAACCTGACGGGCTTTGCGTTTATGAGAGCCATCGTTAAATGGTTTGATTTAATGCACACAGAAGGGTACTAATCCTGAATCCTTTCATAATTGCCTCCATAACCGGTCACTTATGTGGAGGTAAACATCTATTGCTTAATGGCAAATCCACCCGATTATCATTCAGTTACCCATTGCCTTCATCTCGCCCCCGGCGCTCCATATCCGGTAACGCACTTCGGCACCTTCAGGGACATACACGACCACGGGTAAACGACTGTTGTAACGGATAAGGTAGGGTTCTCCGCCCAGTGTGACGAACCGATCGACCTGCGGCGAATTCGGGTCTACCGCCATGAGTGTACCCACCATCGGTCCCAGCTTGCTGACCGTATACCCGGGTGTACCCCCACCCCGCAATCGTCTGCGCCTCGATCTCCCCGCCGAAGAAATACCGGTTCTGCTCGTCGATTCGGACAGTCTTCCCAACGATCAACTCCACTCTGAATGCCGACTCATCCGCCTGCTCGGGAAGCTACAGGACATACCTCAACATGCCTTCTTCGGCAGGTGGGAACGCTTTTATATTGTCTGCCGCATGGGCAAGAACTGTCATGACAAGCATCAAAACCGCTGCACCCACACTTCTCTTGGACATATGCTTCTCCTTTCTTTTGCAGAACGTCATGGATCAGGCGCAGCTGTCAGCCGCCACGCGTATCTCTCCTTTGTTGTGGCCGCCGTCGTTGAAACTGAATCGCACCGTTTTTTTGCAGCAAATTGCATGAGTTATAATGTTTTTCCCGCAGGAGCTGAAACCCTTGTTAGAGAATGCTCAGTATTCGATCATCCCGTCGAGCTTGAGAAGCCAGCCCGCCTCACCGGGAACGAGCTTGTACTGGAGTTGCCGTGTACCCCCGGTGGGCCTGGCGTTGGTGTCGGCGCTATTGTAAATGGGAAATCGATGCAGAAGCACACCTGCGCCCACCGCGAACTCGTCATGTCCCATGTACCCTTTTGAAGCCACCTTGTCCTGTGTCACGGGAGGCAGGTAAATATCGCTGAGCGATTTGCGCCGGTTTGCAGAGTACGCTACCAGCGAGCCGTACGACCCGCTGCCGGCGGATGTGACGTAGACATAAATCTCGGGTGAGCCATCCATGTTCAGATCCGCCACTTCAGCACCTGTAACGATCCCGTCGATAGTCCGTACGATTGGCGAATTGTCGATTTCGAGACCGGTCGGGACGATGCGAAGCCTGTTCAGCGATCCTTCATTGGCACAGGTAATAACGAAGCGGATGCCATGCAGTTCAAGCGCGCCGTCAAACGCCCCGGTAATCCTGGGCCCGGGTTTTTCGGTACCGGCTTCCTTGCTTCTTTCCGCAGCACCCACATCGAGGCTGGCGCTGACAGATTTGTAGTGCCGGGCGGCGCTGATATCCGGCCGGTAGTCCACGATCTGACCACTCCCGGCACTCCCTTTGATGGCCATGGTGTCTGGACCTTGCCCAAACCGGTTTTGCTCCTGACGAATGTCCACGCCGATGGCAGCAAATGCGGTTCCAGAAAGCAAAGCAGCCAGACCGCATGCAAGCAATGCCTTTACGAGCAACCCACTTGAGTTACGAAATAGAAATGCCCAAAACGCAAATCCAAGACGCGCGCCAAATAGATGCTTACCAGGTCCGGGGGCAATAAAGATGGCGGAGCCAGTTTGGTAAAGCGCATTCTGCCGGGCGCGGTTCGTGATCAGGAACTGCTGCTTCATGAGCAGGCCTTCGGCGACATTGGCTTTGACACCACTGGGCTCCAATATCTTGGCGAACGTGGTCAGAAGATGGATGAGGAGCAGAAGCAGGTCCTTCATGGTGGAGCAGGGTAGGGTAACCCGCCACCCAGGGCAAGTTCGTCCAGGTTATTGTCTCGGTTACAAAAGAACTTGTGAAGCTAGGGTTGCTGGATAAAGATGATCAGGATCAGCTCACAGCGCCCTTTGACGAAATCGTGATTCATGCCACTGTTCGGGATGCGGCATAAAGATTGACTAGAGAATATCGATATTTGCAGTATCGTAAAGTACCTAACGTTAACAAACCATGCCGGACTTTTGCCGGATTCAGTCC
>JAGRGP010000180.1 GCA_020445415.1 Gammaproteobacteria bacterium | reverse complement strand
TTTTGGGCATACCCACCGTAGTGGATCGACTGATCCAGCAAGCCTTGTTGCAAATCCTTCAGCCGGAGTGGGACAGAAGCTTCTCCCCTTCCAGCTTCGGTTTCAGACCCAACCGCTCCGTCCATCAGGCCATTACCCAGGCGCATGCCGTCATTCAAGAGGGTTCCCGCTGGGTGGTGGACATGGATCTTGAAAAGTTCTTCGACTGGGTGAATCACGACAAACTGATGCATCGGGTAAACCAGCGTATTCAAGACAGGCGTGTACTGAGACTGATCAACAGCTACCTTACCGCCGGGGTCATGATCGGTTGCCAAGTGGAGTCTTCGCAAGAAGGCACGCCGCAAGGCGGACCGCTTCTCCCCCTTGTTGGCGAATCTGTTGTTGGATGACCTGGACAAGGAACTGGAAAGGCGAGGTCACCGTTTTGTTCGCTACGCGGATGGCACGCCGGTACAGGCGTGAGACTTATGGGGTGAAAGTCCCCTGGCCCCAATTGTCCGTTCGGGGGTCTAGCAGGAGGTCAGGTTTGCGGAGTGATCCGTCGGCCCAAGTGACCTTGAACGATAGATGCAAAGCAGTGGGCTGCAACAAAAGTGAACTCGAATCAGCCTCGTAATACGTAGCTGTGTGAGCCGACCGTATCGTCTGCGCGGGAAGGCTGTCAGGAAGCGGGGATTAACGGTCAGTTGAACCGCTTTCGAGCACCGGGGTGTTGGAGGTTGCATGCTGTGAAAGTCTCATGACCCTAGGCCGGGAGACCTCATGCGATGCGCGTTGGCTGCGGGCAACTGCGGGATATAAGGGAAACCGAAATTCCTGTAGGTCGAATGAGGATTCCGCGGGGCTCATAGTACCGCTGGAGGGCATGGGACAACATAACCCGGCCCGGTGGGAAAGGGCCCTACTTCAGTTACTGGTGTTTGATGCAGTTGAGGAGGTTTTGATTGCCAGATGGCTAGAAACAAGATGGAAATTCGGCAACTGCAAAGGACCCTATATCGCAAGGCCAAGCAGGAAAAGGAGGCGAAGTTTTATAGTCTGTACGACAAAGTGTGGCGGGAAGATGTTATTTGGGAGGGCTGGCGACAGGTGAGGGCGAATAAGGGAGCGCCCGGAGTAGATGGTGAATCCATCGAGGCGATTGTGACGAGCGGGCAAGAGGGCGTAATGGTCAGCCGATTACAAGAAGCGCTGCGAGAGAAGAGCTACCGATTCCAGCCGGTGCGCCGGGTGGACATTCCGAAGCCCAAAGGCGGCACACGCCCGTTGGGCATCGCGACGGTAGAAGATCGCGTGGTGCAAACGGCAATGAAGCTGATCCTGGAGCCGATATTCGAAGCCGATTTCCATGATTGCTCCTATGGGTATCGACCGAAGAGGAACGCAAAGATGGCCTCTGTGGCCATTCGAGAAGACCTCCATCGGCGAGCCTGGGGCGTAGTGGAAATCGATTTCCAAAGCTATTTCACGACCATACCGCACGATAAATTGCTGGTACTGATCCGGCAGCGGGTGGTCGATGGGAGTATGCTGAGGATCATCAAGCAGAGCCTCAAGGTTGGTGTGGAGTATCAGGGGCAGGTAGAACCCATGAGGATCGGAGTGCCGCAAGGCTCACCGATCTCACCGCTGTACAGTAACATCTACCTGAACCTGCTCGATCAACTATGGCATAAGCGGGGCTACCCGGAGAAACTGGGGACTACGGTGCATCGGTACGCCGATGACGCGGTGTTAGTCTGTCGCAAGAATGCCGAGCAGGCCCTGGCGGCCTTCGAAGGCATTGCGCGGAGTATGGGATTGGTCGTCAATCGGGAGAAGACCCGGATTACGAAGTTGACCGAAGGGTTCGACTTCATTGGGTTCAATTTCGTCAAACGGCCCAGTCCCAACACCGGCAAGAACACTATCTATATCTTTCCGAGCAAAGACGCTCAACGCAACATTCGTCGACGGATAAAGTACTTTACCAAACGGCGGGCACCTGTGACGCCAGATGAATTTGTTGGGGCGATCAACCAAACGGTGCGAGGTTGGGTAAGCTATTTTGCTCATACCAACGCCAGTGAGGCATTTCGCACCCTGCAGAGATTCATCAATATCCGCTTTCGGCGGTACCTGACCTTCAGAAGTAAAGGCCGAGGTTTTGGGTGGAATAAGTTCTCGAACAAGCGACTGTATGCCGAGGGTATTATTTATATTGGCAGCGGTCGTATAAGGTATCAGGAAGCTCCTGTGCATGCATTGTGATGAAGACTGTCGGACCGCCGTATTCGGGAAAACTGAACGTACGGTGGGATGGGAAGGGAATGGTGAACCGGTTATGATCGGGCTAGTGAGGCACTGCACTATGGGAAACCTGCAGCGAACTGATAGGTCCGGTTTACCGCCGTTAAACCATTC
>JAGRGP010000179.1 GCA_020445415.1 Gammaproteobacteria bacterium | reverse complement strand
TTGACGCTGCTTTTTCAGGGCAAGAGTCCAGAATTTATGGAAAGGAAAGGGACCAGCGCAGTTGTATGTGCTGAATAGTTAGTGCGGCCAGGCAAGGTCGTGATGTTCCAGCGGGTGGGACTCCCGCCCCGGAAGGCAGGCCAGCCGCCGGGTAGAGAACCCTGGCTCGGCGGGAGTGATCCCAAAGAGTAAGCACAGGGGGATCAAGCTGACAGGCCGTAAGCGCAAGCTGAAGTGATTGAGCCTCGAAAGCAGGAAACGAGAAGGACGACGCGGTTAACTACGCGGAAGTCACCACGGGGGAGTGCGACCACGGCAAGTGTTTCCCCGCTTCTCCGGGGTCGAAGAGCATGGCATGTCGGACATGGGGAACAAACGGCAACCTGGGAGACCTGTCGAGGTCCTGCAAGGAAGGTGGGTCAGGCCCAACAAGCGATAACAAAGCAAGGCGGGCGGAAGCCTGGACAGGAGTCGGATGGCGGCGTAGTACCGAAGAAGGCGGGTAATGCTGCTGGAGGGAAGGCCGCCACAAGTGTAACGGCGTTGTGAGGAAACAGGCCCCATGCTCAGACATGAAGAAAGCGTGGAAACGAAACTGCAACGCATAGCGGAGAAAGCCGGCAGGGAACCGAAGTTCCAGTTCACCAGCCTATTTCATCTGATGAACGAAGAACTCCTGCTGGGATGCTTCGAGCGGCTGAGGAAAGACGCCGTGGCGGGCATCGATGAGGTGACTAAGGCCGACTACGCGGCCAACCTGACGGAAAACCTGAAAGAGCTGGTCAAGCGCCTGCATCGGATGTCCTACCGGCCCCAGCCGGTGAGACGGATCTACATCCCCAAACCGGGGAGCACCAAGCGACGCCCGTTGGGCATCCCGGCGCTGGAAGACAAACTGGTACAGGCGGGGATGGTGCGCATCCTCCAGGCGGTGTACGAACAGGATTTCATAAACGACTCCTACGGGTTTCGGCCTGGACGGGGCTGTCACGACGCCCTGCGGGCGCTCAGCCAAACGGTGGAAAACCACCCGGTCAACTGGATTGTCGAAGCCGACATACGCGGTTTCTTCGACAATGTGAGCCAGGAGCACCTGATGGCATTCGTGGCCCACCGCATCGGGGACAAACGCATCCAGCGCTACATCCGGCGCTTTCTCAAGGCCGGCATCCAGGAAGACGGGGCGTGGCGAGCCAGTGAACGGGGTACCCCCCAAGGGGGCGTTATCTCCCCGCTGCTGGCCAACCTCTACCTGCACTACACCCTGGACCTGTGGTATCAACGCCGGTATCGAGCCACCTGCCAAGGCGGGAGCCGCCTCATCCGCTACGCCGACGATTTTGTCGGCTGTTTCGAGCGTAAAGAGGACGCCAAGCGGTTTCGCACGGAGCTGGAGGCAAGGCTCGGCCAGTTCGGGTTGGAAGTCGCCCCAGAGAAGACGCAAGTCCTCGCCTTCGGGGCGCGGGCGCAACGGGAAGCCCAGGCGCGAGGAGAGAAGCTCTCGACCTTCGATTTTCTGGGATTCACCCACTATGCCAGCCGCAGCCGCAACGGCAAGCGATTTCGCATGAAGAGGAAGACCATCGGCACGCGGTTCACCGCCAAGCTGAAGGCATTCAAGGAATGGTTGAAGGAAAATCGGACCCTGCCGACCCCGGAGATCATGCGGCGCACCGCCGCTAAACTACGGGGCCATTATGCCTACTACGGCGTTACGGACAACAGCGAGCGGATCCGAGCCTTCGCCTACGAGACCACCCGGACCCTCTTCAAGTGGCTGAGCCGTCGAGGCAAGCGTGGGAGCTACAATTGGGAGAAATTTCAGCGGCTGCTGGGAAGATACCCGCTACCGGCTCCCCGGATCATGGTCAACCTGTTCTGACTCTGTGAAGTGCGTACACTTGAGGAGCCGTGTGCGTAAATAGCGCAAGCACGGTTCTGGTGTGCCATGAGCACAAAAGCTACGAAAGGGAAGGCGTAGAAGCAGTGCGTAACTGCATAAGCGATGGAGGAAGGCCCTCCGAGGTCGGCTTGCAGGAGCAGATCTCAAACTGCCGTAAGCTGCGTTGGTAAAGAGCCAAGGTGGTGAGCGTTACGGAAAAGGCCTGGCAAGACCAGGTCAGGTGAGGAATAGGAAGACGAGCGCAAGCGAACCACTGATGAGGTGTCGAAAGCGTGCAAATCACATCAAAACCAGGGGTCCAGATCTCTTCTGGGAAGAGCTCAAGCGGAGCCTGCTGACGGCTTGAGCGGTGTGCGGCATAAAGGTGGCGTGAGCCTATTCTAGGCGCTATGTGGAACATGGGAACCTGTCGTCTCAATGTTAACGGAGAAATTCAAGTGTCGAACAACACGAGAATGAGAGTACGGATGTGAGGCACAGGGGCGGACTAGCCTGTAGTAGCGAAGAAGTTTCTGTAATGGAAATGGAGCCAAGGGGCTGGGCCATTCAGCGATGGAATCCAGTCAACCATCATTAAGGTGGGAGGAACTGTTGAACAAAGCAAAACCTTATGAGATATCGAAGCGATTAGTCTATGATGCCTATAAGCAAGTGAAAGCGAACGGCGGAGCAGACGGGATAGATCGACAATCGATAGAAGACTTTGAAAGAGATCTTAAGGGAAACCTGTATAAGGTGTGGAATCGGATGTCCTCTGGCAGCTATTTTCCGCCGGCGGTATTGGGAGTAAAGATTCCCAAAAGTGACGGAGGAGAGCGGCTGCTGGGAATACCGACAGTAGCAGATCGCATTGCGCAGACGGTGGTGAAGCTAACTGTAGAGCCGACAATGGAGCCTTACTTCCATGAAGATTCTTACGGGTATAGGCCGAACAAATCGGCGACCGATGCGATAGGCGTAGCCCGGAAACGCTGCTGGCGTTACGACTGGGTAATAGATCTGGACATCAAAGGATTTTTCGATCACCTTGATCATAATCTCGCGATGAAAGCGGTGCGAAAGCATGTCAAGGAAAGTTGGGCAATCTTGTATATCGAACGCTGGTTGAAAGCGCCGATGCAGCAAGGAGAAAGCCTGATAAACCGCGACCTAGGAACGCCCCAGGGGGGCGTGATTAGTCCGTTATTAGCGAATCTGTTTCTCCACTATGCGTTCGATGAATGGATGAGGCGAAATCATCCGAACATACCGTTTGAAAGATACGCGGATGATGTCGTATTACATTGTAAGTCAGAAAAGCAAGCTCAGTTTATAAAAGACCGAGTTGCCAAGAGACTGATGCAATGTGGTTTGGAACTGCATCCAAGGAAGACACGCATTGTTTACTGCCAAGATGATGACCGGCGTCAGTCCTACCCGATTAACGAGTTCGACTTTCTGGGCTATACGTTTCGCAAGCGCGGATGTCGGACGAAGGCCGGGAAACTGTTTGTTGGTTTTTCACCGGCAGTAAGTGACAAGGCGAAAAAGGAAATCCGGAAAACGATACGCGGATGGCGTATTCACTTGTGGAGTGGGGCAACACTTAGGTCCATAGCAAAAGAGATCAATCCCGTTGTAAGAGGATGGATCAATTACTATGGTGAATATTATCGCTCAGAGCTTCGGTTTTCACTTCAGCAAATAGATGCTTATCTCATACGCTGGGTGAAAACGAAATACAAACGACTGCGAGGACGCCAAGTTAAAGCGGCAAGGACAGTGCGGCAACTGAGTCAACAGGCGCCGGAGTTATTTGCTCATTGGAAAGCAGGGTTTGCTCGGTAAGGTTGAATGGTGGGAGCCGAATAAATCGAGAGGTTTACGTTCGGTTTTGAGAGCGGCAGAGGGGGAGGTTCCCTTTGTCGACTTACCTGAGGGGCTTGAAGGCCAAGACGATGCACCACCCGTGCCCAGGTTCACGTAGTAGCCGCGAGCGGTGAGGCGTTCAATGAAAGCATCATGGGTACCGGGCAGGCTTCGTTTTGAGTCTTCGGTCTACTCGACCTAAAGATTTATCCTTAACGTAGGGCTTGTTCATTACCTATAGCAACATAAACTGTATGTAGTTATATGTACCCAGGGACCATAGAGCAGAAAATTAGCCTTTAAATTCTATTTTGGGCAGTATTAGCCAGCAGGCTCAGATCCAGCCGTGGATTGAAAATAACAAAAAGAAAATGGACTATTCAAACCGATACCAGGCAAATTTCACCAAGGGCGGACTCATGGTCCTCGAGAGCCGTATCGTTGCAGACCTGCTGCTTAGAGGTGTGGACGCAGCGGAGTGGAAGCAGGCAATTGAAATCGAAAACGTCCTGAGCAAACGATCACTCACCACAGCGTCGACCAAGGCGGCCTTGATCCGTAATCGACTGCAGACCATGAGCGACGGTCTTTGGCGGCTGGTGCGCGACGGCAGCAAACCAGTAGCCACCCATGCAGTTTTTGCTGCGACCATCAACTATTCCCCTTTGCTAGGAGACTTCCTGGACCTGGTGGTGCGCGACCTCTACTGTCGGTTCGAGGATAGGCTCAAACCCCAGCATTGGGATCGGTATCTTGAAGAGTGCCGCAGTCGGGATCCAGCGATGCCTGAATGGACCCACTCTACCCAGGAC
>JAGRGP010000178.1 GCA_020445415.1 Gammaproteobacteria bacterium | reverse complement strand
CCCGCGGACATCACTGCAATGTGATGATGCATATCATGGGCTATTTCAAGGGTGATCTCGCACCGGACGACAAGTTGGGACTCCGCCAGCTGTTCGATGCCTATAAGGCATTGCTGGTGCCACTTTCCACGCCGATTGCTCTCCTGAGCCACCACTTGCGCAGACACCCCAAGGAATACCTGGCCAGACAGCACTACCTGACACCTTATCCACACACCCTGGCACTACGTGCCGTTGTGTGAACATCACAGAGGTGCCAGAGCATACAAGCCTATCCCCGTCTCCCAACGACGACCACAGCATCGTCGACCAACCGCAACCCCGAAACCGATAACGGGGCAGGGGTAGTTCAAATCCCCGAATCCGGCTAAGGAAGCGTCATCTTTCGTGAAATAAGTGGGGAAACAGCCGAACCAGGCGTAACAATCATTCATGTTGTTGCTTGAAGTATACCTACACAAAAAATCCTCATCATGGCTGAACAATGGCAACTCGCACGCTTTCCAAACAATTCTGCCCAATTATCTTTGCAGTGATTGATTCTAATTAATGAGTTTAGACCTGCTTTAGTTAAATACTTTAGCCATACCGAGAGTGTTCGAGCTAAAACGCCAACTCTCTATCCTTCTCAGCAAGAGGAACGCTAATAGAGCCAGCCCGAAGCAAAAACTGGAGATTCTAAAATGTCTACACCTACCATTTCGGACCCACCAAAGCTTGGTGTAAAAAAGACACTGTCGTTAAAGCTCCCGGAATCGATCACCCCCCGATATCTCGAACTGCCTTCAGCCACTGACCCGCTGCGGACGCCTGATCCTACTGCAGCCGAATATCGCAGCATATCCCGGAAAACGGTTTATCACGGCGATGTTTTCAACTGCATCAAGCAACAATTTCTGAAAGAAGTATTTGTCTCCGGCATGAAACTGGTTTGGGATGAAAATGGTGATGAGTTTCTGACCGCGCTCAACAACCAACGGGACTTGAAACGTATCACCATCGTTGCCGACACGGTTCAGTTCAATATGCCGGTTACATTTCCTCAATCCGAAGTATTGATATTTGCCAGAGAGCTCATTTTCACCGAGCGGGGTTCGCTCGACATTACACCGGTCGCCAAATTGGATAAGCCCGCCCCGGACCAGCGGATTCCTTCAGAACATGGCTTGTCCGGCGAAGACGGCCAAGCCGGTGCCCATTGCCAGTCGATCATTCTCAATGTCGGCAGGCTGTTCATTCCGGATTCCGGTAATGAGCAAAAATATCTGACCACCCGTCTCTTTGCCAAAGGCGCCGATGGTCAGCCTGGAGGTGATGGTGGCCTCCTCGGTCAGACAGGGACACCTATACCGCCCGCAGTAAGTTGGAAAAGTTTATTCGATAAAATAACCAATACGCCCTTGGCGAGCATACCCTTTGGTCTGCCGTTTTATGTCGGCACCCATCCCGGCCGCGGTTTCCCGATTGTCAAACACGATGCCCATCTGGATACGGAGTTATTGGAAAAGCAGCCCGCCAAACTTAACAACATCCATCTGTTGCATCTGCACGCCACGGTGCATTTTCCCAGTGGCTACTTTTATCTGACCAACTGGAATATCGATCTCGGCAGTAAACTACCCGTACCAGCCAATGGGCGTTCGGCCTACCCATCCGGCGTCCCCGGCGATGGTGGTAATGGTGGTCAAATCTATTACGCAGGCCCGATACACAGCATCGCAAGAACAAGCGATCTCAATACATTCAATACCGCCCCGTCGACATTAGACAGCCACGATCATCTCGCGGCCATAGTCAATGTTTCCGGCGGCATGCCGGGTCTGTCTGAAGAGCTGAACGGCGCAGAACCTGCGTTAAGCAAACAGGCAGCCTATGCAACGTTGGAGGTGAAATTCAATTATGTAGCCAAGGGAAAACTTACCCGCCCCAGCAAATGGGACAAACTGATACCCAAAAAAAAGCGCTCGGCACTCTATGACGGTCATATTGAAGATACCGATATCAGGCTGGAAGACAAAACTCCCAAACCCGGTAGCGATGCCCCTGCTCCCAAGGCATTCGCAGGAAAATCCGGCTCGATTCACTCAGCACAGAACGTACCACCATTCTGGCTGCACCCATTCAATACCGAAGCCGCGCTGAATTACGCCAAACATGCCTTGCTCGTGCATAACCGTGAGTTAGCCCGGGAAGTTGTCACAACCTACCTGAACGCATTTGATTCCACACCCCATCCCTTGTCAGGGCAGTTGGTCACGCACCGAGCGGAGTTTGAGTTGTTACTCAGGAGACTTGACGCTGATCTTGATATTTATGGCAACCAATTAGGCTGGGTTCCTCACTTGTCCGTACTGGGAAGCTATAGCCAGTTTCAAATGCTGGTAAAGCAGGCTTTCAATACGATGTACCTGTGTTACAAGATGAAAACCCAATATGAGGATATGGAGAACAACCTATCCTGTTTTACAGCGACGCGCAAAGCAGTAGTGCAAACACTGGCTGATGCACGAAAGAACCTGATTGAACTGCATAACAGCTTTGGACAGCTGCAACAGGATCTCGATCAGCAATTGAGCCATGGTGCCGCCCTGCAAGCCGAGCTCAGCACTCTTTTCGAGCATATCAAAGTCGAAGCGGAAATCGATGAAATCAACAAGGCTGTCTATCTTGGGGGCGTAAAAATCAGCTTTGGTTCCTTGAAACTCATCACCGGGGGTTTGGGCATCCTGGCACAGGTTATCCCCGTGGGACAACCCTATCTTGGCAGCATTGCCGGCACCGGAACAAAAGTTGCGGGTAGTCTGTTCAATCAGTTGGAGGAACTATTAACGTCCGTTATGGAAACAGACAAAGCGGATGCAACTGACAATGGAACGACGATCATAAAGCAAGCCTCACAACTATTAAAACAACATCAGGACACCATTTCCAGTGTCG
>JAGRGP010000177.1 GCA_020445415.1 Gammaproteobacteria bacterium | reverse complement strand
GCGATGATCGAGAAGTTGCGTATGTGCTGGAGGTCTGTCATCTGGTAACCAAAAAAACGGAACTCCCCGCCGTGGGAAGTTCCGTTGTCATTTTCGGGCCGGGAAGCTCAAAGGGGTTATGATACCCTAGATCCGCGCCCTCTCAAACCGCCCCTTCCCTCCGGTCTAGGAAACTTCTCAGCGCAACGGGGTCCAGATAGTAACTACAAAGTATGTGCTCTCCCGCCGCCAGCACCGGCACCAGCTGGCCAAACCGTTCGACCAACGCCCTACTACCATCCACATCCACGGCTTGGAGCGCAAAGGGGCGTTCCTTGCGCATCTCTTGAAGCTGCTGCCACATATCGTCGCAGAGGTGGCAGCCATGCCGAAAATAGAAGGTAACGCGGGGTGAGTGGCTGTCCAAATCTCAGTTCGGAACCTTCATTGGCAAAAAGATCTGTCCCGAACGGCGCATTACCAATACCGCCACGGTCTTTCCCCTGGGAAGTCCGTCAATCAGCTTCCTGAAGGACCGGGCATCCTTAACCTTAACCTGATTGATCATCTGAATCAGATCACCCGGCCGGATATCAGCGTCTCGCGCCGGACCTGGAGAAACCTCCTTAACCAGTACGCCTTCCCGACTTTCGAGACCCAGCTGTTCCTGTGCATCGGCAGTCACGTCGTCTACCACAAGACCCAGATAGTCCTGCTGCTGGCGGGGGACCGTGGCAGCCTCCGCCATCGACTCTTCCGGGGGCAGCTCGCCGATGTCCACGGTTATCGTCAGGGTCTTACCCGCTCTTAGCACTTCGAGATCAGCAGGACGGTCCACCCGACTGGAACCCACCAGCGGTGGGAGCATCGATGAATTCGAAATCTGCTTGCCGTTAAACTTGACGATGACATCTCCCGCTTGAATTCCGGACTTGCTGGCAGGGCTATCGGGAAGCACCCGGGCAACCAAGGCCCCCCTGGGATGATCCATTCCGAATGCATCAGCCAATTCTCTGGTGACATCTTGGATCAGTACACCGAGCCACCCCCGGGTAACCTTGCCTTTGGTCCTGAGCTGATCCGCGACATTCATCGCCATCTCAATGGGAATGGCAAACGACAGACCCATATACCCTCCGGTCCGGCTGTAGATCTGGGAGTTAACCCCCACTACCTCGCCGGCCAGATTAAACAGCGGCCCCCCCGAGTTACCGGGATTGATCGCCACATCAGTTTGGATGAAGGGTACGTAATTCTCACTGGGTAGGTTGCGGCCCTTGGCGCTCACGATCCCGGACGTGACCGAATGGTCAAAACCAAAGGGAGATCCAATAGCCAGCACCCACTCACCAACCTTGAGGTCGGCCGTGCTGCCAATCTTGACGACCGGAAGATCGCTCGCTTCAATCTTAAGGAGGGCAACGTCGCTGCGCTTGTCCTTGCCTACGATCTTGGCCACGAATTCTCTCCGGTCGCTGAGACGAACCACAACCTCGTCAGCGCTATCGACAACATGATTGTTGGTCAATATGTAGCCGTCGTCTGAGATCACGAACCCCGATCCAAGGGACTGGGTATCGAATCCCCGGGGCATTTCTTCGGGTCCGCCTTCGCCAAAGAAGCGCTCAAAAAACTCGTTGAACGGACTATCCTCCGGCAGATCGGGGATCTGGAAGTCGTGCCGAAAACCACTGCCGACCGACTTATGCCTAGTGGTACTGATATTAACGACAGACGGGCTGTTCTTCTCAGCGAGATCAACGAAATCAGGCAGCGACGCGGCTTGTGCCACCCAAGTGGAAAGCAAAAAGAACAGGCAGAACCCAAAGACCGGGTATCGGGATTTAGACAAACTTGACATCATCTTTATAGACTCCGAACTATAACTGGTTGCAATCCAGCAATCTCATTCCATGTGTTCCCTGTGTCGGTCGCGTAAATGACAAGTCGCGCCACTACAATCGCCGGATCGTCATGCATGTCGACTACCCGGGAACACCATTATTTCGCGGGGAGCCCGCGGAAGGTGACCAGGTATCACAATCCCGGCCGAACCAGCGGGGACCACTTGTCACCACACCCGGCCGATCACGGACACCTCTTCAGGATAAATCTTGGTTCGGGGAGATTTCCGCCACCGGGTTGGACGCCTGCCTTAAGATCACCACCTTGGGAAGTACCCGCTCCGATGTCGCGCTGTTGCGGTATTTCACTCCAAACAGCCCGGTCACCAGCCCCAATAGACCACCGGATACCGACCAAGGTTCCGTGGCCTCGAATCCCAGCACGCTACCTAGGGCGTGGCCTCCGATCGCCAATCCGATGAGCGATAACAACGGGACCAGATATAGCGCCACTGCCGCTCCGGTAAACTCGGCTTCATCGAGGCCGATGACGACTCGGTCCCCCGGATCTGCACCGATTGGATTCAGCACCGTGGCCCGAAACGGTTTTCTCGAAAACCAGCCCGCCAGCACCGAGGCACCACAACTACCACTGGACTCACATCGCCCGCAGGCAGTCATACGGCAGGCTTCCACCAGAGCTCGCTGGCCGTCTCGGGAAACCACCCTTACCACTTCTTCGATCATGGGTCCGAGGTTCTCCGCAACGCCATCGCCACGGCCTCGACCGTAACCGCGGGCACCGTACCCACGGCGGTTATCTGATAGCCATCGGTTGTTTGCCTACCGAAGGCATTCACGGCTCCCATCTGTGACCGGCCCACCAACCCTGTTTCCTCTCCCATCGCTTCGACGTACACAGACAGCGATGCCAATCCATCGGAAACCACGAAATGTTCGGTGGTGTACTGGTCCTCCGGGCCGGCTTGTATTCTGGCCTTCAGGTTAAGGGTATAGCCCTGGGGCAGCCCGTCGAAATACCACCCGATATCGTCGGAACCCTGCACCAGCTGACTTGGCCTGGGCTGCTCCCAAAGATAATCTTCCCGCCCCTCCAGGCCCTGGGCAACGAACAGCGTTTGCGTAGCGGAATCGATTTGAATCGACGTAAACATCATTTGCGAAATCACCGCGCCGCTGGTATCCAGCATATCGGTCTTCAGGGGCAGTGCGCTCTTTTGGTCAAGCGAGATCCGATAGCCGTATCGGTAGTGATCCCTGGGAAAAATAGCAACCGTCTGCGCCAGACGGCCCGCAATCCTAGCTAAGTCGAGGAGCCGGAAGTCGTAGTAATGATCCAGATTTTTCGCCTCCGTCCCCGACAAAAAGACCAACCCGGCGCCAGGGTTCCGGCCATTAATCAAAACGGACTTGGAGTCGGGGGCGATGCAGGTCACGGATGCATCATCCCTCACCACCTCCCTGGCCGCCCCGTTGAGGGAGATTAGACGCTCCCTTTCGCCGTTGGAGTCGTAGGTATGGACAACCCGCATCAACTCCAGATTCTCATCATACAGGTAAACAAAATTACCTTGATAATTCAATGTCTTGACAGACTTCTCCATCTCCCGGAGCCAGCCACGGGCATCCCGTTCCTCGGCTGCATGCAAGACCTGCTGCGATACACCAGCCAGCAGCAACAACAGCCACCCGCAACGGGGCTTCATGGCCTTCCGCCATTACCGTCATAGCCAACAAAAGTTGTGTAGGGCAGCATTCCAACACCGGCCGAAGCCGCATATTCACTGTGGTTCACAAGCATGCGATTCAGCTTGGATTCAACCTTCGATTCCGCGAGATTCTTCCATCGGGTCCCTTTCTGGGTATCGCCGGAGATGGGTACCGGAGCCTGAGCGACCTGCACGGTGGTATCGCCTGCCCTCAGACTGTCGGTGTATTCACTCACGGCTAGCACGGCGATAGTGGCTACCGAAGCGGCTATCGCTGCACCGGCGACGGGCTTCAACCATCTCTCGCTCCCCCTCCCGGGCGTCGCTGCTCGCGGAGTGGAGATAATTGCCGGTTCCGCTGCTATACGCTCGCGAACCTGGCCGGCGATGCCCTCGGCGGAGAGTCTCTCTCCCTCCCCCCGCAGCACGTCGCCAATAAGATAGAAGCTATCCCAGGTACTTCTCAGCTCCTGGGAGTCCGGTATCTGGCTCAGTAGCCTTAACGCTTCTGGAGACAGCTCATCGTCCAACAATGCGGAGAGTTGTTCTTTGATATCATTCGTCATGATCTTTCCGAAAATCCGAAACTAAACCAATCTTCCAACACACTGTTCAGGGTTCAATCAACGGCCTCAGCCGTGCGTCAATGGCTGCCCGAGCCCGAAAGATTCTCGACCGCACGGTACCCACCGGGCATTCCATGGCGTTGGCAATCTCCTCATAGCTCAATCCCTCCAGTTCCCTCAAGGTTATCGCGGTTCGCAGATCCTCCGGAAGGTCTTCCATGGCTTGTCGAACCGTTACTGCAATCTCCTCGGTCAGGAGATGACGTTCCGGTGTGGCGTACTCCTTAAGCTTGCTACCCACATCGAGCTGTTCGGCCGTCTCGGCGTCCACATCAGACCCCGGCGGACGCCTGCCTTGCGCCACCAAATAATTCTTCGCGGTGTTGATCGCAATACGATACAACCAGGTATAGAAGGCGCTCTCGCCGCGGAAACTGGACAGTGCGCGGTAGGCCTTGATGAATACCTCCTGAGTAATATCCAACGTCTCGCCTTGATCGCGAACGTACCGGGAAACAAGACTGACCACCTTCTGCTGGTACTTCAATACCAGCAGATCGAATGCCTTCTTGTCTCCTCGCTGCACCCGGGAAACCAGCTCCTGGTCCACCTCTCGCTCGCCCATTCAGGCTAACTCCAATCTCTACCGGCAAGCGATTTTCAAGAATTACTTTGATTGACCGCCCGCTATCTAATAAGTTCGCTGCCACAACTGCTTTTGTGGGTTCTCGTTGCCCCGGTTTTACGCTAACCTTTACGCGCCTTTGCGCCGACTATCGCCCCAGGGGAAAAACGTGTGGGATTATGACCTTTCGCCGAAGTTCCGGCAAATCCGGGGATCTTCATGAACAATCATAAATACGACGTATTGATAATCGGCAGCGGTGCGGCGGGACTCAGTCTTGCGTTGCGGCTTCCCCAATCATTGCGGATCGGACTGATCGCTAAAGGCCCCCTAAAAGAGGGCAATACCTATTACGCTCAAGGGGGTATCTCCGCCGTGCTCGACGAAACGGACACCCTCTCGTCTCATGTCAATGATACATTGGATGCCGGGGCCGGCATCTGTCACGAGCCAATTGTCCGGATGGTGGTTGAAAAAGGGCCGGAGAACATCCGCTGGTTACTGGAAGAAGGGGTGTCGTTTACCCGGGATCGACCAGCCGGATCCGGCTATCACCTTACCCGCGAGGGTGGACATTCCCACCGGCGGGTAATCCACGCGGCGGACGCTACCGGCAGGGAACTGGAGACCACGCTGGAGACGCAGGTGCAAAACCGGGCGAACATCGAGGTTTTCGAACATCACAACGCCATCGACCTGCTAGTTGGCAGCCGTAACGGCACCAGCGACAAGGGGTGTTGCGGCGCCTATGTGCTTAACCGGCACAGCGGTAAGGTCGAAACATTCCTGGCACGCTTCACAGTTCTGGCAACCGG
>JAGRGP010000176.1 GCA_020445415.1 Gammaproteobacteria bacterium | reverse complement strand
TCGAGAAAACCACGTCCAGGGAGGTTGTGCCTACCAGTTTCTCTTGAACGTACTCGTTGGCTACCCGCACCGAGTGATTCTTGGGAAAAAACTCAAGCAGATTGGTCTCCACCACGATATTCCGGATCTGTGGCAATGCCAGACCAATGATCAGGATAACCCCCCCAATCACCTGCATTGGATAACGTATCCCCAAGCGGTACAACCGTTTGACTAACCGGTCCATTCCACCCAGGCCGGCCGGTTTGGTCGGCCAGTCTCCGAAATCGAACCGGATAAACAGGTGCGGCACCATATGCACCACGATAACGTAGATTAATGCCACTCCCGCCGCGGAAGTCAGCCCAAAAACGCTGATTGGCGGGATTGGACTCAGGCCGAGTGAAGAGAGCCCAGCCACGGTAGTGATTGCCGTGAAGAACGCCGGACGCTCCACCTCACGCACGGCCCAAGTCACCCGCGCCGCGCCGGCGAGCCCCCGTTTCGAGGCATAATGCAAGGCATTGAACAAGTGGATTAGTGCCGCCACCGTAAGTGCGGAAAGCAACGGAGGAATGATACTCGAGACAAGGTTGAATGGCTGGCCAAAGACTACGTAGAACGCCACTGTGCAATTAACTACTACGCCAATCACAATCCCACTCACAAGCACCGCCAGCCAACGGTGGAAAAGCAGCCAGATCAATGTCAGGCCGATGAAAACCGTACCGGGGATAAAGACCATATTATCGCGCAACATGGAGCGCAGCTGAGCCACGTCGGTGACGATCTGACCCGCCATCGCGGTAAGATAACCGCTGAGTCTGGCCTGCTTTACCATGGCGAGGATATCGTCCTCCAGGAGCATCCGCTGGAGGCTGTTGTTTATGGTAACGGGCGTAACCAGCATACCCAACGCCGATCCATCGGATGCCACCAGGGTACCGGAGGCAAACCGGTCAGCCAGCGCATGCTGCTGCCGTTCGGCGGGCCAGCTTTTCCCCAGGGTAGTTACATCGATAAGCGGCTCGACCAGAAAACCGTCTTCGGTCCCGCTGATATGATCCTGGGTGGTTACGCTAACGACATCATCGATCCTGGGGTCCTCCAATAGCGTATTGGCCAAGCCGTGAAACGCACTGAGAAATCCCTCCGAATAAAGCGCCACACCCTCGAAAAGCAACAGGATCGTCTGATCGTTGGGAAATTCCTCCCTTAACCGATCATCGATTACCACCGAAGGGGCATCCGATGGCAGATACACCTTGGGGGTATTATTGATATTCAGTCCCAGCAGCAAACCCGCCGGCAAAATAGTGAACAGAACGAGAAACAGGACACTGATATACAGTTTCCAGGGTAGGCCCAACAAGATTCCCGTCAAGGTAACGTCCTGTTGGGTAAGCAGCGAAAGCTCGACTGCCGGTTCTCCGTCAAAATGGCATTTTCTGAAACTGGTGATCGCCACCCGGTGGTCGCCGCTGCTGTTTACCAGCGTAAGTTTGGTTTTCGGAACCTCCCGCTCATGTCCCTGCTGGTGGCGGCTCGCCTGGGCCAGATGGTCTCTCAGTCGGTCTTTGTGGCGGTCGACCACTGTATCCAGGGCGGGTATACCCTCCAACTGTTCGAACGTATCGAATCCGAGCAACTTCAGGAATGCGGGATTAGCATAAACGTACATGCCATCATGGACATAGGCGATGGCCTTCCTTTCTTGCTCGAGTTTGGCCCGCTGGATCTTGCTATCCCGCATCGATCATCATCCTAAAGAATGGGGTTCGGGATCTAGAAATGTGCCCGCCAGCCCAGCACCACTAATGAGTTGTCTTCATGAAATCCACCGGGTGTCCCGTCAGCACCGTTGAAATAGTGCCCCCCCAGATAAAACTCGTGGGGCTCCAGTCTGATGTAGGCGATTTCCGGGTTGATATAGACATCATTGTCGCCCAGCCCCACATAGAATCTAGCCTTAACCCGCCAGCCGTCGTGGGCGAATGGAACTTCGACGTTGCCGTTCAGGGCATAGATATCGGTGCGATCGATTACCGATGGGGGATTGAGCATGTTCATCCCCACCAATTGCAGATTAACCCTGGCATCCCCGTCGCCGGGATAGAACTCCACCCCACCGCCCCAGGAGACACTCTCGACCGTGGTGTAGGTATTGTCCGTCTCGGTAACCGGGGTGTCACTGAACCAGGCGGCTTCCAACCGCCAGGTAGCTCCGGCCGCCTCAAACCCTATATCACCACCCACTAGCCAGCTACGCGGGTATTCGGCTTCGATCAGATTACGGGCGGGTCTAAATCGAAAATAGGGGATCGACTGGCGAGTCTGCTGCACGGTGAGCGCGTAATCGAAACTCGATCGGGTTTCACTAAACCGCAATCCAAATCCGCCGTCGGAATCGGGGGCCTTGGTCCGATATGAGGCGTTCTCCACCAAGGCCGCGAGCTGGGGATCGTATTTCACACCGAACACTTGCCCCGAGGAACGATTCAATGGATACCAGACACTCTCCTCCTCCGGCAGCTCCGCCGGGCGGAAGACGGGAAGGAAGACCAGATCGAATTTGGAATTGCCCAAAAAGCGCTCAACCCGGATGAGCGGCGTGGAGCGTCTTCTGTCGGATAGATCATCGAGAATGTAACGAGTGAGATCAACGGTGCTCACCCGGTCGGTTGGCGGCAATTCATCGATGCGCCCCCAAATCACCGTATCCGCCCCAAAAGTGAGGCGCCATCGATCGTCACTATATCGCAGGAAGCTGTCCCCGTAGTCCAGGCCGGTGTGGTCGAAGTCTTCCCCGCCCCACTGATAGTTACCATCAACCCTGGCTTCCGCCTGGAATTCCCAACGCGGATCGATCCGCCATCGCAACGCCGCCAATCCGTGCAGGTATCCTTGGTTGTCCGCGATTGAATTTCCATCGGTGAATCGACCGTATTCCACCCACAATTCATCGAGCTTGATATCAAGCGAGCGCACTACCGGCAAATTCTGATAATCCTCCTCGACGGTGGCCGATTCTTCAATCACCAGCTCGCCATTGCCTTCCGGAGTCGTGGAAGACTCGCCCATCGATCCCTCACCCGGTGTGTCTTCTATGATCAGCAGTTGCTCGCCTTCACTGCCGTCGAGCGGCTCCATGGCCTCGGCCCCAGCCGCCGCGGGTGCTCCTTCCTCAAGGGGTGACTCACCGTCTTCGATGATGATCAGCTGTTCTTCGCCTAGCCCCCCCGGCGCATCGCCTTCCGCCAGGCTCTCCAATGGGGACAGCGTTATACCCACTGAGATCGCCAGGGCGAAATACCAAATTTTACTCTGAAGATTCTTCATAGTTTCAAATATCCCTGGCCCTGACTACTCTCGACCTTATTTGATTGATTCCCAAATTGACTCACTGCGGCTTAGGCCGCCAGCCTGGCCCGGAGCCGTCTCCTCCGTTCCCGTTCTGCAGGGTTAGCGAGGCCGGTACCTCAATTCTCGGCTTGCATCCGAGAGCCCCTGTTTGGTGAACAGCGAATCGGGCAGCCCTTGATCGTATTTGATGGTCCTGATAGCAAGCTTTGTCTGATGTCCAGATTTCAAATCATACATAGTGCTGTCCAGCACCGTCCAATAACCTTGGATACGTTTTAGCTTCCTCGCGATCATGCGCTTGACCGGTTTCTGGCTACCTTTCTGATAAAAGTCCACCCGCAACGGGACCAAGGTCTTGCGGTGAATCCAGCGTACCCGCTTGGAGTATACCGAGTTTGAAGGATCTTTAGGGGTACTGACCAACAGATCGCAGACAATATTGCCGATCTTCCCGGTGCCCTCCAGGTGGTGCAAATCCATCTCCACCTCTCGGTCTCTGAGGTCTTCGTAAAAGAAATCCGAACCGACAAACCGTCCGCCTTTGCGCGAAGAAGATATCACCCGGACCCGGCCCAACGCCGGCAGATACAACCACTGATCACTCTCGTCACCGGGATAGTCTTTGGTCAGCAGCCCTGTTCCGTCGATGTCCGCCGGTTCAATGAAACGCATCAGCGTCCAACGCTCGGATTCACCCTTGTCTTTAGCGTAGGAATAGAGCAACCGGGTCCTCGGCGCGCCCCCCTTATCGGCGAGCACCATCTGCACCTGAGAACTCATATCCTCACCGTTCTCGCGATGGTAGACCTGTTTCGCCAGATCCAGCGCGGCCGGGTCGCTTCCACTCCGGGTGCCCGCGGCATTGGCATGAAACTGCAGCATGGAAAGGACAATAACCGCGACTAACGGTACCAGCTTACTGAAGGTAGATCTCACGCTATCCATTGCCTCGAACGTGCTCGGTTAAGTGATTCGGCAATGCCCTTCCGACTCCAGGTAGGACGGAGCACCTGCCGGTTCTCGCTGTGTATGACCAGGGAAGCCCCGGTTAAGCCGTTTACCCTGTTCCTGATTCCCGATCGAGAAAACCAGGTGTTGGGTTTTCATGGTGTCATACCAAGGTAGTTAGCGGCAACCGGAAAATAACGCTTTAGGAGAAAGTATAAATTATAATTTTCATGGAGTTATAACCTGCCCATAATCCGCTACCAAAGGTAGCTGACACACCCCATCCGCGAGGTGGCTGGCAGACCAAACGGTGCCCCAGCCAGTGAACAGTGACACCGACCGATGCCCGTCATATTACCCGGTCCGGAGGCTCCCGCCCCGAAAAGAACGCATCTAGGTTGGCCAGTACCCGAAAACCCATGGCATCTCGCGTTTCCACTGTCGCGCTTCCGATATGGGGTAACAAAAACGTATTACTCAGTGTCCGATAACGGGGGTGAATGTCCGGTTCGTTGTTGAACACGTCCAGGCCCGCGGCAAACAGCTTGCCTCGCTCGAGCGCCTCGATAAGGGCATCGTCATCCACCACCGCGCCGCGGGCAGTATTCACCACCACCGCACCATCGGGAAGCCGATTGATGCGTTCCCTATCGAGCAGGTGGGTGGTTTGAGGGGTCGCCGGACAGTGAATGGAAAGAAACT
>JAGRGP010000175.1 GCA_020445415.1 Gammaproteobacteria bacterium | reverse complement strand
ATCGAGATCGATCCCCTGACCCGGGTGGAGGGTCACGGCAAAGTCACGGTACACCTGGACGAGTCAGGCAACGTCGAAGAGGCGCGCCTGCACATTGTCGAGTTTCGTGGTTTCGAGCGTTTCATCCTCGGTCGCCTCTACTGGGAAGTACCGGTCATCGTGCAGCGGTTGTGTGGCATCTGTCCGGTAAGCCACCATCTCGCGGCCTCCAAGGCGATGGATCTTATTGTGGGTGCCGACAGCTTAACGCCCACCGCGGAGAAGATGCGGCGTCTGATGCACTACGGGCAGATCATGCAAAGCAACGTGCTGCATTTCTTTCACCTGTGCTCCCCGGATTTGCTGTTCGGGTTTGATAGCGAAGTCGGAAACCGGAATGTCTTCGGTGTTATCAAGGAGAACCCGGAACTGGCGATCAAGGGCATCAAGATGCGCAAGTTTGGCCAAGAGGTGATTGCCGCCACTGCCGGCAAGAAGATTCATGGTACTGGCGCAATACCCGGTGGCATCAACAAGAATCTGGATATTAACGAGCGGGATAAATTGCTCAAGGATGTGGACCAGATGGTCACCTGGGCCGAGGAGGCGTTGGCACTGGCTCGTGAATATACCCTCGACCACCTTTCCCTGGTGCGCTCCTTTGCCACATTCAATTCCAGCCATATGTCGTTGGTTAGGGAAGACGGAGCGATGGATCTCTACCATGGCAACCTGCGTGCCATCGATGCCGGGGGCAACGTCATATTCGATCAGGTGGATTACCGTGATTTCAATCGATACCTAAAGGAGGAGGTACGCTCTTGGTCGTATATGAAGTTTCCGTTCATCAAGCGTCGGGGCAACTTGGATGGTTGGTACCGGGTGGGTCCGCTGTCACGGATGAATACCGCGGGGTTTATCGATACTCCGTTGGCGGATGCCGCCCATCAGGAGTTCAAGGGGGTGACGCAGGGGCGCCCTAATCAGATGTCTCTGGCCTACCATTGGGCACGCATGATCGAGGTTCTCCATTGTGTAGAGAAGATTAGGGAGTTGTTGCACGATGCTGATCTCCAGGGTGGGGATCTGCAGGTGCGGGGTGAAAGACGGGAAGAGGGCATTGGGGTGATCGAAGCACCCCGGGGAACCTTGTTTCACCATTATCGAGTCAACCAACACGACCAGGTGACATTTTGCAATCTGATCGTCTCCACTACCAATAATAACGAGGCAATGAACCGGGCGGTAAGCCAGGTGGCGAAGCAGTATCTATCCGGGAGATCCAAGATCACGGAAGGTATGCTGAATCAGGTCGAAGTGGCGGTGCGGGCCTACGATCCTTGCCTTTCCTGTGCCACCCACGCCTTGGGCAAGATGCCACTGATTGTTGAATTGCGAGCTGCCGGGGGTGAGCTAATCGATAGCATGCGGCGGGACGGGTGAAGACCGACCGGTCACCCTTGCTGGTAATGGGTTACGGTAATCCGGCACGCGGTGACGATGGTCTGGCGCCGGCCTTTATCGAGCGGTTGCGGCACTTGAATCTGGCTGGGGTGGAGACACGCGTCGAGTATCAACTGTGTGTGGAATATGCACTTGAATTGGGCAACTACGAGCGCGTGGTGTTTGTCGACGCCTCGCTAGAAACCACACCTCCGTTTCGTCATGCGCTCTTGGGCCCGGATGCTGCACGACACCTGGACACCCACGGCCTCTCTCCAGGAGCCCTGATCTTCTTGGCCGAAACCCTATTCGGCGGTGTGCCATCGGCATCGCTGCTGGCTATCAGAGGCTACCAGTTCCAACCCTTCGTGGAGTCGCTTTGCCCGGCGGCAGAGAAAAATCTGTCGCTGGCCTTGGAATATTTTGTGGGCTGGATAGGGAAACAATATCCCAGAGATGCCCTTGCAGGCGGGGTCTGATGTCTCGCTGGTTGACGTGCAGAGTACTCAGCCCTTTGAATTCCTTAGCGCGCGATATATAGCGAATGGTGCTGGAAGGGGCGGTTGTGATTGAATACCGGTTTCGGTGTTTTACGATGTGGAGGCGGTCCATGGACACGATCAGATTTTTGTTGTTGACACTGGTGGTTTCGCTGTTGACGGGGTGTAGCGGGGATGACTCCCAATCTCGGGCAGAAAAAATTTCTGGCGATGCTCGACTCTTCAATACCCAGCGGGAGGCACTGGAGCAAGCCAAGGCGGCAGCGGGTGCGATTGAGCAGCAGCAGGCCGGTCAACAGGAAAGGTTGCGTGCCATCGAGTCCTCCCGAGACTAAGCGTGGGTAGTTTACAGATGAAGACGTTCGCTGATCTGGTCAAGGAATGCGAGACAACCACCCGAGAGATCTTCCCCTGGGACCTGGATGAGGAAATAGCGGCGGGCCGGGATATGTTGCTGCTCGACGTCCGTGAACCTTACGAGTTCGATGTTATGCACATCGAAGGCTCCATCAATGTGCCACGGGGGGTGTTGGAATCCGCCGCGGAATGGGATTACGAGGAGACAGAGCCCGAGCTGGTTGCCGCCCGGAACCGCTATGTGGTTGTGATATGCCGGTCCGGAAGCAGGAGTCTACTGGCGGCAGCAACCCTTTCTATGATGGGATTTAAGAATGTAGTCAATCTAAAGACCGGTTTGCGGGGTTGGAACGACTACGAACTGCCGCTGGTGGATCAAGCCTACGGGCCGGTGACCATCCAGGAAGGAGATGCGTACCTGGCAAACAAGGTTCTGCCGGAACAGCGGCGGCCTCAGTCTTGAGCCCTGGCGAGAGCCGATCAACGGGGAGGCGACTGTGGTATGCTGAACCACCTGTAACCGTCTGGTTACAGCGCCCATGAAGATGGTGTGGTCTACTAACTACGGAATCTCAATCGACGAGCGATGCGGGTACTGCTGATTGACGATCATGCGTTGTTTCGGATCGGCCTGCAGGAGCTTCTGCAACGGCGGGGTATCAATGTGGTACGCGCCTTGGGCGATTGCCGGGAAGGAATCGACGAAGTTGAACGGACCCATCCCGATGTAGTCCTTCTGGACATGCGTATGCCCGACATGAATGGCGTGCAGGTACTGCGGGAATTGCGTGAGCGCAAGCAACAGATGCCTGTTGCCATGCTCACGACCAGTACCGAGGAGGGGGATGTGATCGACTCGCTTCAGAATGGTGCCCAAGGCTACTTGCTTAAGGATATGGAACCTGACGAGTTGATCACGGCGTTGCGGGACATCATGGACGGCAACACGGTCGTTGCCAAGGAATTGACCGGTATCCTGGCCAAGGCAGTACAGGGCGACAACGAGAGTGCACCGGCCGAGGATGCCTTTGCCGATCTGACTCCCCGGGAACGGGAGATTCTTTGCCATCTCGCGGCGGGGCAGAGTAACAAGGTTATCGCCCGGGATCTGGGTATTTCCGATGGAACGGTCAAGCTGCATGTGAAATCCATTCTGCGCAAACTGAATGTTCACTCGCGGGTCGAAGCGGCGGTAATGGCTGTAGAGCAGAATTTGTGTCCCCGGGGATGAGCCCGATCCGGCTGACGCGGATGGCGGTTTCAGGTGATGGCCCGTGAATCGAATATCCGGTAGGATGCCGCCACTCGATTAGCAGATTTCAAGCGACACTTACATATGTTCATGCGCCATTTAGGGGTATTACTAGCCGGCCTGCTTCCGGCGGCGAGTCATGCGCTAAGTCCCGAGGCTGAAGAAGGAAGGGCCCTCTACCCAGCCTGTCATGTTTGCCACAATCCTGAAATGGATCCACCTCTGGGTCCCCCGATGTGGGGGGTGCAACGGCTCTACCGGATGAATACGGTCGACGACGATGACTTCGTCAATACTATGGTGGAGTTCGTCAAGGCTCCGTTACCGGAGAATGCGAAACATCAGGAGGCGGTGGCGCAAATGGGGCTGATGCCACCCATGCCTCTCCCGGATGAACTGTTGGAAAAGATCGCGGGCTACATTCTCGAGGAGCGGTTTCCACCTCCTTGCGCTCATTGGCGGATCGCCGTAAAGCGGGCTGAACAACGTGGAGACTTGGCGCATGCCGAGAAGGACCAAATGATGCTCGAACGGTTTTGCCAATAGGCCCCCTGCATCACATCGGTGACCGAAAGCATAGCGGCCAGAATGTCATCGCCGGGGCACAGCTTGGATAGCAAGGCGCCGGAATGACGATGCTCGGTTAATGGTTGGCCGTCGGGTTTGGGAATGGGGGTTACACGCAATATCGAGTGGCGGTCGTCAGCTCGGATATCCTTTCCACGCTAATCGTCATCGTGATGGGAGTTATTGCTCCGGGAAGGGCGCAAGACCGGTTGTGCGGATCGGCTTGGTCACCCAAACCCAGGCTCTCGGCTTCGGTTTGAGGTGTGTCTGGGTTATCTTGGTAACTCGATCCCAGGGAGAGAAGATACGGTGCCGAACTTGAGCCGATATGCTATCCACGATCTAAAGGCATGGGTTTTGCCGTGTCTGTTAATCATGCTGGTAATGGGATGCCAGCTAGCACCTGATCGCGCCACGGGCACCGGTCAAGACAGTAACCCGGGCCCGGTAAAGGGTAGACCGGTCGATGCCTTGTTGAATCTGAGGGTAACGGAGCAGGGCGTCGGCGGAATAAGGCCGGGGTTGCTGTTTCGTGCCGATGTGGTACGTCAAGCGTTGCCCGGATTCGAGATCCTGCCGCAGACCTGGATAACGGAGGGTGAACAGTATCCCGTTTTAGACGCGCTCCTCGAAGAGACCCGGGTTCTTACCGTTGTCCCGGATTCGTCACACCGGCGAGTTGGCGCGGTTTGGATACACGATTCAAGAGTCCTCGACCTGCTGGGTCATTCGGTGGGTGCCCGCTTTGAAACAATCTACGCTCGCGGCGCTGTGGGTGACTGCCGGCGGGGACCCGAGGAATACTCAGGAGCCGTGATCTGCCAGGCACCCGCCAGCAATCATCTCAGCTATCTTTTTCAAGGATACTGGGACGGTCCGGATGACCAGCTTCCTCCCGAAGAACGAATGGCTACCTGGGTGTTGTCGCAAATCATCTGGTTGGCTGGTGGATTGGAAAATCGGTAGAAATCCCGGTTCTGTCTGCTATCTTTATGCCTAAAATTACTAAGCCGCGTAACGCGCTGGGGAGGAGGCATGTCAACAGAGCTGGCAGTATTCGGAGGGTCGCAGTTTGTCGGTAAACCGGTCATCACCGATAGGGATTTTATCCCCGAATTACTGAAGATAAATCGATTCGCTTTGGATTGCGGGCTCCAGGTGCATGTTACGAGTTCGGTAAGGCGGCAGGGGGTTGCGGTTGGCAATAGCATTGTCCCGCCTGCCAGTCGTTCCAACCACCTAATCGGCCACGCCTTGGACATGAACCTCAAGCTGGACGGCCGGTTCTTCAATAGCGCAAATCTGCGCAAGGCCAGCCTGCGGCGGCAACCCAAACCCGTGCGGGATTTCATCAAGTTCATTCGTGACGATAGCATTCTGCGTTGGGGAGGAGATTTTAGCGCGGAGGATCCGGTACATATTGACGA
This sequence comes from Gammaproteobacteria bacterium, assembly GCA_020445415.1. Lineage (GTDB taxonomy): Bacteria > Pseudomonadota > Gammaproteobacteria > Chromatiales > Chromatiaceae > HKST-UBA178. The sequence goes on along the minus strand of JAGRGP010000175.1, from coordinate 4,312 downwards.
CGGACTCAATCAACGAGACCCCAACCTTTGGGATCAGAAGCTTCAGATCATTCAACGTGAGCTCATCAACCTCGGCCGTCCCCAGGCAGAGTCTGGCGAACCGCGCTTGCTGTTTCTAGAGCGGCCGTTTATGGTGGGGCCGGATGTCCGCCGGGTCCAGGAGCGCTTGATCGAACTGGGAGAACGTTTTTCCATGAATCCTGATGGAGAATTTGGCCACGTCACGGATCGGGCGGTAACAGCCTTTCAGGGGGAGAACGGCCTGGAGCCGGACGGTATCGTCGGCCCTGGAACCCGCAAGGCGTTGGGGCTTTAACCCCTGCCTCCGTCTGTGGGGTTACTGGGGTTCGCGTGGCGGATTGTCTTTGTCGCGGTAACCAGCGCACACTCGAACAAGCGGTTGTGGGTGGCGATGGTACAACGCGCATATAGGAGATATGGGGATTATGAATATCCGTAAACTCGTCCCGGGGCTGCTCCTTGTGCTGTTCTTAGCGGGCTGTACCCTGCCCAATCTCAAACCCTTTGCCGATGCCACGGCGGAATTGCATGCCGCGGTCGTTGAGACGGATTCCGCCGTGCGCCTGACACTGACGGAGGCAGGTGCCGAAAGTGAAGCCGAACGGCTGGGGCAGGAATTGGCACTCCGCATTGCTGCCTTGAGCGCGGTGGTTAACTATTCCGATTCGCTGGCTCAGATTGCTGCTGCCGGCAAGTCGGGAAGTGAAAGCGCCGGAAACCTGTCCGACGCCCTGAACGGATTCCTCGGTGCCCTCTCGGCGCCCACGCTTCCCAGTAACTACATAGCCCTGGCGAAAAGCCTGTACGGGTTGGTAGCGGAGGTTCGTGCCGCGAGGTCGTTTTCGAGGGCCGTGGAAACCGCGGACCCGGCGATTCAAGGTATGGCACAGGTGTTGATCGCGGATTTCGGCGACCTGGAAGCCTTACTGGCGCAGTCGCTGGTTCCGGTTCAGCAGGCGCTGCTCGATAACAACGACAATCATGAGATCGTTGATTATCGCATGCAACTGGAGCGTCGCCGCCGTCAGCTGGAAGTACAATTAAGCGGCAATACCGAGGATGCCGGCACGATCCGAAGCCTGAAAGAGATCAACGATTTGATCGACATGACTCGGGATCGCTACGAACCGCTGGCTGAACAGCTAGCGGAAATTGCGCAACGCACCAACCGACAGATTCTGTTGGTGCGGGCATCGAAGACGGCTTTGAGACAGTGGGCGGATATTCATGGGGAGCTAGGCAATTCTATTGCACAGGGAATTTCGCCCAATACCCGCCTATTGATTTCGACAGTGATCGAGACCCGGAAATTGATCAATGAAGGAGGAGCAGGCCGATGAATATCGACTGGGATTCGTTGAATACTTTCGAAGAATGGGCAGCGGTACTGCATCAACTCCTCGGCTCTGCCTCGGAGAGTATTCAGTCAGGTGATATCGCAAAACGTGTCGCGACCCAAAATGCGTTGCATAACTTCATTATGCATTCCCCGAACTTGTTCTCGGCGGAGCTCGATGAGATTGCCAGAAAGACCATTGCCGATATTTTCGAAACGGCCCTTGATGAAGCCCTTAACAACATTGCAAGCCGCAGCGCTGAATTGGCCATGCATATTAAGACCGTGAGGGCCGTGACCCAGCAGGCAGAATCCGCGGTAAAATCGATACGCTTGGAGCGCGCGACAAAGGTCATCGAATCGGCGACCCAAGTCATTCGCGATCTTGCGGACCTCAAGCTGGCCATCTCCACATCCACCGGGGATCAGGCATTGCACGCGAAGATTGATAAAACCGTAAAGTCCATTCAGGATCTCGTGCCGTCGGTGATGGCGGTCAAACCCGAATCGACCTGAAGCGAAGACTGCCAGCCACACCCACCGGAACCTGTTGTCCAGCGTATCCCAAGGGAGATCCACTCGCGCGGTCTACTGGATCATGAGATATCATAGACGACCCCCAAACTCCTACCCTGGGTCAACAAAACCTAGATACTGCCATGGATTTGCAACGATTTATCGCGACCGCCCCCAAGCATATGGAGCGGCTGCTCGCCGAGGAGCTGGTTCAACTGGGTGCCGGTGAGGTCTCGGAGCTGTTAGGCGGTGTCGCGTTTCATGCGACTTTGGAGACTGCTTACCGGGCCTGCCTCTGGTCGCGCGTGGCTAACCGGGTATTACTGCCGTTGGCTCAGTTTTCCGCGCCCACGGCGGACGCACTTTACACGGGCGTGCAATCTATCCCCTGGGATGAGCACTTTTCGACAACGGATAGTTTTGCGGTGGACTGCAACACTACCCGGTCTAAGGTCTCTCATAGCCACTTTGCCGCGCTTAAGGTCAAGGATGCCATCGCCGATCAGTTTCGGTCGCGGCAAGGTATTCGACCATCCGTGGCGCTGGAGCGCCCGGCTATTCGGGTCAATCTTTATCTCTCTCATGACCAGGCCACCGTCAGTTTAGATTTATCCGGTGAGTCACTGCACCGGCGTGGCTACCGGTCGCTGGGCGTCAGTGCACCCCTGAAGGAAAATCTGGCGGCGGCAATTCTGTTACGGGCGGGTTGGCCGGAGTTGGCTAGCCGCGGCGTCCCGTTGCTGGATCCGATGTGTGGTTCGGGGACGCTGCTCATTGAAGGTGCAATGATGGCGGCCGACATTGCGCCCGGCCTGCTGCGAGACTATTGGGGGTTTCTTGGTTGGCGCCAACATGATCCCGGTGTCTGGCAGTGCTTACTCTTGGATGCGGCAGAGCGAAAGGAGCGGGGGCTGGCGGCATTACCGCCTATCCGTGGTTGTGACCGGGACCCTCAGGCCGCCCGGACAGGCAGGGAGAATCTGGCCCAGGCGGGGCTAACCGGCAGGATCGACATCCGGAATAGTGACATGGCCCGGGCGCGGCCTCAGGAGTGGTCGCTACCTGGTTTGCTGGTTACCAATCCCCCCTATGGCGAGCGGCTGGGCCGGGAATCGGATCTTACGGTTCTTTACAGTCAACTTGGGACTGCGCTCAGGGAGCAGTTTGCCGGCTGGCGGGCGGCGGTATTCCTTGCCAATCCCCAGCTTGGGAAGAGTTTGGGCCTGCGTGCCCGAAAGATACATACACTTTACAACGGTGCAATCGAGTGTAAGTTGTTGCACTTTGAGATTTCACCGGAGTTTTATGTCGAGAATAGGCGGTTTCCCGCTCCCTTGGCAGCCGAGTCGCGGGGCGAGGGGGCGAGCGCATTCGCCAACCGACTACGCAAAAATCTGAAGCATCTGGGCCGTTGGTCGAGACGGGAAGGAGTAACCTGTTACCGTCTCTATGATGCCGATCTTCCTGAATACGCATTCGCCGTTGACCTTTACCAAGGTGCGGAGAGTTGGGTCCATGTCCAGGAATACCAGGCCCCGGGTAATGTCGATCCCCAGCGGGCCAAAGTGCGCTTGCGCGAGGCACTGGGAGTGATTCTCGAACTGCTTTCCATCGCTGAAGATCAGTTGTTTTTCAAGGTACGCAGACCCCAGAAGCGCGGCCAGCAGTATCAGAAGTTTTCATCTACTGGAACGTTTTTCGAGGTCGCCGAAGGTGGTTGCCGGTTTCTTGTGAATCTTGAGGACTATCTGGATACGGGGTTATTTTTAGATCACCGCCTGACACGCCGTATGCTGGGTGAAATCGCCGCCGGGAAACACGTCCTGAATCTCTTTTCCTATACGGGCACAGCCAGTGTTTATGCTGCCGCGGGTGGTGCATTGAGCACTACCTCTGTGGATCTGTCCAAGACCTACTTCGAGTGGGCTAAACGCAATATGGCACTGAATGGTTTTCGAGGACCGGAGCACCGATTTATCCAGGCGGATTGCATGGAGTGGCTAAACCAGCCCGGAGTCGGGGAGCGGTACGATGTTATCTTTCTCGATCCGCCAAGCCATTCCAGTTCCAAACGCATGACCGGGACTTTGGATCTGCAGCGCGATCATCCTGAGCTGATTAGAGCGGCAGCACGGAAATTGGCTCCGGCCGGCGTGCTGATTTTTTCGAATAACTTGCGCCGATTCCGTATCGACCGGAAAGCACTCTCGGGATTGGAGGTCGAAGATATCAGCCGGGCCACACTTCCAAAGGACTATGAGCGAAACCCCAAGATCCACAATTGTTGGCGAATCCGGCTTTCGGGCCAATAAGGGCAGCTTAGGACGCCCCGGGGAAATACCCTCCGCCCAATTGTGCTTAGAATCTATCTCAAGATTGCTGCATGCCACCGATACGGCGTTAACACCTACCTCAAATGCTCATTTACCCCGTGTAAAC
>JAGRGP010000174.1 GCA_020445415.1 Gammaproteobacteria bacterium | reverse complement strand
ATCGCCCTCGCCGCCCGGCTCGGATACTCCTTGGATGGCCATGAACCGGGCCTCAAGGGGGCTGACGCGGCATCCTATCTTGGCGCGGGAATCAGCAGCGACCACGAGTGTTTCTCCATGGAAGAGGCTCGGGACAAGATTCGGGCAGGTATGTGGGTGCTCATCCGAGAGGGCTCGGCGGCACGTAATCTCGACGTTTTGGCACCACTGATCGCGGAGTCCCCACGCCAGGTCATGTTTTGCAGTGATGACAAGCACCCGGATGATCTCCTCACAGGGCACATTAACCAGATGGCCGCCCGGGCGGTGGCTGCGGGATATGACCCCTTCGAGGTGCTAGCTTGCGCCTGTCTCAACCCAATCGCACATTACCAATTACCCCTCGGACGGCTACAAGTGGGGGATTTCATGGATGGCGTGGAGGTATCGGATCTGACTGCGTTTCAACCGGTTCGGGTTTGGCTCAAGGGTGAGTTGGTGGTTTCTCACGGTGAGGTGCTGCTCGCTCGGAAGCTGGTAAAGCCGGTCAATATCTTTAACGCTACGGAGATTGTACCGGCCGACGTGATGGTGCCGTCAACCGGAGGGCCAATTCGGGTAATCGAGGTACGGGATGGTTCATTGGTGACCGGCCAGAAACAGTTACGGCCGGCCATTCGAAATGGATTGATAAGCGCGGATTTGGAACGAGATATTTTACCGATCGCCGTGCTCAACCGGTACCAGCCAGCCAAACCGGCGTTGGGTTTTGTCCAAGGATTCGGACTGAAGCGAGGAGCGATCGCATCCAGCGTAGCCCATGATTCTCATAATATTATCGCGGTTGGTGTCAACTCCCGAGCGCTGTGCAGAGTGGTCAACGAAATCATTGCTCATCAGGGTGGGATCGCGGTGGCCGATGGCGAAACGCTGGATATTCTCCCACTGCCCATCGGTGGAATCATGAGCGATCAACCGGGAGAGCAGGTGGCCTTGGCCTATTCCCGACTTGACCGACGAGCCCGGCAACTGGGGTCTCCCTTGCGGGCACCCTTAATGACCCTTTCCTTTATGGCCCTACTGGTTATTCCAGAACTTAAACTCAGTGACAAGGGACTTTTCGACGGCTGCCGCTTCCAGTTTGTGGAGCTTTCGGTGGGTGAATGAAAGCTGGCTGACGATAACGATTGGAGAGGGGAACCTCGCCGGGTTAGACTCATGTCAGGACTGTTTTCTGTTGAAAAAGGCTAACTGCAGTGATCGATATCTCCACCTACCTACTGTATGTCGCGGCCTCCGCGGCAGTTGTGATTGTCCCCGGCCCCACGGTAACCATGATCATCGCTAACAGCCTGCGCGCGGGGACCGGGGCGGGATTGATGAATGTAGCGGGTACGCAAATGGGATTGGCGCTGATGCTAGGCGTCTTAGCGGCCGGCTTGTCCACGATCGTCGAATCCATGGCCGATGTGTTCGAGGTCCTCCGACTGCTGGGGGCCGCCTATTTAATCTGGCTGGGTGTAGGCCTGTGGCGCTCCAATGGAAGACTGGGTCGGACGGGGCAGGAAACGGGGTCCGAAGCGGGTGCCAGCCGCTACTTTTGGCAAGGCTTTTTGGTTATCTGGTCCAATCCAAAGGCATTGCTCTTTTTTGGAGCCTTTATCCCTCAGTTTGTCGATCCGGCGTTATCCGCCGTGCCTCAGGTTCTGGTGTTGGGGGTCACGTTCATGGTGATCGCGACCCTGCTCGACGGTTGCTATGCGCTGGTGGCAGGGCGTACCGGCTCGTTGCTGTCGCGCCACAACGTCTGTCTGTTGGAACGTATCTCCGGTAGCTGTCTCATCGGCAGCGGGCTGTGGCTGGCATTTAGCCGAAGATAACCCGGCATTCCCCAAGTTTTTGGCATCATCCTAAGAGGCCACCCAGCACCGCGAAGATCCCCACCAAGATCACCACCGGAAACTTTAGCGTGCGTAGCGCGAAGAACCCGAGTACCGCCAATGCCATCTCCGCTGCCGAGGATACCGCGCTGGTGAATACCGGTTGATACAATGCCGCAAGCAGCAAGCCGACCACCGAAGCATTGATACCGGCGGCCGCGCTGCTGATCAAGGGCCGAGCCGCTAAACCTTCCCAAGCGTCTTGCAGGCCCAGCACCAAAAGAAATCCCGGTAGGAAGATACCCAGGGTGGCCAGCACGGCACCTAGAAAGCCTTGCCCCGACAGTGACTCGGCACCAAGAAACGCGGCCAAGGAGAACATCGGTCCGGGGACTCCTTGGGCCGCGGCGTAGCCGAGCAAGAAGCGGTCATTGGGCAAAGCATCTCCGAGGGTTTGTTGTAATAGCGGCAGAACGACGTGCCCGCCGCCAAATACCAGGGAGCCGGCCTGATAAAAGCCTGAAAATAGCGCTACCCATTCCAGTTGAGTCCCCAGCAAGGGGAGTATCAGGAATAATCCGGCGAAGATGATCAGGGGGACCCCCCTTAGCCCCCTCTGTGGACCGATCTCCACGGTCTTTTTCTTTCCAAACATAGCGCCACCGATCGCACTGATTATCAGCACTCCCAGCTGACTCCAAAGACTGGGAAAGAGCAGCAGCGACGCGGTAGTCAGCACCATCAGGCTGATTGAGAGACGGTCCCGGCAAAATGCCGTAAACATGCTTAGGGAGGCATCGGCGACAATCACCACGGCAAACAGTTTAAGTCCATGCACCACTCCTTGAAACCATCCGGGGCCATGATCGCCGGGGCTGTATATTGCCAATAGATAGAGCAGTAGGAAGGAGGGCAGCGTGAACCCAAGAAACGCCGCAATGCCACCGGCAAGACCGGCACGCCTGAGCCCCAGGGCGAAGCCAATTTGGCTCGATCCAGGGCCTGGCAGAAATTGACTGAGGGCGATGAGACGACCATAGGCGCTATCGTCAATCCACCCGAGTTTTGTCACAAAGAGATTACGGAAGTAGCCAATATGGGCGGCCGGTCCACCAAAGCTCACACTGCCAAGGGCGAGAAACCGCCAGAATACTTCCATGACCCCCTTGAACCGATGACGGTGCTCCGTTACCGGTTCAGCTGGCATTCTGATCTCCCACCCCGAGCCTGGTAGACCGCCATCAAGGAGCGCAGTTCTTCCAGGATGTACCGGCACTCTTCCGGGGACGCATCCGCAAGTTGAGCGATTTGCTCACCCTTCGCCAAGCGTTCGATTATCCCGTAGACTTCGACGCAGCCGAGGGCGCAGATCTCCTCGATTCGCCGGTTTAATATTGTTGTTCTTGCGCTCATCGCCTATCAGTTTAACCGGAACCACGGACGCCGGGTATAGGTGAGTAACGGTTAGCTACCGAGGCTATCTGTCAACGCCGTCGCGGCGCCATCGATTTTCTGCCGATTCTGCTCCCGGCAGTCACTGTAGTTGATGATTTGCAACCACAATGCCAGTTCGTCATCGAGGCTGCGCCAGTACACTGGATGCAGGATGCCTCCCCGGGCACGTTTGTTGCGTAACCGAGCCATCATGATCTCTTCGGTACATTCTACCGAGGCGAAATAATCCGGAGACATGATCGCGATGACTCGCTGGCAATGGGTAATGGCGTCATCGATTGCCTGTTGCCAGGCCGCCCCTTTGTCGATTTGAGAACGAAAATCGAATATGGAGATTCCCGGGCGCTTGGCGTTTAACGAAGCGGCAAGGATTTCCGCCGCGTCGGCATCCACGGACGAGTAACTGATGAAAACATCATACCGCCGGGGCGTCTCTTCCGGCGTTTGCGCTTCTGGAACCGGAATACCGCCCCATGTCCCGATCCGCGAGGCCAGCTTTCCAAGCAAGCCGCCGAGACCGGTAATAATGCGGCGGTTGATGGTCTTGGTTAGCGGCGGTATTGGTGATTGGGGTGGGAGCGGCTGACGTAATCGGGAGGCGGCATCATCGAACACCATTGCCAGATGTTCGGCCTTGTTGGCAGACTTTTCCACAATCATCAACCGGGTGATCGGGAGTCCGCGACTCATCCATTGATAAGCCGCTTCGAGCAGCGGAACGAGCATCTCCTCACTTGGCCAACCCATGTCCCCGGTCGCCAGTAACGGCATAGCGACGGTTAGGTCTCCCCCATCCCCGAGAAAGGGAAACAGGCCACGGAATAGGCTACCCACCACTTCCGGAGGCGGACCGATGGTGGAAGGTTCAAAGCAAACAATGCGTTTGATATTCAGGTGCGACAGGTTGTCTGCCAAGGGTTCTGACAACCAAAAACCACTGGACGGCCGCAGATCATGTTCCTTGTGCTCGGCCAGCTTTGTAACTGATAGGCCTTGTGCCGCCAGCGATCCAATCAGAGAGCCAGACGTGGGGGTGTAGTCACCTTGAAAAGCGGAGACGATCAGGAAATCCACGGCATGCCGGGAGGGAATACGGGTGAGATCGCCGTGATAGAGTTCGATGTAACGGCGCTTACCGTTATCGGAGACATCGATCAGGCGCAGCTGCTCCATCGTTT
>JAGRGP010000173.1 GCA_020445415.1 Gammaproteobacteria bacterium | reverse complement strand
CAGCGGCTGTGAGGTGATGCGTTCTCCTGCCAGCATCACCTCGATGCTGCCCACTTTCTGGCCTTTGTTGATAGGTGCGAACAGCTTCGGGTCTACGTTCAGGGTCGCCTGCAGATTATCGTACTGGTTGCGTGGAACAGTAATGTAGAGTGCCTGCTCGAGTCCCACTGCCAATGTCTCCGCTGCTCCTTTCCACACCCGGGTTCGGGTCAACGCGGTCTCCGCGTCATAGAGCCGGTGTGTCTCGAAGAAACGGAAGCCATAATTGAGCAGTGATTGGCTCTCCTCGGCGCGGGCGTCTTCACCGCTGGTACCCATGACCACCGAAATCAGCCGCATCGAATCTCGTTTTGCCGAGGCGACCAGACAGTAGCCGGCGGACTCTGTATGCCCGGTCTTGATCCCATCCACACTGGCGTCACGCCAGAGCAGCCGGTTTCGATTTGGCTGTTTGATGTTGTTGAAGGTGAACTCCTTCTCTGCATACCAGGCGTAGTACTCGGGGAATTCATGAATGGTGGCTGCGGAAACCTTGGCGATATCCTTGGCCGTGGTGTAGTGATTTTCATCCGGCAGTCCAGTGCTGTTGACGAAGTGGCTGTTACTCATTCCAAGCCGCTTGGAGTGATTGTTCATCAGGTTGGCGAAGGTCTCTTCGCTTCCGGCGATATGCTCGGCCAGTGCGACGCTGGCGTCATTTCCGGATTGGACGATCATCCCTTTCAGCAACTGTTCCACCGTTACTTGTTTGTCCACCTCGATAAACATGCGGGAACCCGGTGTGCGCCAGGCTTTCTTACTGACCAGGACTTTGTCATCCAGCCGGATATTGCCCGCTTTCAATTCGCGCATCGCCGCATAGGCGGTCATTATTTTGGTCAGGCTGGCTGGCTCCAGTCGTTGATCCGCGTTGCTCTCAGCGAGAATCTGGCCACTGTCGAAATCCATCAGTAGATGGCCGCTGGCCGCCACACTTGGTGGAGCTGGAATTGGCATCGCGGCAACGGCGCCCTGTAGCGCATGCAGTAGTAGCAGGCAGGTAACAATACAAAAAAGGGGGTGCTTGACTGGCACAGGCTTTTCCTTCTGTCTGTTCAGGCGCCAAAACCCGCGGGTAAGATCGTTGTACCCCACCGGGTTCTATGGTGCGTTACACTTAATCCGTAATGATATGCATCTCATTCATGCCCAGCTGGAGCAGTTTCCGGGCGACTACATCAGACTGTTCGATATCGGCGAGTGGCCCCACCTGAACTCGAAAATAGTCCTGACCCTGGTGCTGGCTCGCGTGAATACGTACCGGCCGATCGAGTTTGCTCTGTAGCTGCTGGCGCAATCGGTCCGCATTATGGCGACTGCTAAAAGCGCCCACCTGGATGAACATATCCGGATTGGCGTCCACTGGAGATGGTGGTTGTTGCTGTGCTACGACACTTAGCTGTTGTGGCAGGGGCTGGCGTGGATCAATCGCTATCACTTCGACTAGTCCGGTACCTCGCTCCAGGATGCCAAGTTTGGTTGCCGCCGCATAGGAGAGGTCGATGATCCTGTTGTCATGGAACGGGCCGCGATCGTTGACCCGGACCACGATACTACGGCCGTTCTGCAGGTTGTTCACCCGCACATAGGTTGGAAGTGGCAGAGAGGTGTGCGCGGCTGTCATCGCGTACATATCGTACGGCTCCCTGTTGCTGGTGTAGCGGCCGTGGAATTTGGTTCCATACCATGATGCGATACCTGTCTCGCGATATCCACGGCCATCGTTCATCACCTGATAGCGTTTACCAAATATCCAGTAGCTGTCCGGATTCCCATAACGGCTGCGTGGTTCGATTCTGGGTACCGCGTCCGCGATGTTGTCTGGGTCCAGATGCTGTTCCGGTGCACTGTCGCCGATTTCCGGGACTGTCTTGGGGGGTGTCGAGCAGCCCACCGCGAGTATCATCAGCAAGACTCCAGCGATGCGTAGCATATTGTTCATTGGTATCCTGCCCTGTTGAGTTCACTCACTCTTGTCTGCCCAAAGTCGATTCGTCTGTTGCGTTCGGCAACAATCTCGCGGCTCAGCTGATACACCGCCATCGCGTACAGATTGCTATGGTTATAGCGGGTGATCACATAAAAGTTGTTCAGCCCGAGCCAGTGCTCGGGACCCTGTTCGCCATCCAGTCGCACCAAGCTGACCAGTGTATCATCTGCAACGGGCTGTTCGCTTTCTATACCAGCTTGACGCAGGCTGCTGTATGGGATCGAGGGTTTCATATCCGTATCCACGAAGCTGTCATGGCGGCTGTCGGCACCATTGGCTCGTGTTGTGATCGGCTCTCCTCTCACCCAACCATGACGCTGGAAATAGGCTGCAACACTGCCGATCACATCGGCCCGGCTGTTCCACAGGTCACGGCGGCCGTCGCCGTCGAAATCGACTGCATAAGCTCGATAGCTGCTCGGGATGAATTGCGGCAGTCCCATGGCGCCAGCATAGGAGCCGAGTACAGCGGTCGCATCCACCTGCTCCTCTCTGGTTAACAACAAGAACTGAATCAGTTCGCTCCTGAAAAAAGCGGCGCGCTTGGGGTAGCCGAAGGCGAGGGTGGTCAGAGCATCCAGCACTGGGTACTTGCCGAGATAGCCTCCGTAACGCGTTTCGACGCCGATAATGGCAACGATCAGCTCAGATGGAACGCCGTACACCTGCTCGGCCTGTTGCAGCAGCGCTGCATTCTGTTCCCAGAACTCGACGCCCTGTTCGATGCGACTCGCAGTAAGGAAAATCGGCCGGTACTGGGACCAGGGTTTTGCCTCGGCCGGACGGCTTATCGCGTCGATAATACTCTGACGATAAACCGCTTTTGCCATCAGCGTGCGCAACTTCTCCGCATCGAAGCCGTGCTCATTCTGCATCTCACGGATCAATTTATCTCTATCCGAATTGTAGCTGTCGGGTCTCTCTGCGGAGGCGGTCGCAGCTGCCAAACTGAGCAGCGTCCCCAGAAAAATCCCGATACAGCTTGGTTTACTCTGCATGTTAGTGGTTTGCTCCTTATTCAGTACGGGTTCAAGCTGCGCATCTATCCACTCCGCTCGCGGTTATGTGGGCAGTAATTTGCGATGCGTATGGATCGACATCAGGATACCGAATCCTGTCAAAATGGTCACCGTCGCTGTGCCGCCATAGCTTACCAATGGAAGTGGTACACCAACCACCGGCAACAGTCCGCTCACCATTCCGGTATTGACGAACAGGTAGACGAAGAATACCAGGGTCAAGGCGCCGGCCAGCAAGCGGCTGAAGGTATCCTGAGCCCGCGTGGCGATATAGAGACCGCGTAGAATGATTAACAGATAAAGCGAGAGTAGCAGGATCACGCCGGTAAGGCCAAACTCCTCAGAGAGTACCGCGAATATGAAATCCGTGGTCCGTTCCGGCAGAAACTCCAGATGGGACTGAGTTCCATT
>JAGRGP010000022.1 GCA_020445415.1 Gammaproteobacteria bacterium | reverse complement strand
CAAAACCCGGCGTTGTGCCGGGTTTGTTGATACTTATCCCCCGGGTTTCCCAAGCCAATAATTGCGCGAACCGGATTCGAAGAGGATGAATTCATCGGACAACCACAAGGAACCCACGGCAGGGGAACAAGGAGAGTGACGAGATAGCGGCAGACCAGATAACAACTCTTTACCGGCCTGCCACTGGCCGTGAGAACAACAATTAGTCCTCGTCCTCGCCTCCAACCTCTCCCGGCGCGGCCAAGCCCTCTTCACCTTCCTCGGCCTCGGTCTCATCTTGCATAAGCTGCGCAGAGATAGTCACGACCGGGCTGTCAAAATCTTCCCCCTGCGCCAGAATTGGAAGCTCTACACCCTTTGGAACAACGATCTCGGAAAGGCGGATAGCCCCGCCGATCTCCAGTTTCGAGATATCCACATCCAGGTACTCAGGCAAATCCTTCGGTAGGCAACTAACCTCCACGTCGGCAATATGATGAAACACACTGCCGCCCATCTTGACTCCGACCGCAATCTCTTCACCGACCAGATGAATCGGTATATTGGTACGGATCTTCTCCCGGGCCGAGACCCGCTGAAAATCGATGTGTTGAATAAACGGTTTTGCCGGATGCCGCTGAATATCCTTCAGCAGTACCTGCTGTTTCTTTCCATCCACGTTCAAGGTGAGAATGGTCGAAAAAATCGACTCGTGTTCCAGATATTGAACCAGCTTGTGGTGGAAAAGCGTAATCATCTGGGGATCGCGATGAGCCCCATAGACAATCCCGGGGACCAATCCCGTGCGACGCAGGCGGCGGCTCGCACCCTTACCCACGTCTACACGCGACTGCGCGTTAATTTCAGTAGTATCGCTCATGATTTGCTCCAAATCATTATGGGTTGAAAATATCACCATCTCCCCGCGACCAGTTCGACGGTAACAATGCCGTTACACTGCCCGTGGTTTACCCCACGAACAGGGACGTTACGGATTCATCTGTCGCCAGACGCCTCATGGTCTCGGCGATCAATTCGGCTACACTGATCTGGCGGATCTTCTCGCAGGCCAATGCATCTTCGTGCAACGGGATGGTATTGGATACCACCAATTCATCCAGTTCAGAGTTACTAATGTTTTGAACTGCCGGGCCAGACAGCACCGGGTGGGTACAATAAGCCACTACCCGCAAGGCCCCGTGTTTTTTCAGCGCACTGGCTGCCTTGCACAATGTCCCGGCCGTATCCACCAGGTCATCGATTAATACACAGCTGCGCCCCTTTACGTCGCCGATGATATTCATCACCTGCGCCTCATTGGCCTGTGGGCGTCGTTTGTCGATTATCGCCAAGTCAGCATCATCCAACTGCTTGGCCAACGCCCTCGCCCTCACTACACCACCCACGTCGGGAGAAACCACCATTAACCGCGGATATTTCTGTCGCCATACGTCCCCCAACAGGATGGGCAAGGCGTATATGTTATCAATAGGTATATCAAAGAACCCCTGTATCTGATCGGCATGCAAATCAACGGTCATCACCCGATCCGCCCCGGCCGCTGCAATCTGCTTGGCGACCAGCCTGGCAGTAATTGGCACCCTCGCCGACCGCGGCCGGCGATCCTGACGCGCATACCCGAGATAGGGAAGGACCGCGGTAATCCGGCGTGCTGACGCCCAGCGTAAGGCATCGATGAGAACCAACAATTCCATGTGATTATCATTGGTCGGCCGGCACGTTGATTGGACGACATAGACATCGCGCCCACGCACACTTTCCATAATCTCGGCCATGACCTCGCCATCGCTGAATTGACCAACGATGGCCCGTCCCTGCCGCAAGCTCAGCCACCCACAAATCTCATTCACGAGATCCGGATTAGAGTTTCCTGAAAACAACATCATGCCGCTTTCTGACACGATCAGGTCCTCGCGAATAAGCGATCTAAACCGATTGCAGGGCGGTGTGGCTAAGAGCTGCCGCTACTAGGAACGGTGCCGCAGCACCCCCCGCGTTCATGCCCGCTCCGCGGGTCAAGAGAACTCCTACAGGTCCTCAATCCTGCCGAAACATCCACAATTACGGCCTGATTTCTCTCACAATGGCTGGGGCGGCAGGATTCGAACCTGCGCATGCAGGGATCAAAACCCTGTGCCTTACCGCTTGGCGACGCCCCAATTAATCATCCCGCTTCTCCCCCGGGAGCACGCCCGAGGCGGCCGGGTTTGCATAAAGCAGCGACCGGTTTTGTCCTTTGGCGAGAAACGCACGATATGGGTCAGGAACTTGTCGCAAGACCATTCTGGCCTGCTCCTTATGGGCAAATTTCGCGAAAACAGTCCCGCCCGTTCCCGTCAAGCGAGGCTGGGCAAACCTGGCGAGCCAGTCAAACGCCTCCCTAACCTGAGGGTATCGGACACAAACCACTGACAAACAGTCGTTTTCCTCACTACCATCGAGAAAGTCGCGTATTTTGATCCTGGGAGAGTCCCGTGTCAAATCGGGATCGGTAAAAACCTGTTTGGTTGACACCTGGCAAGGAGGCACCAGGAGCAAGTACCAGGGTTCAGGCAAATCCAGCGGCCGCAGCCGTTCACCCACACCTTCTCCCCATGCCGCGCAGCCACCCACGAAGACCGGAACGTCAGCACCCAGCGATACCCCTAGCTCCGCGAGTTCGGCTTGGCTTAAGCCGGTCCCCCACAACTGATTCAGCGCCACTAACGTGGTGGCGGCATCCGAGCTACCCCCTCCAAGACCCGCACCCATTGGCAGATATTTCCTCAGGTGCAGTTCAACGCCCTGCGCGACTCCGGTCCGTTGCTGTAGCAATCGGGCTGCACGCACCACCAGGTCCTGGCTCTCGGGCACTCCTGGTAACGAGCCCACCCGCTTGATTCTTCCGTCATCTCGGATAGAAAAGCTTAACTCATCAGCCAGATCGAGAAATTGGAAGACGGTTTGCAACAGATGGTATCCATCGTGGCGGCGACCGACAATTCTCAACATCAAATTAAGCTTTGCCGGCGCCAGCCAGATCCCTCCAACCCGCTCACTTCCCATTCAGTCGCTATTCCATGGCATTAGACGGCGAGGCCTTGAAGGCACACTGACGCGCTGCCGGGACAGGTCGTCCTACCTTTACAAGTTGCGTTAAACCACTCACTTTTCCAGGCGTTCCATGGTTTCTCGTACATGCCGATTGTCTGGCTCCTTACCGAGTATTTGGTGCCAGATCTTCTGAGCGCCGGTTTTGTCTCCCGTTACCCACAACACCTCTCCCAAGTGCGCGGCGATCTCCGCGTCGGGCATCAGCTCGTATGCTCGCCGTAGATACTCCAGTGCCTGTTGATAGTTACCCAGCCGGTATTGTAACCACCCCATACTATCGAGTATGGCTGGTGACTCTGGTTTAAGCGACAGCGCCTGGGATATCAACCTTCGGGCCTCATCGAATCGGACCGACCGATCAGCATAAGTATACCCGAGGGCATTGAGTGCATCCGCGTTGGTGGGATTGTGGGCAATCACCCGCCGGAGATCCTGTTCCAGCATATCCATACGACCGATTTCCGCCGCGTACAAGCCTCTGGCGTAGAGGATGTCATCGTTGTCGGGATGGTCCTCAAGCGCCCTCTCGTAGAGCGCCAACACGTCCTCGGCGGAGCCATGATCCTTGAGGATACTAACCTCCAGCAAATACAGCTGTACGGAATGCTCTTCCATCTGAATTCGCAGATTCTGCACCCAGTGACGAGCCTCTTGGACACGTCCTTGGTCCGCCATTACCCGGGCTATGCGAACCCGGGAATCGAGAAGGTAATCCCCCTTCTTCACCTGCCCGTACCAATGGATAGCCGAGTCTGGATGCTCCAGCTGCTCGTCAATCCTGCCCAGATAATAGGCGGCGTCGTCCACCCGGTTACCGCTATCATACAATTGCCTGAAGTACTCCTTTGCCTCCCGGAACTTCTCCAGTTGCAGCGCCAGTACTCCCAAGGCATAACTTGTGTCCGGCTCGCCGGGCGCCAACCGGTCAACTCTCCGGAACTGATCGTAACCTGCCTCGAAGTCACCCGTTTCAACCAACAGCTTTGCCAACGCTACGTTGGCTTCGAGATCGTTTCTATCCTGCTCCACCACCGACCGAAGGATCTTCAAGGCTCCATCATTGTCGCCCTGGGCCTTGCGAATCCGGCTCAAGAGAATACTTCCCTTGCTCCATCTGGGCCAACGCGCCAGGACCTCATTGATATCCCGTTCCGCGCCAGAATAGTCCTTCCAGATCAGGGATAACAGCGCAACCGCGTAACCCGCCCTGGGATCATCTGCATGCTGGCCGGTAAACCGGTGAACCAGCCGCATCACCCGGTCGTGTTGTTGCTCTTTACTCAGGACCAGTACCGCAGTAATAAAACCATCCTCGCCCCGGCCCTCACTGATGGCGAGTATCGCCTCCATCTGGGTCAGCGCTAAATCATCCTGCCCCGCCCTGAAATGGAGTAACTCGGCCAACTGCCGTCCATCCAAGGCATTGGGAGCCAGCGCTACCCAATGCGTCACCGCGGCAAGCGCCTGGTCATCCCGCTTGAGCAGCATCGCGATCCTTGTGGCGCGCTCTGCCGCAACGGCGTCCCGAGCGCTAATCGCAGCCTGCATTTGGTGCTTGTATGCACGATCAAACTGCCCCCTCTGGAGCGCGATCTCACCGGCCAACGTGTTAAAGACGACTTCCGAAGTCAGCTCGGTCACTCCAGTGACGGGATTGGGAAACGGCAATACCGGATCCGGCTTGGCTGTCTCTTGGGCCGGCGCTTGCCGGTGGATTAGTGCCGAACAGCCGGGCAAAAGAAAGGACACCAATAGTATGGCGATGAACGATAAACACTGTCTCATTCAGAGCTCCCAGATACAAACCGACCGGTTAGTAACCGACCCCGGACGCGAAAACTGGTAACCAACCCGGTAAACCGCCTGGAGCTACAATCATAATCGAGATTACAGATAATAGGGTGGAATTTCGGCCGCGCTTGAATTTAACCAGTTGATACTACAAAATTTCAGATTCTCCAACGCCTAATAAAGTTCACATGGCACTGCTAGCACTTGGCCTCAATCACAAAACAGCGCCGGTTGCCGTGCGCGAACGGGTCACCTTCGGCCCGGACATTATTGTGGCAGCCTTGCGCAGCGCCTGCGACAGAACCGGCGTGGACGAGGCGGTGATCCTGTCGACTTGCAACCGCACCGAGCTTTACATCTCCCTGGCCGACTGCCCGCCAGACGAAGCCTGCCTCTGGCTTGCCGATTTTCACGGTTTGGAGTTAGAGACCATTTCTCCTTATCTATACTGTCACGAAGGTAGTGCCGCTGTTTCTCATCTGCTGCGGGTGGCCTGTGGCCTGGATTCCATGGTCTTAGGGGAGCCACAGATCCTGGGACAGGTCAAGCAAGCATACCAAACGGCTTGTGACGCCTCGGTTACCGGAAAACTGCTGGGCAAACTCTTTCAGCATACCTTTTCGGTCGCCAAACAGATTCGCACGGATACCGCCATCGGCCACAGCCCGGTATCCGTCGCTTTTGCCGCGGTTAGCCTGGCCCGCCAGATCTTCAGCGATTTGAGCCGGCAGACCGCCATGCTGATTGGGGCGGGAGAAACCGTCGAGCTGGCAGCCCGTCACTTGCACCAGCATGGCATCGGCAAACTCATTGTGGCCAACCGGACCCTGGAACGCGCCCACACCCTTGCTCATCAGTTCGATGGTTACGCTATCGCCCTGCCGGAAATTCCCATCCACTTGCCGGAAGCCGATATTTTAATCTCATCAACCGCCAGCCCGCTACCGGTGCTCGGTAAAGGGTCGGTGGAAAGTGCCCTGAAAAAACGCCGTCACCAACCGATGTTCATGGTCGATATAGCAGTGCCCAGGGATATTGAGGCCGAAGTTGGCGATCTCAATGATGTATATCTTTATACCGTGGATGACTTGCAAGAGGTGATCGACGAAAATATGAGATCGCGCCAGGAAGCGGCGGCCCAGGCCGAAGAGATTATCGAGCTACATACCGCGGAATTCATGGGCTGGATGCGGTCACTGGACGCCGCGGGAATGATCCAAGATTATCGCCGGCAGGCGGAAAAATTACGCAACGAGGTGCTGGAACGCGCCCTGAAACAGTTGCAGAAAGGAAAAACACCAGAAGAGGCGATGGCCTTTCTCGCCCATACCCTCACCAACAAACTGCTGCATACTCCCAGCGCTCAGATAAGACAGGCAGGCTTTCAGGGGCAGGTGGAATTACTAGATGCCGCTAATACGCTGTTCCAGATAAAAGACACTTCCGGGAGCAAATGAAAGCAACAATCAGCCGTAAACTGGACCAGATTGGCGAGCGATTTGAGGAAATCACCGCATTGCTGGCCGACCCTGAGATTCAGGGGGACCAAGACCAATTCCGATCCCTCAGCCAAGAATATGCCCAGCTGGACCCGGTGGTGAGTTGTTACAATCGCTACCGCGGGCACCAACATGCGATCGAGAGTGCCCGCGGCATGCTTGATGATCCGGAAATGTCGGCGCTGGCAAAAGAGGAGGTGGATCGGGAGACATCGGCCTTAGAGCAGCTTGAGCCGCAGCTGCTGCTGTTACTGTTACCTGCCGATCCCAATGATCAACGAAACATCTTCTTGGAGATACGGGCCGGTACCGGTGGCGCTGAAGCCGCCTTGTTCGCCGGAGATCTGTACCGGATGTATCTTCGCTTTGCCGAACTGCAGGGCTGGCAAACCGAACTGGTCAGCGAGAGTCTGGGAGAACAAGGGGGGTACAAAGAGATCGTCTGTCGAATCAGCGGCCGCGGCGTCTATTCCAAACTGAAGTTCGAGTCTGGAACACACCGGGTTCAGCGGGTACCCGAAACCGAGTCACAAGGCCGCATCCACACGTCTGCCTGTACCCTCGCAGTGCTTCCAGAAGCAGAATCCATCGACCAGGTTGATATCAACCCTGGCGATTTGCGCATCGACACCTATCGGGCATCCGGTGCGGGCGGCCAGCATGTCAACAAGACTGACTCGGCGGTTCGTATCACCCATCTGCCAAGCGGCATCGTGGTCGAGTGCCAAGATCAGCGCTCGCAGCACAAAAACAAGGCTCAGGCAATGTCATTGCTACAGGCCAAGTTGTTATCTGGACAACGGCAGGAGGAGGCCAGTAAACGGGCCGAATCGCGTAAACTCCAAGTTGGCAGCGGCGACCGCTCCGAGCGTATTCGTACCTACAATTTCCCCCAGAACCGGGTGACCGACCACCGCATCAATCTCACTCTCTATAAGCTCGATGAAATTTTAGGCGGCGCCCTAGACCCGCTCATTGAACCGCTGATTCAAGAACAGCAGGCCGAGCAACTCGCATCACTGGCGGATGAAAACGGCTGACCGCCCTCAGACCATTCAGAGGGTGGTTCAGGAGGCGGTGGAAACACTTTCCGCCGCCAAGGATTTAGTGCCCCATCTAGAGGCGGAGAGCTTGCTGGCATTTACCCTGGGTAAATCGCGCGCTTATCTGTTCGCCTGGCCAGAGAAAACGCTTACTCCGGATGAGCTCAAGCGGTTCCGAAATCTGATATTGCGCCGCCTGAAGGGGGAGCCGCACGCCTACCTGACCGGCCAGAAAGCATTCTGGTCGTTGTTGCTCAAGGTCTCCCGAGAGACCTTGATCCCGCGGCCGGAGACCGAGTTGTTGGTAGAGCGTGCCCTTGAGTTACTCCCACTCAACCTGAGTAACACTATTGCCGATCTGGGTACCGGCAGTGGCGCGATTGCCGCCGCGCTCGCCCATGAACGGCCGATGAGCCAGATATGGGCAACCGATCGATCAGCGGCCGCCCTCGCGGTGGCTCGGGAAAACTTCCAACGCATCGGCCTGAGAAACATTGCCTGCGCAGAGGGGAACTGGTGCGAAGCTCTGCCGAGTGGAATCAACTTTAGCTTGATTGTAAGTAACCCACCATACATTCGGGCTGGCGACCCCCACCTCGGTCAAGGTGGGCTACCTTGGGAACCAGTCGGGGCATTGGTCTCGGGGGAGACCGGGCTGAACGACCTCCGTCAAATCATCGATCAAGCCTTTGCTCATCTGCTCCCCGGAGGATGGCTACTCCTTGAGCATGGATTCGATCAGGGATCGCAGGTCAGATTACTGTTAGCGGAGCGGGGTTATGTGGCAATCCGGACCCGGCACGATCTAAGCGGACTCGACCGCCTTACCGAGGGCCATCGGCCAACCCAGGAAACCGGGACGAATCCGGGGCTCCGAATCGGAGAATCCACGCCCAGTTGACTAATTCGAATCACGAATTAGGATTGGAACATATGACGTCCGGCGACGATGAACTCATCAAATATCGGCAAGTGTGGTTCAGTGAACTGCACCCCGACCCCAATCAGGCACGGACCGCGGCTGAACTCATGGCTGGAGTGGACGGAGTGCTCGAGGTAACCGCCGAATCCGCGGTTTTGCTCAATATACGCTACCACGTCCTAACGATTTCTCTCGAGCAGATTGAAACCGGCCTGTCAGAAACTGGGTTCCACCTCAGCAACCGGTTGTTGGTAGCACTGAAACGGGCCCTTTACTATTACACCGAAGAGGTGCAGCGGGCGAACAACGGCTGCGTTCGCGGCGATAGCAATTGCACCCGCAAGATCTTCGTAGAACGCTATGCCAATCGGGACCATGGATTGAAAGACCCCCGCCCGGAGCACTGGCGCCACTACCTATGATGACACCACCCTGCCTTTTACGCCGGGATTATGGCGCCGGCACGGACAGGATACTAGAATATCCGCACCATCGTTTTTGTCCTTGCCAGGGTATGGTGCCAGCCCCTCCCCAGTGGTCTAGACCGAAACCGCTCAATCCTCAATGAACGACGAACAACTCCTGCGCTACAGCCGCCAAATCATGCTTCCCGCCATCGATCTGGAAGGGCAGGAGAAGCTGCTTGCCTCACGCGTGCTGATAATCGGATTGGGGGGGCTAGGCTCACCGGCGGCAATGTATTTGGCCGCGGCGGGTGTGGGAGAGTTAGTTCTGGTTGATTATGACCGCGTGGACCTCACGAACTTGCAGCGCCAGATTATCCATACCAGTGACCGAATCGGTATGCCTAAGGTCGATTCCGCAAAACAGACCTTGCACGCCATCAACCCCGATTGCAAGATCCTTACCTTGGCCACGGCATTGGAAGAATCTGCCCTCGAAGCACAAATCGGACAAGCGGATTTGGTGATCGATGGAAGTGATAACTTCACCACCCGGTTTGCGGTCAATGCCGCCTGTGTCAAGTTACGAACGCCCCTGGTGTCGGGGGCGGCAATACGCACTGAAGGCCAGATCTCGGTGTTTACGGGACAACCCGGTGATCCCTGTTACCGCTGCCTCTATCCGGAGAATGGGGAACTGGACGAAAGCTGTTCCCAAAACGGCGTAGCGGCGCCACTCGTGGGAATCATCGGCAGCATGCAGGCAATGGAGGCGCTCAAGTTGTTAGTCTCAGCGGGGTCGCCACTTCGCGGCCGCCTTTTGCTGCTTGATGCACTGGAAATGGAATGGCGAACCGTCATGCTGAGAGCGGATCCCGGCTGCCCGGTTTGTGGTGGCAGGCTGGCGTGAACTATCCCCGCAATATTCCACCCGAGACCGTCAGTTACCTGGATAGCCTTCGCCGGGATATTGAATTTAGTACGCTGCTGAGAGGCGAAGCGCTGCGATTTCGTACCACTTGGGGGCTTTTTTCACCAAAGGCAGTCGATGAAGGGAGCCGGCTGCTGCTGGATTACGTGGAGATCCGTCAGGGCGATCATAGTCTGGATCTTGGCTGCGGCTATGGGCCGCTAGGCCTGACCCTGGCACGGCTTGCCCCACAGGGTAACCATATGTTGGTTGACAAGGATTTCGTCGCGGTCGAATACACCCGCAAAAATGCCAAACTAAACAACATCGACAATGTCGATATACTACTCAGCAATGGCTTTAACCAGATCGAAGACCGCCCGTTTGACGTAATCGTCTCGAATCTTCCGGCAAAAACCGGGAAAGAACTCTATTACCTCTACTTTTACGATGCCTTGACACGGCTGCGCCCAGGTGGCCGTATCTATGTGGTGACGATCACCGGTCTCAGGCGCTTCATTCAACGGGCCTTTCTCGAAGTATTCGGTAATTACGACAAATTGAAGCAGGGAAGCCGCTACACCGTTGCCGCCGCGACCTTCGGCGGGTGAATTCCAGTAGCACCTAAAACCGGTTAAGGTTAATATTCATGGGTATTCCATAAACTCACTGGCGGTAGAGCCACCTCGAGAAAGTGGATTTCATTTTCGGTTACTCCTAAACCCCGACGACTGAAATTACAGATCTGGATGGTCTGGACAAGCCCCACAGGAAAGGGGCCCTACCGCCCCCCCGGGGTCGGCACATCGTCCGTTTTGGAGACCCACACAATGATAAGAACGAAAATCTTGATTGCCGATGACGACCGTGTCATTCTCACATCGCTCGAGCGAGGGCTGACTCAAGCGGGTTATGGGGTCGCGGTGGCTACCGATGGAGAACAGGCCGTGTCGTTGGGATGCGCACAACGTCCTGACCTCGCGGTGCTGGATATACGTATGCCGGGAATTTTCGGCATCGAGGTTGCCCGCAGGCTACGTGACCGGGCAGGCATACCGTCAATCTACTTGAGTGCCTACGCCGATAAGGAGTTGGTGGATCTAGCCGCCAAGGAAGGTGCCCTAGGATACCTCGTCAAACCGGTTAGTGCCGTGCAACTAATCCCCGCGATTGAGGCCGCACTCGAGCGTCACGCGGAGCTTCGCCGTTTGCAGGAAAATGAAATAAACCTGACCGGTGCTATTAAGAGTAATCGCGCCATAAGCCTGGCCATTGGCATCTACATGGAACGGTTCCAGGTCAGCGAGCGGCAAGCGGCCGAAGCCATGCGTCGTTTTGCTCGTTCCAAACGGCGCAAGCTGGTCGATATCGCGCACACGCTAACCCACGACCTGTCGAGGAATGATCGACTGCTACAAAAAGTTAGGGAGTTCAACGAGATGCTCAACCAAACTCCACATGCTAGGGAATAAATTGCAGGAACCAAGCGATTAATTGGCAATCCCGAGAAGACGGGCAACCGGGTATTTCTCTGTTACCCCCTAAATTATTTAGCGTTTATACCGTTATTGATATTCAGAGTACCTAAGTAACCACTGCAGGACGAGAGGCTGTTTCCCTTGGCAAAAAATGATGTTTCCGCACGCACGGACCTCACCGGTTGCGCCGAAAAATTGCGTCTGGCACTGCCGTTAATGACCCGATATGGGATTCCCCCGACACCGGAGAACTACGCCGTTTGGTACCACTACGTGCTGGACGACAAACCCTTACTCAAAGACCACATCGACGGCCTATTGGATAAAGAAGACCACCAGTTCACCGACGAAATAAACGAGCAGATCTACCAGCAATACCTGTCGGAGTGCAATCTCCAGCAGGCGGAACAGATCCGCCAGGAAATCATTGTCACCCTGCGGGAAACCGCCCACTCCCTTACCCAAACCGGTGATAAAGCCGACCATTACGGAGAGGTGTTGCACCGGTTCGATGAGACCTGCGACAGGGCGGAAAGTCTAAACGACATTTACAGCCTACTCAGTGACGTGCTCAAAGAGACCCGGATGATGAAGGAATCCATGGAGCGGATGAAGTTTGAGTTTGCGGAAAAGTCGGAAAATATGAACCAGCTGCGTAAAGAGCTGGAGCAGGTCCGACGCCAAGCATCAACCGACGCACTCACGGGTTTAATCAATCGCGCGACCTTTTTCACTAATCTCGATAGTGTCGCCCAGGAATCGGACCCCATGTGCAACCCTTTTTGCCTAGTAATGATCGATATTGATCATTTCAAACGGGTCAATGATACCTTCGGGCATTTGGTTGGCGACAAGGTCATCCGCTTCGTTTCCGAAACCCTCAGCAGGATGGTCAAGGGCCAGGACATTGCAGCCCGCTATGGAGGGGAAGAATTCGCCGTCATACTTCCCAGCACCAAGCTGGAAAACGCTGTTATTTTATGCAACAAAATCAGAGAACATATCGCCAACACCAATTTGGTGCGCACGGGGACCCGCGAATCCTTGGGGAAGATTACGGTCTCATTCGGTCTTGCCCAAAACCGTCTGGGTGAAGACAAAATGGACCTTCTAGCCAGAGCGGACCGGGCCCTGTATATCTCAAAAGACAAGGGGCGCAATCGGGTCACCCCGTCGAAAGACTAGAGTTTTTCCCTTAATAAGCGATTAACCTGTTTGGGGTCGGCCTTGCCAGCGGTCGCCTTCATTACCTGACCGACAAAAAAGCCCAACATCTTTGCCCGCTTCTTGTCGTCAGCCTCTCGAAAGGCCGCCACCTGCGACTGATTGGCGGCGAGCACTTCATCAACCTGCCGTGCGATGGCGTCGATATCCGTGATCTGAGTCAGACCACGGCTCAGGATAACCTCATCGGCACTGCCCGCTCCCGACCACATGGCGTCGAACACCTGCTTGGCCAATTTGCCAGATAAGGTACCGTCGGATATCCGCTTCAACATGCCGCCCAGTTGCGCCGGAGCGACGGGGGCATCGGTAATCTCCAGCCCATCCCGGTTAAGGGCCCCCGCCAGGTCCCCCATCACCCAATTGGCCGCCAACCGGGCGTCGCCCGAGACACCTACCACTGCTTCATAGTAATCCGCCAGTTCACGACTAGAGGTCAGTAGGGCGGCATCCTCGGCATTCAGGCTGAATACGCTAGAAAATCGCTGCCGCCGATCGTCCGGCAATTCAGGCAGCCCAGCAACGACATCTGCGACGAACTTGGCATCCAACTCGACAGGTAATAAGTCCGGATCCGGAAAGTACCGATAGTCGTTGGCTTCTTCCTTGGAACGCATAGCGCGGGTTTCGTCCCGGTCGGCATCATAGAGCCTGGTCTCCTGCACAACGCTCCCCCCCGCTTCCAGAATATCCACCTGACGTTCCACCTCGAAATTGATGGCACGTTCGAGAAATCGGAACGAGTTGATATTCTTGAGTTCGGCACGAGTTCCCAGTTCTCCGCCCGGGGGACGTATCGAGACATTGGCATCAACCCGGAACGACCCCTCCTGCATATTACCGTCGCAGATACCGATATAACGGACAATTTGGTGGATTTTACGGGCATAGGCAACCGCCTCCCGGGCCGACCGCATATCCGGCTCGGATACGATCTCCAGCAACGGCGTTCCAGCACGATTCAGGTCAATACCCGTCAGTCCATGGAAGTCTTCATGCAACGACTTGCCGGCGTCTTCCTCCAGGTGAGCTCGGGTAACCCCGACCCGCTTGGTAGTCCCATCGTCCAGTACAATCTCCACGCTGCCTTTTCCCACAATCGGTAACTCATACTGCGAAATCTGGTAGCCCTTGGGGAGATCGGGATAAAAGTAATTCTTGCGCGCAAACACCGAGCGCCCTTGTGGTATAGCCCCAATCGCGGCACCAAACCTAACACCCATCACCACCACCTCCGCATTTAGCACCGGCAACACGCCCGGAAGGCCGAGGTCGACTGCGCAGGCTTGAGTGTTGGGGGCAGCGCCATAGGCAGTAGGCGCCCCGGAGAAAATTTTTGATTTGGTGGCCAACTGGGCATGAATTTCAAGCCCGATGACAGTTTCCCATTGCATTGATGAAGACCCTGACACTGGATATGTTCAAGAGCACGGCGCGCGGCTCCACCTGGTGATTCAGCCTTGCTAGGCCCAATAGTCCCCGGGATGCTTAAGATGCCACCCCGTTGCCTGCTGAAGACGATGGGCAACGTTGAGCAGCTGGGCTTCCCGAAAGTAGTTACCGACAATCTGCAGGCCCACCGGGCGGCCGGAGACGGGCGCCACGGGTATCGACATTCCGGGTAATCCGGCTAGATTGACAGCGATGGTATAGATATCCGAAAGATACATCGTGACCGGATCTTTCGCCTTTTCGCCGATGGCGAATGCAGTACTGGGGGTGGTTGGCCCCATAATCACATCGACCTGCGCGAACGCCTGGCGGAAGTCTTCGGAAATCAGCCGGCGAATCTGCTGCGCCTTGAGATAGTAAGCATCGTAGTAGCCGGCAGAAAGCGCGTAGGTCCCGATCAATATACGCCGCTTCACTTCGCTGCCCAGCGCTTCCGATCGAGAGCGCTGGTAAAGATCCTCCAGATCCTGTGGCGCTTCGCATCGATAGCCGAACCTTACGCCATCATATCGGGCCAGATTGGATGAGCATTCCGCCGGGGCAACCACATAGTAGGTGGGAATGGCAAGGGCGGTGTTGGGTAGCGAAATCTCCACCAACGTTGCGCCGAGACTACGAAATTCATCGATCGCCTGCCGAATCGAGTGCGCTATCGCCCCATCCAATCCCTCACCAAAATACTCTTTAGGCAGCCCAATCTTCAATCCTTCCAAGCTACCGGCTAAGCCGACGCTGTAATCCGGCACCGGTTCATCGGCACTGGTGGAATCCCGCAGATCGAATCCGGCCATCACCTGCAGCATCGCCGCCGCATCCTCGGCACTGTGGGTCAGTACCCCCGCCTGGTCCAATGATGAGGCAAATGCCACCATCCCGTAGCGGGATACCCTGCCATAAGTCGGCTTCAGACCGGTGAGCCCGCACAATGCGGCAGGTTGCCGGATAGACCCCCCGGTATCGGTGCCGGTTGCGGCCGCGCACAATCCCGCGGCTACTGCCGCCGCCGAACCGCCAGACGAGCCACCCGGAACCAACGCCGTATCCCAGGGGTTGCGCACCGGCCCATACCAGCTATTCTCGTTTGACGAACCCATGGCGAACTCATCCATGTTCGTCTTCCCCAGCACCACCAGCCCCGCCTGATCCATCTTGCTAACCACCGTGGCATCATAAGGCGCGACGAAATCATCCAACATACGCGAGCCGCAACTGGTCTTGAGCCCACGGGTGCAAAATATGTCTTTATGGGCAATCGGTATGCCGGTCAGGGGGCCCGCCTCGCCTCGCTTGAGCCGCCGATCCGCATTGCGCGCCTGCTCCAGGGCCCGCTCCGGCACCACTGTAATGAAACTGTTTAGCACAGCGTCAAAACGCGCGATGCGGTCAAGATAATGCCGGGTCAGTTCCTCACTCGAATAGCTTCCCGCCCGCAGACCGGCTGCAAGTTCCGCTACCGTCATCTCAAACAGTTGCACTTAATCACCCCGTTACTGCACAGCACCATCCGCGCCGGCTCGCGAGCAAGTCACGGCGCCGGTACGGTGCGGCAAATAGTTGATCCCACGTCACTCGACGACCCTGGGCACAAGATATAGACCCTTCTCGGTTGCCGGTGCGATTGACTGGAACAGATCACGCTGATCTTCCTCTGTTACCCGATCGCTTCGCAGCCGCTGCACCATATCCAATGGGTGCGCCATCGGAATCACACCCCGGGTATCAACGGCGTTCATCTGTTCAACGAGGTCCAGGATACTGGAGAGATCGCCCGCCACCTGCTCCAGTTCTTCGTCATTCACCCGCAGTCGCGCAAGATGCGCGATCTTCTCGACCTGGGACTTTTCCAAAGACATTGCTCGATACCCCTGCCTTGTGAATGTAGGGAAAAGGTAAAACGCTATCACATTTAGAATGGCAAGTGCAGTTCAATCACCGGTGGTGTCCCAAACTAGCGCCGGATTTGTTGAACCACATCTTGCTCAGCACCCCCTGCGGTTGCTAAATTACACCTTTTCCGAGCAGTATCGGCCATGCCTCTACCCACGTGTCGGCTGGCCGCTCGGCCAATTGCACCTTACGGAATATCATTTCACCATGTTGTTCAGACGCTTACGCGGACTATTCTCCAACGATCTTGCCATAGACCTGGGGACAGCCAATACCCTGATATACGCCCGTGGCCAAGGAATCGTCCTCGACGAACCCTCGGTGGTCGCCATCCGCATGGACCGTGGCCCCAGTGGGGGTAAATCCGTGGCAGCCGTGGGGAACGAAGCCAAGCAGATGTTGGGACGGACACCGAACAACATTACCGCTATCCGGCCGATGAAGGATGGCGTGATCGCTGACTTCACCGTCACCGAAAAGATGCTACAGCACTTCATCCACAAGGTGCACGAAAGCAAGCTGATTCGTCCTAGCCCCCGGGTACTGGTTTGTGTCCCCTGCGGCTCGACTCAGGTGGAGCGCCGCGCGATTCGGGAATCGGCGGCAGGTGCCGGTGCCCGAGAGGTCTATTTAATCGAGGAGCCCATGTCAGCGGCTATCGGTGCGGGGCTGCCGGTAGATGAAGCCCGGGGCTCCATGGTGCTGGATATCGGCGGTGGAACCTCCGAAGTCGCCATCATATCTCTAAATGGAATAGTGTATGCCAATTCAGTGCGAGTGGGTGGAGACCGATTTGACGACGCCATCATCAATTACGTACGCCGCAACTATGGCACCTTGATTGGCGAGGCCACGGCCGAACGCATCAAGAAAGAAATCGGTTCCGCCTTTCCGGGGAATGCGGTACGAGAAATCGAGGTCAAGGGCCGGAACCTGGCTGAAGGAATCCCCAGAAGCTTTACCTTGAACAGTAATGAGATCCTGGAGTCTCTTCAGGAGCCACTCTCGGGAATCGTTGGCGCGGTTAAGGCGGCGCTTGAGCAAACGCCTCCGGAATTGGGGGCGGACGTCGCGGAAAGAGGGATCGTGCTAACTGGGGGTGGCGCCCTGCTGCAGGACATAGACCGACTGCTGGAAGAAGAGACCGGCCTGCCCGTGGTCATCGCCGAAGATCCGCTAACCTGTGTCGCGCGGGGAGGGGGCAGGGCGCTGGAGATGCTGGACGAACGTGGCGGCGAACTGCTGTTTGCAGTGGAGTAGTGAGTTACGGTAGGAATCTCGGGCGCGGACTTAGGGCGCCACTGGGCGGGCTCACTCGGAACGAGGCTGATCAGCCATTAAACTGATCTTCACACAAGGACCGTCGATAAACACCCGTGTGGTGGTCGCACTGGTGGTGTCGGTTGCGCTAATGGTCTTCGACCATCGGCAGCACCACCTGGAGGGGTTGAGGTCCGCGTTGGCGGTGCTGCTGTCACCCCTACAAGTAGCCATCAACATCCCCAGAAACGCCGGCCTTTGGATATCGGAAAATCTCGTCGCGCGCAGTACCCTGATCACCCGAAACCAGGCACTTCAAAAGGAAAACCTGCTGCTCCAGGTACACCAACAGAAATTGGCTGCGCTGGAAGCCGAAAACATGCGGCTGCGCAATCTGCTGGACTCTTCCTTCAAAATTGGTGACCGGGTGCTAATAGCGGAACTGGTGGCCGTGGATCTAGACCCTTACCGTCAACAGGTAACCGTCAACAAAGGTAGCACGTCGGGCATCTACCAAGGGCAGCCAGTGCTCGACGCCAAAGCAGTCATGGGACAGGTGACTCATGTCAATCCGTTTACCTCCACCGTGTTGCTGATCACCGACGCCCGGCATGCCTTGCCGGTGGAGGTTAATCGCAACGGCCTGCGTACGGTCGCGATGGGCACCGGTCGAATCGACGTATTGGAGCTTCCCCACCTGCCTAACAATGCCGATATAAAAGCGGGAGATCTGCTGGTCTCATCCGGATTGGGTGGCCGCTTTCCGAGGGGCTACCCGGTGGCCAAGGTCACGTCGGTTACCAGAAATCCTGGCCAACCGTTTGCGCTGATCGAGGCCCGACCAACCTCCCGCCTGGATCAGGCTAGAGAAGCGCTGCTGGTCTGGACTCTGGATAGCATACAAGGCTTGAATCTGGCAACCGAACCCGACACGCCGGCACCTGAACAGGGGGATGTATTGCCTTGATATTGAGTTATCAAAAGGGTGGCATTGTGATTGTAACCAGCTTTCTGCTGGCCTTCGTATTGCTCATTCTTCCGCTACCCGAATGGGCCAGGTATTACCGCCCTCAATGGCACACGCTGGTACTGATCTACTGGGCGTTGGCAACACCCCAGCGGGTCGGCGTAGGGGTTGGCTGGTTGGTGGGAATCGCGGTCGATGTTATTACCGGGACCCTCCTGGGACAGCATGCACTGGCGCTATCGTTGATAGCCTACATCACCCAGAAGATGCATCAGAGGCTGAGACTCTTTCCGGTATGGCAACAGTCGCTGACCATACTCGTTCTTCTGCTAATCGAAAAACTGATTAACATGTGGATAATGGGCGCCATTTCTCAACCGGTTCCGTCGCTACTCTTTTGGGTACCGCCCTTTGTCGGCATGATAATCTGGCCTTGGATATTCTTTGTACTCAGAGACCTGCGGCATCGATTCCAGGTAAGCTGACCCGTGCCGCAGAGTACGCTCAAAAACTACCTGTGGGAAAGCCGGCTATTCAGAGGCCGAGCATTGGTTGCAGTAGTTATCGTCGTTTGCCTCGTCCTGGTGGTCGTGATGCGATTGATCAACCTGCAGGTAATCAATCACGAACACTTTACCACGCTTTCCCAAGACAACCGTGTCAAGGTACTTCCACTGCCACCGACCCGGGGGTTGATCTACGATAGAAATGGCCTGATCTTGGCCCAGAATGTTCCCACCTTCAGTCTCGAGGTGACGCCGGAGCGCGTAACGGAAATGGATCAGACTCTGGAGGCGCTTGGCAAAATCGTCGCCATAGAAGACAGCGATTTCAAGCGCTTCGAGCGCCTGCGCAAACAACGCCGACGGTTCGACAGCATTCCGATCAGAGTGCGTCTTGACGAGCAGGAGGTTGCGCGCTTGGCAGCCAACCGACACCTGTTTCCAGGGGTGGAAATCCAAGCCAAGCTATTGCGCCATTACCCGCTAGAAGACAAAACCGCCCACGCGGTCGGCTATGTAGGGCGCATTAACGAACAAGAACTACAGCAAATTGACAACTCAGCCTATTCAGGCACCAGCCATATCGGCAAGACGGGAATCGAAAAAAGCTACGAGAAGCTTCTCCATGGTGAGGTTGGACTCCAGCAGGTGGAGGTGAACGCCTTCGGCAGGGTAATCCGAGTCCTGCAAAGCAAGGCGCCAATACCCGGGAAGAACTTGCACCTCTCCCTAGATGCGGGACTGCAACACGCTGCCATGACTGCCTTCGGCGAAGAGACCGGTGCGGCAGTTGCCATAGACCCCGCCAACGGTGCGATTTTGGCACTGGTAAGCAATCCGGGTTTTGATCCCAACCTTTTCGTTGAAGGCATATCGTCGGAAGATTACGATGCCCTGCAAAAATCCGAAACCAAGCCGTTGTTCAACCGTGCCATCAGGGGGCAGTATCCGCCCGGTTCCACCGTTAAGCCCTTTATTGGGCTGGCCGGGCTGGAAACCGGAACCATCGGGATAGCTCAAAAGAACTATTGTCCGGGGTTCTATCAACTTCCCGGCCACTCCCATAAGTACCGGGACTGGCGGAAGGGGGGCCATGGCTCGGTCAGCATCGATGACGCTATCATTCAGTCGTGCGACGTCTTTTTCTACGCACTGGCACACCAATTGGGAATTGACCGGCTACATGACTTTCTCTCCCGGTTTGGTTTCGGCCGAAAAACCGAAGCGGATATCGCTGATGAACGGAGTGGACTCCTGCCCTCCAAGGAGTGGAAAAGACAAAGGCGCAAAGCCCCCTGGTATCCCGGAGAGACCCTCATCGCAGGAATCGGACAGGGCTACATGCTGACCACCCCGCTTCAGCTGGCCCATGCCACAGCGACCCTGGCGGGAGGTGGCGTTAACCGAATCCCCA
This sequence comes from Gammaproteobacteria bacterium, assembly GCA_020445415.1. Classification (GTDB taxonomy): domain Bacteria; phylum Pseudomonadota; class Gammaproteobacteria; order Chromatiales; family Chromatiaceae; genus HKST-UBA178. Next base: position 28,704 of record JAGRGP010000022.1, on the reverse strand, counting down.
TGCTGGTCAGCCAGGTTTTTGACAGTACGGGAAGACCCTCGCTGCCACCAAACGCCAATCTTCAGGTAAAGTTACCCGTCAACGACCCTGAAAATTGGAAGACGATTATCGCCGCCATGACACAGGTTATCGAAGGCCAACGGGGAACCGCGCGATTGATCCGCAACGAGCACTATCACATCGCCGGCAAGACCGGTACCGCGCAAGTATTTACCGTCAAACAGGATGAGGAATACGACGAGGAAAAAATAGATAAGAAGATGCGAGATCATGCGCTCTTCATCGCCTTTGCTCCGGTAGAGAAACCACGGATCGCGGTCGCCGTAATCGTCGAGAATGGTGGCCATGGGGGCTCGGTAGCCGCACCAATCGCCAAGCGGATCATGGACTACCATTTATTGGAACAGCAGCCATGACCCGGCCAAGGGTTCATCAACCAAGCGGACTGCCTGAGTCCAATCCAACGCGGGCCGACGGGTTGCTCGCCGACCTGCACCTGGACATACCCCTGCTGACTGGGCTATTCCTGCTGTGTGGGTTTGGATTAGTGGTGCTTTACAGTGCCAGTGACCAGCATGGCGGACAGATCGAACGGCAGCTGTTCAGGTTGGGAGCAGCCTTTGTCGGGACCCTTTTGGTGGCACAGATACCGCCCGCCCAGTTACGGCGCTGGTCCCCCTGGTTCTACGGTTTCGCGCTGCTGTTGCTGATCACGGTGCTGATCGTCGGCGAGATCGGCAAAGGGGCGCAGCGCTGGCTGGATATTGGGGTGTTCCGCTTCCAACCTTCGGAGCTGACAAAACTGTCGGTGCCGATGATGATTGCCTGGTTCCTAGCAGAAAAGCCGCTTCCCCCCCAGTGGAAGCGCCTGTTGGCGGCGGGCGCAATGATCTTGCTGCCCGTGCTGTTGATTGCCCGGCAACCGGATCTGGGTACCTCCCTGCTGGTAGCGAGCGCTGGAATCTTCGTGCTATTTCTCGCCGGGCTTAGCTGGAGGTTCATACTTGGGATGATGATTACCGCGATCCCCGTGGGGTGGATAACCTGGGAATGGGGCATGCACGACTATCAGCGCGACCGGGTTCTAACCTTTCTCGATCCCGAGAGCGACCCCCTGGGCACCGGATACCATATCATCCAGTCGAAGATCGCCATCGGTTCGGGTGGACTGTATGGCAAGGGCTGGCTAAACGGTACGCAATCCCACCTTGAGTTTCTTCCGGAACGCACTACCGATTTCATCTTTGCGGTCCTTTCCGAGGAGTTTGGACTCATCGGCATCCTGCTGTTGTTGACGCTGTATCTGCTGATCATTCTGAGGGGTATGTACATTGCGGTACAGGCGCAAGATACCTATAGCCGGCTGCTGGCAGGTACCGTTACCCTGGTATTCTTCTTCTATTTGTTCATCAACACCGGCATGGTAACCGGTATACTGCCAGTGGTGGGGGTACCGCTGCCACTGGTAAGCTATGGGGGCACGTCATTGGTGACCATCATGATCGGCTTCGGTATCCTAATGTCGATCCATACTCACAGAAAATTGCTACCAACTTGAACAACGGTCGATGGAGAACACAATTATCACCAACTCGATACGCCTATTAGCGCTGGTCCTCCTGGTCTGGAATATTGCCAACCTATCGGCGGCGGAACCGGCTAGCTACCAACTGGGAAAGGCAGATTTCATCGCGGAGATGCAAGCCAACCACGGTTTTGACCGGGAGCAGTTGCAATTGCTGATGGACAAAGCCACCTACCGACAGGCAATCATCGACGCCATCAGTCGTCCCGCCGAAGGGAAGTCCTGGCGCGAATACCGCCCTATCTTCGTCACCGAAAGCCGCAGCCGCCAGGGCGTGGAATTTTGGGATGCCAACGCCGATCTGCTCGCGCGGGCCGAGGCAGAGTACGGTGTGCCGCCCGAGATCATTGTCGCTATCATTGGCGTCGAAACCCGATATGGCCAGCACTTGGGCAGCTATCCGGTTCTAGATTCTCTCAGCACCCTCGCCTTTGGCTACCCGAAACGGGGTAAATTCTTCCGCGGGGAGTTGACTGAGTTCATGTTGCTCTCAAGAGAAGAGACCATAGATATGACATCGGCTATGGGCTCCTATGCGGGAGCCTTGGGAATGCCGCAGTTCATCCCCAGCAGTTACCGCGCCTATGCGGTCGATTTCGACGCCGATGGCCGCAGGGACCTCTGGCAAAGTTCTGCCGATGTAATCGGCAGTGTGGCATCCTATTTCAAACGGCATGGGTGGAGCCCTGGGCACCCGGTAACTACCCGAGCCAGTGGCGTGGAGAGCCGTCACCAATCGTACCTCGATGCCGGAATGAAGCCATCTATCAAGGTGGCGGAGCTGCGCAGGGCGGGTATCAAGCCCGATAGCGAGGTAACCGAAAACGATTTGGCCAGCCTGATCGCGCTGGAAGGCGAAGACGGCATGGAGTACTGGCTGGGACTGCACAATTTCTATGTTATTACCCGCTACAATCACAGTAATCTCTATGCGATGGCGGTATACCAGTTGAGTCAAGAGATCTTGCGGCTGCGCCGTTCCGAAGGATGATGAATACGCCAGCCAAGTTAGGGTTTGGACTCCTCCTGCAAGCTGTGGTTCTGGTGGCATGGCTCGCCGGATGTACCACCTCGTCCACCATGATACTGGACCCGTCTGACGGTGCCCCACCCCGGCAGCTGGACCCGGACAGCATTAGCGACGCGGTCCCCCGGGCCGAACCGATCAGCCGTTACGGTAATCCGGAGAGATATACGGTATTCGGAAAAGACTACCGGGTCATGGCGAACAGTCAGGGCTACTCTGAACGGGGGATTGCTTCCTGGTATGGCACTAAATTCCATGGACGGCGCACCAGCAGTGGCGAACCCTACGACATGTACTCCATGACCGCCGCCCATAAGACCCTACCCTTGCCGACCTATGTGCGCGTGAGAAATCTGACCAATGGGCGAAGCGCGATCGTACGGGTCAACGACCGTGGACCATTTCACGGTAACCGGATCATTGATCTCTCCTATGCGGCAGCCACCAAGCTGGGCATATTGGGTAAAGGCACCGGATTGGTTGAGGTGGTTGCCATTGATCCCCGGCACCCGCAGGCACCCCCCCTGGTCGCCAAGCAAAGCACCGGTAGTGGCGTCACGGCGGCTCCCAGCATGTTCATTCAGATAGGCGCCTTCAGCAGTCTGCACAACGCTAACCGGCTGCGTCAGCGCTTACAGCTCAGCCTGGATCAGCCTATCCGGATCAGCGAGGGAAACCTTCGGGGGGAAACCCTGTTCCGGGTTCAGGTTGGTCCGTTGAAGGACGTAGAGCAGTCTGACCAAATCTCCCGGGAGCTTGCCCAGTTGGGACACGATCAGTTGCATATCGTTATCGAATAGTGCCCGCCGCGGCAACAGTTGGATCCGCTGGGCGGGAAACGGGCGCCGAAGGATCAAGCTACATGGATGATGGAAATATCGCCAGATCACCAGCTGTTAAACCGGAACCAGGCACAGTTCGGCGGGCCCTGCTGTACCTTTATTGAAGAGGCCCGAGGAATTACCGTGCATACCATACTTTACCGAATCTTACCCTCATCCCTCCTGCTACTGGTGCTAATCTGCCAGATCGCCGCCGCTGCCTCCATACCTGCCCCACCCCAAGTGTCCGCGGGGGGCCACCTGCTGATCGACTATGACAGCGATCACATCCTCGCGGAAAACAACGCGGACCAGACCCTGGAACCTGCCAGTCTCACCAAGATCATGACCGCCTACGCCGTGCTTCATGAACTGCGGGAAGGAAACATCAAGCTGGCCGACGAGGTGCTGGTTAGCGAAAAGGCTTGGAGAACTCCGGGATCGAGAATGTTTATCGAGGTAAACAAACGGGTCTCGGTAGAATCGCTACTAAAAGGTATGATCGTACAGTCCGGAAACGACGCCAGTGTCGCCCTGGCCGAACATATTGCGGGAAGCGAGGAGACCTTCGCCAATCTCATGAATGATCATGCTCGGCGGCTGGGAATGGTGAACTCCCATTTTGCCAACAGTACCGGCCTCCCCGACCAGAACCACTACACGACCGCACGGGATATCGCCAAGGTTACCAAAGCCACGATCCTTGAATTCCCCGAATACTATGCCTGGTACGCCATTAAGGAATTCACTTTCAACGATATTCAGCAGCACAACCGTAACCTGTTACTGTGGCGGGACAACTCGGTCGATGGGGTCAAGACTGGGCACACGGAAGCGGCCGGATACTGCCTGGTGGCCTCCGCGAAACGGGATAATATGCGGCTGATATCCGTGGTCATGGGAACCGATAGCGAGGAGTCCCGCGCCCGAGAGACCCAGGCCCTACTCAACTACGGCTTTCGTTTCTACGAAACCCATCGGTTATACGGAGCCAACGAGCCGCTGAGCCAGGTAAGAGTTTGGAAGGGGGAAAAGGAAAAGGCGTCGCTGGGTCTGACCAACGGTCTGTCAGTCACGATACCCAGAAATCAGTACGAAAACCTGAAGGCCAGCATGAGCGTGGATACCCTGCCAATGGCCCCGGTGCGCAAGGGACAAATACTGGGAAGCGTAAAGGTGTTTCTGGACGGCGCCCTCATCTCGTCGGAGCCACTGGTATCCTTGGAGCCGATCGGAGAGGGGAGTATCCTGCAGAACGTTAAGGATACCGTGTTGCTCTGGTTCGAGTGAGCCGGGGCTGATAAACCTTAACCTCTATTTGGGCTCGGGTGGGGTTGTTTGGAGGGCTCTCGGAGAATCCCAAAAACACCCAACAACTTCGGGTATAGCGGCAGTAATCACAGGCATCATCGACGGCCCCATTCATGATAGAACAAGACACACTGTTCGAGTTTCCTTGCCAATTTACGGTCAAGGCGATGGGATTGGCGAGCGACGGTTTCGATCTACTCGTAGTCAGCTTGGTTGGCCGCCACGTGCCCTACCTCGGCGAGGGAGCGGTGCGTACGCGCCCGAGCAGCGGCGGCAAATATCTTTCGGTCAGTGTTACCTTCGAAGCGCGCAGCAAGGCCCAATTGGACGCGATCTACCAAGATCTCAGCGATCACGAACAGATCCTGATGAGCCTGTGAGGTCCCGAGTCCGCTCGTCATGAGTCGCCGCCCAACTGATGGTCGAGATATCGTGATGGAAGGGTTGCCAATGCGAGTGCACACCCGTTTTCTCGGGGTTCGCGACTACCTCCCGGTCTGGCGTGACATGCAGCGTTTCACGGACAGCCGTACCGGTAACACGGAAGATGAAATCTGGTTACTTGAGCACTACCCGGTGTTTACTCTGGGTCAGGCTGGCCGCATCGAGCACCTGCTCGAGCCGGGCACCATTCCGGTGATTCATGCCGATCGCGGCGGCCAGGTAACCTATCACGGACCCGGGCAACTGATCGCCTATCTTCTTGTGGACCTGCGGCGACGGCGCATCGGTGTGCGCCCGCTGGTAACCCTGATGGAACAGAGCATCGTCGACTTGCTGAATGGCTATGGGATAGCCTCGGCCCCCCGTCCGGATGCCCCGGGGGTCTACGTTCAGGGAAGCAAGATTGCGTCTCTGGGACTGCGCGTGCGGCATGGTTGCAGCTTTCACGGCCTAAGTCTAAACGTAGCGATGGACCTTGAACCCTTTAAACGGATCAATCCCTGTGGATATCCCGGACTCCCGGTAACCCAGCTCAGTGAACTTGGAGGGCCGGCCGACCTGGAGCTGGTTGGCAAAAATTTGCTGCCAATCTTACTGAATCGTTTACACTCGGTGAACACCCACCAGGGATCCCTATCATGAGTGAAATCAAGAACGTTCAAGCGCCGTCACGGATCACGCCGGACACGCATCAACGAGGCAAACAAAAGCTTTCACGTATTCCCGTAAAAGTGGAATCCGGAGCACCGCCGCTGCGTAAGCCAGCGTGGATACGGGCGAAACTACCCCTAGGAGAACGCATTAATCACGTCAAAAGGGTATTGCGGGAATCCAAACTCAGTTCGGTCTGCGAGGAGGCGGCCTGCCCCAACCTAGGGGAGTGCTTCGATCATGGCACTGCGACATTTATGATCATGGGAGACATCTGTACTCGCCGCTGCCCCTTCTGCGACGTGGCCCACGGCAAACCACTCCCCCTGGACCCGGGTGAGCCCGATCACCTTGCACAGGCGGTCCATGCCATGGGCCTTAGGTATGTGGTGATCACCTCGGTGGACCGGGACGATCTAAGAGACGGAGGCGCCAAACACTTCGCGGCCTGTATAACCGCTGTAAGGGCGGCCAATCCAGGGATTCATGTGGAGATACTGGTGCCGGATTTCAGAGGCCGTTTGACCTCTGCCCTGGAGGCATTCCGAGAGGTCCAACCAGATGTCTTCAATCACAATTTGGAGACCGTTCCCAGGCTTTACCGGCAAGCCCGGCCGGGGGCAGACTATCGAGCCTCCCTTGAGCTGTTACGGCGGTTTAAGGAACTGCACCCCGAGGTGCAAACAAAATCGGGACTCATGCTCGGGCTGGGTGAAGAGATCTCCGAGGTCGAAGCGGTTATGGCTGACCTCCGCGCCCATCACTGCAACATGCTAACCTTGGGGCAGTATCTTCAACCGAGCAAGGACCATCTGCCGGTAAAGCGCTTTGTCACACCGAGTGAGTTTGACCAGCTGGGCAAGGTAGGCGCAGCCATGGGCTTTGCCAACGTAGCCAGCGGTCCCCTGGTGCGCTCTTCTTACCACGCGGACCGTCAAGCCAACCCTTTGCTCGGGGAGTAACTGGCTTGCCCGGCACGGAGCTGGTGTGGATTCTAAAGCTATTTGTGCTGCCTCCCGGCATACTGGTGCTACTGGGGGTGGCCGGCCTGGCCCGCGGGTGCCGGCGTCTTTCCGGGGGGTTCCTGCTGGTCTTTTCGCTTTCCGGGCTGTATTTGCTGAGCACTCCCTTCATAGCCGACCGGCTGATGTCCCTGGTGGAAACCTACCCAGTGCTAACGGATCGCGAGATCCTCGAGTCCAAGGCACAGGCGATCGTGGTACTTGGAGGTGGCCGCTGGAGCGACGCCGCTGAATACGGGGGCGATACGGTCAATCCCGGGTCGTTGCAACGATTGAGATATGCCGCTTGGCTGTCAAGAAAAACCGGGCTGCCGGTCATACCCAGCGGTGGCAGTACCGAATCGGGCAGACGACCGGAGGCTGAAATCGCACGACAACTACTGGAACAGGAGTTTGGTGTCGAAGTAATCGCGGTGGAAGCGGCCAGCCGCACTACATGGGAGAATGGCGTCATGACGGCGGAACTGCTGGACCGGCTCTCCTTGGGCCCCGTGCTGCTAGTCACCCATGGGATGCATATGCCGCGGGCGGTCGAGGTGTTCCGGCGCGCGGGTGTCGAGGTGATCCCCGCACCGACCGCGCTCTTCCACAAGGCGGCCGGCCAGCAACGGTTGACGGACTGGCTGCCAAAAGCAAAAGCCCTGCTGAAAAGTCATGATGCACTTCACGAAATACTGGGTAGAATCTGGTATTCGATGAATGCGTGACAAAGGTTGGCCCAGACCCTCTCGCCCGCACGCTGCAGTTGCTGATTTCCTCAGCTGTCATCCTCCCGGCGAAATTCCCCCTCGATAACACGGGGCCCGCTGCGATCACCCGGCGGGTCAGGCGAGTGTTGGCGCTGTATCACACCGGAGCGGTCCAGCAACCGAAGTAGCAACCCCCTCCTAACCGGTGGAATCAATAACAGAAAGCCGATCCCATCGGTGATGAATCCCGGCAGCAATAATAACAGGCCCGCCACCAGCAACACCGCCCCCTCGACCATTTCGAAGGCGGGCACTTCGTCCCTGGCCAGCGCTTCCCGGACCCGCAGTGCCGTGGCAAAGCCCTGCACCTTGACCAAAAGGCCGCCGAGTACCGCGGTAAATACCGTTAGAAAAATCGTGGGAATCGCCCCGATCTGCGTGCCTACCTCTATTAGAAAATAGAGCTCGAGCAACGGGATACCCACAAACAGCAGCAGAAATACGAACAATGGATTCATGCTGGCAGAGCTTACGCCCTGAACCAGGGAGAGACAAGGCGAGCAATTTTGCGGCCAAGGATACGATGGAGTATCGTTTGGTAAATGTCGGTACAGACCCTTCTTGTTTACTGCACCTGTCCTGATCGGGACAGCGCGGAGCGGATCACGCGCCGAATCTTGGAACTTGGCCTGGCTGCCTGCGTGAACCAACTACCCGGAGTCAAATCCTGTTACATATGGCAAGGGGAGATTGAAACTGCCGAAGAGGTACTGTTGTTGATCAAGACCACGGATGACAGATATCTAGAACTTGAACAGATTATTGTATCATTACACCCTTATGAACTTCCGGAGGTTATTGCTGTCCCTGTGAAACGGGGACTACCGGATTATCTCTTTTGGGTGGAACAATGCACAAATCAGCCTTCCTGAGTCTCCTGTTGGTCTTTGCCCTGCCGGCATTGGGAACGGAAACCACCAACCCACCGTCGGAAGACGATTTCCTGCTGCCGGATCAAGCATTCCAACTATCGGGACGTGAGACCGACAGGGGCCAGGTGGTAATCAACTGGAACATCGCCAAAGGCTATTACCTTTACCAAAGCAAGTTCAAGTTTACCAGCGATAATCCATCTATCCGGCTCGGCACCCCGGTGTTTCCAGACTCGGAGACAAAACATGACGAGTTTTTCGGCGAAATGGAGGTCTACCGAAACCAGGTAGCAATCCAGATTCCGGTTACCCGAGAGGACGAAGGGGCTACCAACCTGGAATTGACCGCCACCTACCAAGGCTGCGCCGACGCGGGTATCTGCTACCCGCCCCAATCCCGGCAGGTCAGCATCAAGCTGGGCGAACAACCCTCCAAACAGGCGGATCCGCTGGCCGCGCTCAGCCAGCTTGGACAGACGCTCGGCCTCGGTGAAACGGATGAGATTCTGCCTCCCGAAGAGGCTTACCAGCTTGTGGCCAGCGTCGTATCCGCAGACAAGATCCTACTGAACTGGAAGATCGCCGACGGTACCTATCTCTATCAGGATCAACTGGGCGTCAGGCTCATCAAGGGCGAAGGGGTAAAAATCGGAAATATCGAGCTGCCGGAGGGCAAGGTCAAGCAAAATACCATTCGCCCCGATGGGTCATTTGGCGACCTGGAAGTTTACGAGCATGGTATCGACCTAGAGGTCCCGCTAATACGCAGCCTTCCCGAGGCCACAGAGATTGAACTGCTGGTAGCCTACCAAGGGTGTGCAGAGGCGGGTATCTGCTATCCACCGATCAAGAAGACCATTCCCCTGGCCATACCCGCCGCGGACCTGGTGTCTCCGCCACCCATTGAAACCTCCGGGGATGCTGACGCGCCACAACCGCTCACCATTCCGTCGCCCGAAGGCTCTGCTGTTGCCCAGATCGCGGACCCGCTCTCCGAGCAAGACCAGATTGCCGCCACCCTAGCCGGCGGTAATACCTGGTTGATACTCCTCAGCTTCTTTGGCTTTGGCCTACTCTTATCGCTAACGCCTTGTGTGTTTCCCATGATTCCGATTCTTTCCGGAATTATTGCCGGCCAGGGGAGCAATATCACGACTTTTCGGGCCTTCAGTCTTTCTCTCGTCTATGTGGTTGCGATGTCACTCACCTACACCCTGGCGGGCGTCATGGCGGGATTGTTTGGACAGAATCTCCAGGCGATGTTCCAGAATCCCTGGATACTTAGCCTGTTCGCCCTGGTATTCGTGCTGCTGGCACTCTCCATGTTCGGCTTTTATGAGCTGCAGCTACCGAGTCGCTGGCAAAGCCGGCTCGCCGAGACCAGTAATCGCCAACAAAGCGGCTCCTACTCCGGTGTCGCGGTGATGGGCTTGCTGTCGGCACTGATTGTCGGACCTTGTGTCGCACCGCCACTGGCCGGGGCGTTGATCTACATCGGACAAAGTGGTGACGCCCTGCTCGGCGGCCTGGGTTTGTTCGCGCTTTCCCTGGGCATGGGTACGCCCCTCCTGATAATCGGTACCTCGGCGGGTAAACTGCTGCCCCGCGCCGGTGCCTGGATGGATACCATCAAGGCGGTTTTCGGGGTGGGCATGTTGGCGGTCGCAATCATCATGCTGGAACGAATCATCCCACCTGCAGCAGCCATGGTGCTGTGGGGTATGCTGATGATCGTGAGCGCCATTTACATGGGGGCGCTACAACCCTTGCCGATCGAATCCTCCGGGTGGGATCGGCTGTGGCGGGGACTGGGCTGCGTGCTACTCGTCTACGGTACGCTCATGCTGGTTGGCGCAGCCGCCGGGGGCAAGGATACCGTCCAACCTCTTCGCGGCCTGGGCCTGGGAGCAGGTGGTGAGCAACAGGCGGAGCTGCACTTCCAACGCATCAAGACAGTTCAGGATCTTGAACGGGAAGTGGCGGCCTCGAGCCGCGCCGGGAAACCGGTAATGCTGGACTTCTACGCCGACTGGTGTGTCACCTGTAAAGAGATGGAGCGCTACACCTTCTCCGATCCCCAGGTCATTCGGGCGTTGAGCGGATTTACCTTGCTGCAGGCTGACGTCACCAAAGACGATGAGGATGACAAGGCTCTACTCCAGGGGCACTTTGGAATGCCAGGCCCGCCGAGCATCATGTTCTATGACCGGGCGGGGAACGAATTACGTAACCTGCGAGTAGTGGGGTTCATGCCCGCTGAGTCCTTTGCGGCCCATGTCGGAAAAGCCAATCGATGAAAAAAAGTTCCCGACCTGTCCTGTTCATCTCGATACTGATCCTGGCCGCTTGCGCTGGCTGGGTTGGTTACCAAGAGTTCGCGCCTCAGAGAACCCCCTCCTTCAGCTTCGTCGGGGAAGGCTTGGAGAGACTCCCGGCATTTTCGTTTCCGGATCTGGAGGGCGTAACCCGCCATCACGACGAATGGAAGGCACGCGTCCTAATTGTCAATTTCTGGGCTACCTGGTGTCCGCCATGTCGCCAAGAGATGCCGCTCTTCGTGGAAACCCAGGAGCGTTATCGCGCCCAGGGGGTACAATTTGTTGCCATTGCCATCGACGACAGAGATTTGGTCAAGGATTTCAGCGACGTTTACGGGATCAACTTCCCGGTTGTGATCGGGGGAGTGGATGCCATCCAGCTATCAACATCCTTAGGGAATAAGTTTGGCACCCTGCCCTTCACCGCCATCTTCGACCGTTCCGGGCGCACGCGCTACGTACAGGCGGGGGAGATCTCCCATGAGACTTTGGAGCGCCAGATTCTAGACCTCCTGTAGCCCCGAAATCCTATTTCACCAGACTATAAATGCCGCGAACTGGTCGCCAATTACTGGGAAACTGGACAGCATGGGACGTATCATGGAAAATTCAACGATCTCGGGATAGGGCCGGCCACGGTTAACCGCCATCCCGGTACTGTCAATCCGCATCGAGGCCATTTGGTAGTTCAGATCAGCAGACGGCATGGCAACTTTCCTGGTACTCAATGGCCCCAACCTCAATCTCCTCGGAAGCCGTGAGCCTGAGCTATACGGCTACGACACGCTCGACAGCATTCGCACGCGCCTAGTCACTATCGCGGAACACGCGGGTCACGCACTAGAATTTTTTCAAAGTAACGCGGAGCATGAGTTGATCGAGCGAATTCATGAGGCTCGCAACAGGGTTGGGTTCATCATTTTCAATCCGGCCGCATTTACCCATTCCAGCGTGGCATTGCGGGATGCACTGTTGGGAGTAGCCATCCCATTTATCGAGGTGCATCTTTCCAACGTCTACCAGCGCGAAGCATTTAGAAAGCACTCCTATTTCTCCGATATCGCGAGCGGAGTGATCAGTGGGCTTGGCGCACAAGGCTATGAACTCGCCCTGCTTGCGGCATTGCAGCGTATCGAGACAGGGCAACAGAATTGAGAGATTGATACAACATGGATATTCGCAAAGTAAAGAAACTGATCGAGTTGTTGGAAGAGTCGGATATCGCGGAGATCGAAATCCACGAAGGGGAGGAGTCGGTCCGTATCAGCCGTCATGGATCAATCCCCACCTATACGATGCCCGCTGCCCCTCCCACCATTAGCCTGCCAACCGCGGAGGCCCAAGGTCAGAAGATCGAGCCCCCAGAACCCGAATTTACCGGCCACCAGATCAAATCCCCGATGGTCGGGACCTTCTATGAGGCGCCCACCCCTGGGAGCAAGCCCTTCGTCACCGAGGGACAGCTAGTTAGTGTTGGCGACACCCTGTGCATTATCGAGGCCATGAAGATCCTCAATCAAATCGAAAGTGACAAATCGGGCGTGGTAAAACAGGTACTGGTCGAAAACGGACAGCCCGTGGAATACAACCAGCCTCTGTTTATCATCGACTAGGATTGACCCATCCATGATCGAAAAACTTGTGATTGCCAACCGGGGAGAAATCGCGCTCCGCATTCAACGGGCCTGTCGAGAACTGGGAATCCGTACCGTAGCGGTGCACTCTGAAGCCGACAGGGACCTCAAACATGTCCGCCTGGCGGACGAATCGGTTTGTATCGGTCCGGCCGCCTCGAGCGGTAGTTATCTGCAGATACCCTCCATTATCAGCGCCGCCGAAGTCACCGACGCAGTGGCCATTCACCCGGGTTACGGCTTTCTCTCGGAGAACGCCGATTTTGCCGAACGCGTGGAGCAGAGCGGATTCATCTTTGTGGGCCCAAAGGCTGAAACGATTCGCCTCATGGGCGATAAGATCACTGCGATCGATGCCATGCGGGAGGCGGGAGTTCCCTGTGTTCCGGGCTCCGACGGTCCACTCGGCACCGACAACAAACAAACGCTCCGCCTCGCTCAGAAAATTGGCTACCCGGTAATCATCAAGGCATCGGGGGGCGGAGGGGGACGCGGTATGCGGGTGGTAAATTCCGAGGCCACGCTGCTGAACGCGATATCACTCACCAAGGCCGAAGCGGCTGCGACCTTTGGCAACGATACCGTATACATGGAGAAATACCTGCAAAATCCCCGCCATGTGGAGTTTCAGGTATTGGCCGACACCCACGGCAATGCAATTTATCTGGGAGAACGCGACTGTTCCATGCAGCGACGGCACCAGAAAGTAGTGGAGGAAGCTCCCGCGCCGGGGATCACCGAGGAACAGCGCAGCAAGTTAGGCGAGATCTGTGCGGAGGCCTGCCGAAAAATCGGTTACCGTGGCGCAGGTACCTTCGAATTCCTATTCGAAGATGGTGAGTTTTACTTCATCGAGATGAATACCCGGGTTCAGGTCGAGCATCCGGTGACCGAGATGATAACCGGGGTCGACATCGTAAAGGCGCAACTCTTGATCGCCGATGGCGAAAAACTGGCTTATACCCAGGACCAGATATCCATTCGTGGCCATGCCATCGAATGCCGGATCAACGCAGAAGATCCGAAATCCTTTATACCGAGCCCCGGCATGATTACCCATCTGCACCTGCCGGGAGGGCCCGGTATCCGGGTGGATACTCATATTTACGATGGATACCGAGTTCCCCAATATTACGATTCGATGATCGGCAAACTCATAGCGCACGGGGAGGATAGAGGGTCGGCCATCGCCAGAATGCGAACCGCGCTATCGGAAATGGTAGTGGATGGAATCAGCACCAATATCGCCCTGCACCGGGAGATCATGCGGGATCAGGCGTTCATTCACGGAGGAACCAACATCCACTATCTCGAGGAAAAACTGGGACTCTAGGCCCAAGGTATTCAACGCTTACCGAAATCGACGTTCCCCGCCAAGTCTGCGCTCATGCCCTGGTTGCAAGCTCATCTGGTAGTCGACAGGGAGAATGTGTCTAGGGTCGAGCAGGCACTTCTTGACCTGGGGGCGATCTCCATTACGCTTGGCGATGCCGCGGATGAGCCACTTCTGGAACCGGATCCCGGCGAGTCTCCACTCTGGCGGTTAACTTGCATCAGCGCATTGTTCGCCCCGGAAATCCAGCCCAAAGCCCTTAGGCAATCCCTCAGCCACTTGCTCTCCGGGAATACCCGGCAGACCCTCCGTTTCGAGCACCTGGCTGATCAGGTCTGGGAAAGGGCATGGCTTGCTGATTTCCGGCCCATGCAATTCGGCAAGCGCTTGTGGGTATGCCCAGACGGCCAGCGCCCAGAGGGGGTAAGCGGCCTATTCATCGACTTGGATCCAGGGTTGGCATTTGGCACTGGGACCCACCCGACCACGGCCCTCTGCCTAAAATGGCTAGATCGCAACCCCCCCTGCGGGCAGAGTGTGGTCGACTTCGGCTGTGGCTCCGGAATCCTGGGCATCGCCGCGCTGAAGCTGGGGGCAAGGTCCGTCATTGCCATCGATCATGACCCACAGGCGCTTGAAGCTACCCAAGCCAATGCCCTAAAAAACGGCGTAAGCGACCGGCTGCAAACTTACCCCAGTACGGAAGTCCCCCGCGTCGCTGCCGACTTATTGCTTGCCAACATACTCGCCGATACGCTGATCGATCTGAAACCCAGACTGGCCTCCCTGGTCCACCCCCAAGGGACGGTCCTACTCTCTGGTATCCTTCTGGATCAAGTGGACCGGGTCACCTCAGTCTACAGTCCCGACTTCGAAGTCCTTCCTCCGGTGTCCCTTGAAGACTGGGTATTGCTGATAGCCAAGCCAGCTTGACAACAGCTCAACCAGCCCCGGCGCGGTACCGGTCGAGCCACTTCACGCCCCGCCCACCACCGGTCCGGTGGTAGAAATACTTAAAGAGAAAACCTCATGAGTCGATACACTTAGCGTGCGGTATCCATAGGATACGCCAATGATTTAGCAGCTATTGAATAGAGCACAGCCGCTATAAAAGATACTATGAGTAACTATATAGTTAAAACTGGGTAATTTATTTAAATAAATGCTAATATACTAGTAAAGGAGACTGGGGAGCAGCAAGCAGGCAGAGTTTCCAGGTCCTTCAAAACGTGATATGACCGGAGTCGGCTAATGGCATATTTTGGTGAATCCAGATCGATAATTCAGGCGCATCGCCTTGAGTTATCCGAGGCGTTTGCCAAAAACGGTAACTGTATACTCCCGGAGCGGGCAGTGCAGATACTTCACGACTATCTGGATTATCTAGAACAGGCCTTTACCACCGACAGTCGCAAGATCGATATCGGGGAAATTCAGGAAATGTTGCTGGAGGTCGCCTGTATCATTCGCTCCAGCAACGCCAGTATCCATGCAGAAGAGCACAAACGCCTGCTGGAGAGGCTTATCGCCATTTATTCCAAGGGATTGGTTCACGAGGAAAACGAACGGTTCTCAATTACCGCGCCGGACTATGCGGATGTGGTTGAAGCCATCAGTATCAACCACCCCGGCTATGATTATAGCGAAGCGGTAGGACAGCTCCTCTACTATCTCAACTTGCTCTACCGGCATCGCAAAGGGAGCTGGAAGACGGTATACGATCACATTCTTTCCATGCCGAATTCCATTCTTTCCATCAAGAACCTTAAAGATTCCCACCTTCAAAAGATCCATCGGTGGGTGGAAGAGGGTGTACAAAATCTGTTTGAAATCCGCAGGGATCTGCGGCATCGAATCGATGAATTAGGAGCCTCAGTGTCGAAGCTTTCGCTGCAGATTGAAAGGGAAGAAGCGGGGATCGCCGAAGAAAGCCGCTCATGGTGCTTGCAAGGGCTTTGCAATATCGCCAGTCTTGATCTCGAACGCAAGAAGCGAGCAGTGGCCATCCTTCACGGCAAACGGAACCAGCTCCTTGATCAGCAGCATGACAAACGACAGATAGCCAACCTGATAGAGCTGAACATCAGCGAATTCGAAAATAGCCTGAAAGAAGCCAGAAGAGCCTTTTTCATGCGCCAGTTGCGACAGCTGAATCCGCTCACCACCAGCACTAATATCCTACCTGCCCAAGCCTGACGCGACCGAACTACCGGTCTGGAGGCAATCCGGTTGACTCGACACTTGCGCCCTATGCAAGGTTATGATGGCATTGGGAAACCGATCTCTCACAGTAAAATCAGCAGTCCGTGCACACACGTTGCCCTCATTGCAAGACGCTATATCAGATAACCGAATCCCAGCTACAGGCCGCAAGTGGGCGGGTCCGTTGTTGTTGCTGTGACAACATCTTCAATGCGAAGAAGAATCTTTTCACCCCCGCCGAACCAGCCACACCCGATGATGGGGTAGATGGGCCCATCATCACCGCCCCCGGCCTGTTGACCGAACTACCGCCAGAATCCTCGCGCGCCCACAATCCGCCCTCCCTTTTTCTGGATCAGCAAGCGGCAGACGAGAAGTCCGCTAACCCGCCTCCCCTCGCAAATCCGGACGACACCGAGCACTGGCCAGACCTGGCACTCCCCGGCCCTGCCCCAAAAAAAGAAACTCACACACTTGCCTGGATCCTGAGCATCCTGATTCTGACGCTGAGCGCAACTACCCAGGCCATCTGGTTCTCCAAGGACCGGCTTGCCCAACTGTCCAATCTACGACCTCTTATGACGCAGTTGTGCAGCATGCTGGGGTGCAGTCTGGCGCCCTGGAAAGATCCCTCTCGCTTTCACATTCTGAGTCGCTCGGTGGAGCCCGATCCAGAAGGACTGGGTGCGCTTCATATCCAGTTGGTGTTCATGAATCGGGCTGATTTTTCTCAACCCTATCCTCAGTTACAGCTCGAGCTTTTTGATAAAGACCAGCACCTGGCAGCCAGAACACGCTTCGGTCCTGAACAGTACCTCACCAGTCAGGTGAGCATCCACTCCCTGGTTAAACCTGGGCAATCTACTGCTTTGGACATGTATCTGACTGATCCCGGAAAGGATGTTGTGGGTTTTCGTTTCGACTTCTTGTGATCTTGCGGGCACTCTTTTTATGCCATCGGTTCGGTCACACCGCCGTAAAACAAGCTTTGACTGCGTATGATTTCGTCGTAAACTGAGGTCCTCTCCCTTATAAAAAAACCAAACGCAGATCCTAGATGTATATAGGTCCTTATCAACTTGACAGCAATTTGCTGCTCGCTCCCATGGCGGGCGTGACTGATCTTCCATTCAGGCAACTTTGCCGTCGATTCGGCGCCGGATTGGCCGTGACGGAGATGATCTCCTCCAGCCCAGGACTGCGGGATACCGTCAAAACCTTACGGCGCACAGACTTTCGCGGAGAGGTGGGCCCGGTCGCCGCACAAATCGTTGGCGCGGAACCCCGGGCAATGGCAGAGGCGGCCTGCTTCAATGCCCGAAGGGGCGCACAAATCATCGATATCAACATGGGCTGTCCAGCGAGAAAAGTGTGCAAAAAAGCAGCGGGTTCCGCGCTACTTAAGGACGAGGGTTTGGTCGGTGCGATAGTGAATGCCGTGACCTCCGCGGTGGATGTCCCCGTAACCCTCAAGATACGAACCGGCTGGGACAGAGACCATCGAAACGGCGCAAGGATCGCCAAAATTGCTGAACAAGCGGGCATAGCGGCTATCGCCGTACATGGCAGGACCCGCGCCTGCGGCTTCCACGGCGAGGTAGACTACCGGACCATCAGGACAATAAAAGAAAGCGTGGCGATTCCAGTGATCGCCAATGGGGACATCGACAGCCCCGAAAAAGCAAAAGCGGTACTCAATGATACAAAGGCCGATGGACTGATGATCGGGCGGGCTGCGTGGGGGCGTCCTTGGATATTCCGGGAGATTTTGCATTACCTCGAACACGGCCAGCACATAACAGCTCCCCGAGCGGATTGGATAACCGATCTGGTAGTGGCGCATCTGCGGCATCTCCATCGCTTTTACGGAGAAACCCCGGGGGTCAGGATAGCCCGCAAACATATCGCGTGGTACAGCAGAAATCAGCTCTGCTCAACCACGCTATTCCAAAAAAAAATCAATACAATAGATTCTGCCGAGGAACAGCTTGCTTGCGTCAGAGAATACTTCCTACGGCGGAACCCGAAACAGGAGATTGCTGCATGATCGCGGAAGCAATCAGGGAGCAGGAACAACACCCTGTGCCATTTACGGTGGCAAAAAACAAATCTAAAGAACCACTTCGAGAATGTGTTCGCGATGCACTGGAAAGTTACTTCAGGCAACTCGATGGCCATGCCGTGGCCAATCTTTATCAGATGGTACTGGCGGAAGTCGAAGAGCCCTTGCTGCGGACTGTAATGCAGCACACCGAAGGCAATCAAACAAAGGCAGCCGATTTGCTCGGAATCAGCCGCAGCACGCTTCGCAAAAAGCTGACGGCCTACCGGGTCGGCTGATCCATCAATAGACCAAGACCAATGCCGCGGACCGAGCACGCGGTGCTACACAGTAGAGATCAAACCATGCCCGCTATCCGCAGAGCCTTAATCAGCGTATCCGACAAGAACGGCATTCTGGAATTTGCCCGGTCACTGCAACAACGGGGGGTGGAGATACTTTCCACCGGAGGCACCGCAAGACTGTTGCAAGAGCATGGTGTTCCGGTTGTCGAGGTGTCGGAGCATACCGGTTTTCCAGAAATGATGGATGGGCGAGTCAAGACACTTCACCCGAAGATTCATGGTGGAATATTGGGTAGGCGGGGAACCGATGATCAGGTCATGGATCAGCATGGCATTGCTCCGATCGACATGGTGGTGGTTAATCTGTATCCCTTTGAAGAGACAGTAGCCAAACCCGGATGCATTTTGGAAACGGCGATCGAAAATATCGATATCGGTGGTCCGACGATGCTGCGAGCGGCGGCAAAAAATTATGCTGACGTCACTGTGGTAGTAGATGCCGGGGACTATCCGCGCCTGCTTAACGAGATGGACCAAAATGGGGGTTCGGTTTCCGCTGCCACACGCTTTGATCTTGCGGTCAAGACCTTTGAGCACACCGCCGGATATGATGGTGCAATCGCCAACTATCTAGGTCGGAGGCTGGGTGAGGAATCGGCGGAATTTCCACGTACTATCAATCTCCAGTTCCACCAAGTGCAAACCATGAGGTACGGAGAAAACCCGCATCAGAAGGCCGCGTTTTTTGTTGAATCTAAGCAGGCCGAAGCAAGCATTTCTACCGCCCGCCAGCTCCAGGGTAAAGAGCTGTCTTATAACAATATCGGTGACACCGATGCCGCTTTGGAGTGCGTCAAGCAGTTTAGCGAAGGCCCGGCGTGCGCCATCGTCAAACATGCCAACCCCTGTGGAGTCGCTATCGGAAAGACGCTACTGGAAGCCTACCATCGCGCCTTCAGCACCGATCCGGAATCCGCATTTGGCGGTATTATTGCCTTCAACGGCGAACTGGATGGAGAAACTGCAGAAGCTATCGTGGAGAGGCAGTTCGTCGAGGTGATTATTGCTCCTCGGGTATCCGAGGCAGCGCAGCAAGTCGTTGCCGGGAAAAAGAATGTGCGTTTACTCGTCTGCGGAGACTGGGACTCTGAAGCCATTCATCGTCTGGATTTCAAGCGGGTAAATGGTGGGTTGCTGGCTCAGACAGCCGACCTGCAGCTCTACAATAAGCTTGAAGTCGTCACGCAAAGGCGCCCTAGCGATAAAGAGATGGAAGACCTGCTCTTTACCTGGCGGGTTGCCAAGTTCGTAAAGTCCAACGCGATTGTATACGGCAGGGACCTGATGACCATCGGCGTGGGCGCAGGGCAGATGAGCCGAGTGAATTCTGCCCGTATCGCCGGAATCAAGGCGGCTCAGGCCGGCCTCGAGGTGAATGGTGCAGTACTGGCATCAGATGCCTTCTTTCCTTTCCGGGACGGACTGGACAACGCTGCCGAAGCCGGGATCCGGGCAGTCATACAACCGGGAGGGTCCATGCGAGACGAAGAGGTGATCGCCGCCGCCAACGAACATGACATCGCGATGGTATTTACCGGGATGCGCCATTTTAGGCATTGAGCCCCACCCCACTCGCAAACCCGTCGATGTCCCAAATGAGTGGAATTCACCCTACAGCCTTGGTAGCTCCAGAAGCTGAACTTCACGATTCCGTCCGGGTCGGCCCCTATTCCATCATCGAACCGGATGTCATCATTGACGCTGAATGTATCATTGAATCTTGCGTGCGCATCTTCAGCGGCACACGCCTGGGACGCGGGAATCGGGTTTGCCATGGTGCACTCCTGGGGTGCGAACCCCAAGATCTTTCGTACCACCCCGCACACGCCAAGCCCCTGATCATTGGCCACCACAATCACTTCCGGGAAGGAGTGAACATCAGTCGTGGAATTAAGACCCCAGGGGGTACCCGTATCGGTGACAACAACTATTTCATGGGTAACTTCCATGCCGGACACGACTGCATCATTGGCAATCACAATGTACTGGGACACGGATCGGTATTGGCGGGTCACGTCACTATTGGAGACCATGTCTTCATCTCCGGACTGGCCGCCATTCATCAGTTCACCTTCATGGGAGACCGCGTGATGATTGCCGGTTGCGCCAAAATCGTGAAGGATATTCCCCCTTTCACCATTGGTGACGGCAATCCCGCGAGAGTCTCGGGGCTGAACAGTATCGGCCTACGGCGAGCGGGCATCCCAGCCGACGTTCGCGTGGCAATCAAAATTGCTTACCGTCAAATCTATCAGTCCGGAGTCAACATTGGAGAAGCCTTGGATCATCTGGATAAAACGCCACAGATAGCAGAGGTTGAAGCGATAATACGTTTTTTTCGGCGCAGCCAACGGGGCGTTACCGCGCACCGCTAACCAGCCCCACTGGAGGAGCCAATTGCTTACCGCGACCTACCTGCCCCGTTGTTTGCATTCCGGCCGGTACCCGTCACTTAATGATTCTGCTATCGTCCCGTGCACCAATACAGAAACCAATCCTAGCGACTGATCGACAGTTATGAATGTATTAATAATCGGAAGTGGCGGCCGGGAACATGCCCTCGCCTGGAAAGCTGCCCAATCTCCGCTGGCCAGCAAAGTATTTGTAGCGCCCGGTAACGCCGGCACCGCCAGTGAATCCACCCTGACCAACGTACCCATTGATGTGGACCGGATTGAGCAGCTATTGGTGTTTGCCAAAGACAATGACATTGGACTAACCATTGTCGGCCCTGAACTTCCGTTGGTACTCGGTATCGTGGATGCCTTTCAGGAGGCGGGATTAAGGTGTTTTGGCCCCAGCCGAGGGGCCGCGCAGCTGGAAGGCTCCAAGGCCTTTACCAAAGCATTTCTGGCCCGGCACCAGATTCCCACGGCGGATTATGGCAGCTTTACTGAAACAGCACCGGCACTGGACTACCTCCACCGTGTCGGAGTGCCGATCGTCATTAAGGCTGACGGATTGGCGGCGGGAAAGGGCGTGATCATTGCTCACGATATGAAAACTGCGGAGACCACGGTAGTCGATATGCTTTCCGGCAATAGTTTCGGCGAGGCCGGCAATCGGGTGGTGATTGAGGAATTTTTACAGGGAGAAGAAGCCAGTTTTATCGTTATCGCCGATGGCAAACATATTCTCCCCATGGCCAGTTCTCAGGATCATAAGGCGCGAGACGATGGCGACCAGGGACCCAACACCGGTGGCATGGGTGCTTATTCGCCGGCACCCGTGGTAACTCCTGAAATGCACCGGCGCATCATGGATCAGGTAATCAAACCAACCATTGAGGGCATGGCTAGTGAAGGGCTGCCCTATACCGGGTTTCTGTATGCGGGCGTTATGATCGACAAAGCCGGAGTACCCCGGGTTCTCGAATATAACTGTCGCTTTGGCGATCCCGAAACTCAGCCGATCATGTTGCGCATGAGATCCGATCTGATTTCCCATTGCCTGGCAGCGCTTGAACACCGACTTGATCGGGAGCACACCGAGTGGGACCAACGTGCATCCCTGGGAGTCGTGCTCGCCGCGGCTGGCTATCCGGGCAGCTATTCCAAGGGGGACCAACTCGGCAGCGCCTGCGTGGGCGGCGAGTCTGACGGAACCAAGGTTTTCCATGCCGGTACCCTAATGCTGGACGGCCAGATCGTTACGGCGGGAGGCCGGGTGCTCTGCGCAACCGCCTTGGGAGACTCCGTGGCAGAGGCTCAGGCGCGAGCCTATGAGTTGGTGGAAAAAGTCAAATGGCCTGGAGCATACTACCGCACCGACATAGGTTATCGTGCAATAGGACGAGAAAAGAGGTGATGGTCAGGTAGGCACGCTGCGCTGCGGCCAAGCCCTGAGTTGCGAGCCCACCCCGCCCTCCGATAAGGGGTAATTCAGGGAAAACGGGGCATAACCAACCAGCCCTGCACCCTCCCTGGGAATTTTGACATTCAAACCACCCCACTGATTCAATCCAACTTTAGGCGCCGGATGAGCCTGACCAAACCGGTCAGCTCAGGGTAGTCCAATTCCAGTTCCGTCACATATCCGAGCGTCCTCGGAATATCCTTCAGATATCCGGGCTTACCATCACGCCGAAACAACCGGGCAAATATCCCCGCCGCTTTGAGATGCCGTTGAACACCCATCAGGTGAAACCAGTTCAGGAATTTGGACTCATGATCATCTCTCAGTACACCGCTTTGAACGGCCAGTTCAAAGTATCCACGGGCCCAGTCATCTACCCGGGATCGTGGCCAGCTGATATAACAATCCTTCAACAACGACACCAGATCATAGGTTACCGGCCCGCTCACCGCATCCTGAAAATCGAGGATACCCGGACTGGGTGAGGTGGAAACCATCAGGTTTCTTGAGTGGAAATCCCGCAGCACACAGACGCTCGGTTGGGCTAAGGCGTTGCTGGTGAGAAAATGAAAGCAGCAGTCTAACATCTCCTCCTCCTCGGAACCCAACCTAGTCCCAAGATGGCGATTCACCAACCACTCTCGAAACAGGCCCATCTCGCCCATCAACATATCTTGATCATAAATGGGCAAACCTTCGACCCGCACACAGCTCTGTATAACTATCAAGGCACTCAGGGCATCGCCATACAAACGGTCCACCGACTTTTCATCTAGCGCATCCAGATAGTGGATCGAGCCCAAGTCTTCCAGCAACAGAAAACCTCGCTCAAGATCCTGAGCGTGAATCGCCGGTACATGCAGCCCCTGAGACTCGAGCCGTTTCGCTAGGGCAACGAAAGGCTGGCAATCCTCCTTTTCGGGAGGGGCATCCATGGCAATCAGGCTGTTGGATTCTCCATCCAGATAAACCCGAAAGTAGCGACGGAAGCTGGCGTCCCCCGATGCCGGCTCCAGGTGAACCTGAGAGCGCTTCAATTCACCGCATAACCACTCGTACAATGCCGCCCGACGTTTACTCACCTTTTAATTTCCGTATGGAAGCCGTTGAAGTATTTGCAATTCTATGCGATTTTAGTCGGCGACCGCTATCCACACAGAGATTGAGTAGCACTTGTGACTCAGAGTCAGAGGTTATTTCCCCTATTCACCGGTGGCCTGTTGCTTCTGGTCGCCAAGCTGTCCTCCGCGGGATGGGACTGTCAGGAAGCTCCAGGTCGGGGGTGGGTGTGTACCGGTGGCGCTGAAACCAGCGCTTCTGAACCTGCCTTCAGGGATGGCGCCCCTGAGGTGCAGACGAACCAACCCAGCAGACCGGCAAGCTCGCCAGAATCGGAACCACTGGTTCCCGCCGCCGAACCTGGAGGGCGCCCTTCTCCGCCGGAGATCTCGCCCACGAGCGAATCTTCCCACGAAGGGCCACGGGAGAGTCGGGGTTTGGAAATAGAATCTGCCACAACCACACCCACCGGCCCCGGTGATCAAAAGCCAGCTGCTACCGTTCCAGACCCAGGGGTTAACCAGGTGCGAGAAGCTACCGCAAGCCCTGCTATCCAAACACTGGACAACAGCGAAACCGCTGATGAGAAACCAACCCAGGCTGAGACTATTCCTTCACCGACCGAGCGCTCCGCCCAATCAGACGGACAATCCGGAAGCGACGCCACCACATCTGCCCTCCCGGTGCCTCCCGAGCAAACACCTCCGCCCGGCCAACCAGACGCTACCAACCGGAAGTTACCGCAGTCGCCCGCAACCGTGAGCACCGATGAGCTAGGCTCCCTAATTACCGCTGCTTCGAGCACTTCTCGTGATATTGATCGGGGGCTCAATTGGAGCCAGTGTTATCCCTGGCCGATCCCGGCACCACTCTCGTTTTCACCTACCGAGGGTGACGAGGTGATAATCGATGCCGACAGCCTGTCGGCGGAGGAGCAAGATGAAGCAATGCTTCTCGAAGGTGGTGTCAGGGTCCGCCAAAATCAAATGATGATGGAGGCCGACAACGCACGATATGTCCGCACCGACGAAACCTTGGATGCAAAGGGGAATGTCTATTTTGAGCAGCCCGGTTTACGGGTGACCTCCCGTGAGGCGCACTTTGATATGGGAAACGATCAAGGTGCCTTGCAGGATGTGGAATATCGTCTGGTTGATCAAGGCGCCCGAGGTAGGGCCGTTTCCGCCTGGTTTGAAAGCGCCAACCTGATGCATTTCGAACAAATAGATTATTCTACCTGCAGACCCGGAAATAACGCCTGGCGCCTTGAGGCCGGTAAACTGGATATCGACCGCACAGCAGGTGTGGGAACAGCCCGTAATGCCAAGCTTAGGGTTAACGATACTCCGGTTGCCTACATCCCCTATATTTCGTTTCCTATCGACGACCGGCGCAAATCGGGATTTCTCTTCCCTTCGGTAGGCAACAGCGATCGTAGTGGCTTTGATATCTCGATTCCCTACTATTTCAATATTGCCCCCGAAATGGATGCTACCGTAACCCCAAGATTTTTAAGTAAGCGCGGCTTGCTGCTTAACAGCGAGTTTCGCTATCTCCAGGAAAATCACCGGGGGCAGGTTCGGGCGGAGATTATCCCTTATGATCAGGAAGTAGCCGAGGACGCAAACCATACCCGGGGGGCTCTATCCTATCAAGCATCCGGCAATCCATATCCACAATGGGCATTTGATGTGGATGTTAACTACGCCTCCGACAACCAATACCTGGATGACCTCGGAAATAATCTTGCGGTCACCTCCACAAAACACCTCCAGCGTAAGGCGGATCTGCGTTACATAGGCAATGGCTGGAGCTTTTTGGGCAGGGTGCAGCACTTTCAAACCGTGGATATTGCCAGCGAATCGCCATACCGGCGACTACCTCAGTTGCTCTTCGATCTCAATAAACCACGGCAACCCTTTGGGCTCACCTATCATTTGCGGAGCGAGTACGCCAACTTCACCCACAAATACGATGATCAGGTTCATGGCCAGCGATTTGACCTCCAGCCCGGTGTTAGTCTGCCGCTTACCCGCAGTTGGGGCTTTCTCACCCCGAAGCTAAGCGCCCGTTATACCCGTTATTGGCTCGAAAGCCAGATCCCCGGAAAAGCACAGACACCGGACCGACTGCTCCCGACATTCAGCGTAGATGGCGGGCTTTACTTTGAACGTTCCACCAACTGGTTCGATACCGCGCTCAGTCAAACCCTCGAGCCGCGCGTCTTCTATCTGTTGACTCCCTACGACAACCAGGACGACCTACCGGACTTCGACACCTCTGAGGTCAACTTCAATCTCAGTAGCCTATTCCGGGAGAACCGTTTCAGCGGAGCAGACCGTGTTGGTGACGCCAATCAATTGACCATGGCGCTAACCTCGCGAATCCTAAGCGACGATACCGGTGTCGAGCTTTTGCGCGCCAGTATCGGCCAAATTTATTACTTCAGAGACCGGAGGGTGCAACTTTCTCCGACCAGCGCAAGTGAGAACGAGGATAGCTCGCCGCTGGTGGCAGAAGCATCCGCCCGCATCAACCGTAACTGGGGATCGTCCGCCAGTATCCAATGGAACCCCCATCGCAACTCCCGAAGTATTGAGAAAGGAACCGTGGCTATCCGCTACCACGACGGAAATACAAGGCTTTTCAATGCCGGTTACCGGTACACCCAGGATACCGTTGAACAGACGGACCTTTCGGCTCGCTGGCCGATTACCCGCAATATCAGCGCCGTGGGTCGCTGGACCCACTCTTTGCTCTACGACAAGACAGTTCTGGCCTTTGCTGGAATCGAATATGACAGTTGCTGCTGGCGCATTAGGCTACTGGCCCAGCAGCTGCTTACTGATGTCGACGACAAACCCTCCAACTCCATTCTGCTGCAGTTCGAACTGAAGGGCCTGGGAAGTCTCGGGCACGATGTTGATGACTATCTGGAGACCAACATCTCGGGTTATGATGCCAACTAGCTGGACCCTTTGAACAATTGAGATGACAAAGTTACCAATCCACAGTTTCCGCAGTGCGTTACTACTCGCTGTACTGTTACTTGCGACCAGACTGCTGATGGCGGCGGTCGAGCCCCTGGACAAGATCGTGGCCATTGTCGACGAAGATGTCGTGGTGCGCAGCGAACTCGACGAAGAGACGGCCAAAATTCTTACGCGGATAAAAAACCGGAATATCAACCTACCCCCCATGGCCACCTTGGAGCGGCAAGTGCTCGACCGTTTGGTTATGCAGAAACTGCAACTTGCCGCAGCCGACCGGCTGGGTATATCCGTCAGTGAAGACATTCTGGCACAGACCGTTGGCGACATCGCCCGGAGTAACCACCTAACACTTGCCGAGTTTCGCCAGACCGTGGAGGCAGAGGGTATTAGCTTCCGCAGCATACGGGAGGAAATCCGCAGTCAGCTAATCATTCGTCAACTGCTTGACCGCGAAGTCCTCCAACAAATTAGGGTAACCGACCAGGAGATCAACGCGTTTCAGGGGCGGGAAGGCCTAACCTTGACCGGTCGCACCGAGTACTTGCTGCAACACATACTCGTCTCGGTGCCCGAGGGAGCATCGGCGGCGCAGTCGGAAAGTGCCCAAACGAAGGCCGAACGGCTCGTACAGCAGTTGAGATCGGGAGCGGATTTCGGCAGCGTGGCACTGCGTGAATCGGATGGCCGCCAAGCGCTAAGCGGCGGTGAGCTTGGATGGCGCCCAACCAAACAGCTACCGACGATCTTTACCGACGTTGTTGCCGGCCTGGAAAAGGGAGAGGTAAGTGATCCGATACGCTCCCCCAGCGGTTTTCACATCATCAAGGTCATCGACTACAAAGGGGGTGAACGCCACTTGATCAATCAGACCCAGGTGCGTCACATCTTGATCACGACCAACGAAATCACTTCCAACCAAGATGCGAAAACCCGCCTTGCCCAACTACGGCAGCGTATCCAAGGGGGTGATGATTTCGCCGCGTTGGCGCGCTCCAACTCAGATGACCAGACATCGGCAGTGAACGGAGGAGAGCTCGGATGGGTAACGCCCGGCGATCTCCTGCCAGCGTTTGAAGATGAAATGAATAAACTTGAAATCGGCCAAGTCAGTGAGCCTTTTCAGACTGAATTCGGATGGCACATCGTAGAGGTACTCGGAAGGCGGGAGCAGGATAGCACGGAGGAGGTCAACAAGGCCGAGATCAGATCGGCAATCCGGGAACGTAAATTCGAAGAGGCGAGCGAACTCTACCTGCGCCGCCTAAAAGATGAGGCCTACATCGTCATCATGCTCGATGAAACTTGACCGCCGAGCAACAGTACCCCGTCCCAACCCCCTGGCACTGACCCCCGGAGAACCCGCGGGAATCGGTCCCGATCTGTGTGTCGGTTATGCTCAACATCGTCGGGATATCCCGGTGATCGCGGTGTGCGACCCACTGTTACTCCACTCTCGAGCGGAGCAGCTAGATCTGCCGCTGGAGCTCGAAACCTTCCAGGCAACTCAGCGGGTAACCTGCGCACCCGGTCGGTTAACGGTGGAACCGATCTCACTCGCGGTTCCGGCGGTAACCGGAAGCCTCAACAAGCTTAATGCAAACTATGTCCTGAGCACCCTGAGACGGAGTGTAGAGGGGTGTCTTGCGGGAGAGTTCTCAGGGCTCGTCACCGGCCCCGTCCACAAAGGCGTGATCAACGATTCCGGAACCGTCTTTTCCGGCCATACCGAATACCTGGCGCAACTCACCCAGGCAACTCCTGTCATGATGTTGACCTGTCCGGGTCTGAGGGTGGCACTGGCAACCACCCATCTGCCACTGGCCCAGGTCAGTCGTGCCATCACTCGCGAGTCACTTGCAACGGTCATTCGCATCCTCCACCGGGATCTCAAGGAGCGGTTCGGAATACCCTCCCCACGGATACTGGTTTGCGGGCTCAACCCCCATGCAGGCGAGGGGGGGCACCTGGGACATGAGGAGCACGACATTATCCAGCCGGTGGTTGATGAGCTTCGCCGGACCGGCATAGACCTGCGTGGTCCGCTACCGGCGGATACCGCATTCACCGCAAAGTTCCTGGATGAGTCGGATAGCATTTTAGCCATGTATCATGATCAGGGACTACCGGTACTGAAGCACTTGGGATTTGGCCGGGCGGTAAACATCACCTTGGGCCTCCCCATTATTCGAACCTCGGTGGATCATGGCACGGCACTAGACCTTGCGGGTTCCGGTCGGGCGGACCGGGGCAGTCTGGATGAGGCAGTGCAAACCGCTTGGAAAATGGCTCAGGCGGTGGAGGACAAGTCTAGCCGGCTTTCGAAATAATCGGATATTCGAGGCACAATCCAACAGACGGATAAAAAAAACCCGGATGGAACCGGGTTAAGGGAGGTGAAACTCCGGTCAGGACAGCAGGGTCC
>JAGRGP010000021.1 GCA_020445415.1 Gammaproteobacteria bacterium | reverse complement strand
GACCGCGACATCATGGTGCTGGCCAATCCAGAAATCGCTAAACTGCCAAACTGGGTCATCGCCCTGGTGGCCGCCGGCGGCCTGGCCGCAGCGCTCTCCACCGCGGCGGGATTGTTGCTGGCCATGTCCACCGCCATCTCCCATGACTTGTTAAAGGGCATGTTCGCCAAGGGCATATCGGAAAAAGGCGAGCTGCTGGCTGCCCGTATCTCGATGGCCGGCGCGATCATTGTTGCCGGTTGGTTTGGCCTGCATCCGCCGGGATTTGCCGCGCAGGTTGTGGCCCTGGCCTTTGGTCTGGCTGCCTCTTCCATCTTCCCGGCGTTGATGATGGGTATCTTCAACAAGCGGGTTAACAACACCGGTGCCGTGCTGGGCATGCTGGCCGGTCTGGGCTCCACCCTGGTCTATATCTTCTGGTTCAAGGGCTGGTTCTTCATCCCGGGCACCGCGATGGCGGCCAACACCGCCGATAACTGGTTCCTGGGTATTCAGCCTGAAGCCTTTGGTACCATTGGCGCCGCGATCAACTTCGCCACTGCAATCCTGGTCTCCAAGGCCACCAAGGCACCGCCGGAGCATATTCAGCACCTGGTAGAGGACATCCGTGTCCCCAAGGGTGCGGGGGGAGCTACCGGCCACTAAATAACGATAATCAGATAGTTGCTCGCCTGGACCCCGCGTATGCGGGGTCTTTTTTTCACTTCAAAAAATCCAAATCCGCCAATCTGTAACGATGTCGTGAGAACAGGATATAATTTAACGTTGCCCTGAACCGCTGCAACGGACTCATTCATGGATATCGAACTGCTAGAGATTCAAGACTTTCTCTCTGCCCATCACCCGTTCGACCAATTGCCCGACGAGACACTCGCGGAGCTCCCGGCCATGCTTCAGGTACGTTACTTCCGCCGGAATACGGAAGTTAGCAATACTGACAATCTGGCGACCTTTCTGTGCATCATTCGCTCTGGGGCGGTGGAGCTGTACAGCACTGAAAACGAACTGCTAGCGCGGCTCGGGGAGGGGGATATTTTCGGATACCGGGCATCTCACAGACCCAACCACTTGGAGGATCACTGTGTCGCGATCGAAGACTCGCTGATCTATCAGATGCCGGCCAAGGCAGTGGATAGACTGTGTGAAGCTCACGCCCAGTTCGCTTATTTCTTTGGTACGACGGGTGGTGATCGGCTGCGGGACGCCATCAGCAATGTGGGCCAAAGCGCGGACAGTCATGTCAATCTGATGACTACCCCTATCAGCGAGATCATCAGCCGGGAGCCCGTCACCGTAACGCCCAATACCAGCATCTTGGAAACTGCCCAAATGATGTCCCGAGAGCGGGTCTCTTCTATCTTGGTTTGTGCCGAAGGGCAGCTAGCAGGCATCGTGACCGATCGGGATCTTCGAAACCGGGTCGTGGCCCAAGGATTGGACGTCAATCAACCGGTCACCGAAATCATGACCTTCAATCCTTTCGCGCTGGATGAAAGCGCCTACGCCTTCGAAGCCCAGTTGCAGATGGCTCGCCACAATATTCACCACTTGCCCATTACCCGCGGTGACGGCATTGCGGGCATGCTCACCGCAACTGACTTATCCAAGATACATACTACCTCATTAGTCTACCTGGTTAGCGATATCTATAAGCAAAACGATATCGAGAAGATGAAGGAGGTGAGTGCCAAAATCCCCGAGTTGTTAGTCAACCTCGCCACCGCGGATGCCAGTTCAGACAGCATTGGTCATGTGATTACCTCCATCACCGATGCGATTACCATACGGCTGCTGCAACTAGCCCAGGAAAGATTCGGTCGTCCACCCATACCATTCGCCTGGATTGCAGCGGGATCTCAGGCCCGTAACGAGCAAACAGCCAAATCGGACCAAGATAACTGCCTGGTGTTAGACGACAGCTACCGGGGAGACGAGCACGGGGAATACTTCAAGGCATTAGCCCAATTCGTATGCGATGGACTGAATGCGTGCGGTTACATCTATTGCCCGGGAGAAATGATGGCCGTGACCGACAAATGGCGTCAACCCCTGGCTACCTGGAAACAGTATTTCAACCAATGGATCGACCAACCCGAACCCATGGCCCTAATGCTGACGTCCGTATTCTTTGACATGCGGTGGGTGTATGGCAACCGTACTCTGTTCTTGGAGTTGCGCCAGCATATGCTGGAGAAAACCCGGGGCAACCGAATCTTCCTTGCGCACATGGCGGGCAATGCCCTCTCCCATTCCCCTCCCATCGGATTCTTCCGAAACTTCGTCCTGATCCGGGGAGGCGAACACAATCAGACCTTTGATCTAAAGCACAACGGCATCGTGCCCATCGTCGACCTGGCCCGGGTCTATAGCCTGGCCTCGGGTAGCGAAGCCGTGAACACCCTGGACCGCCTGGCAGTTGTTGCGGAGGGCGGTGAGGTCACCCAGGAAGGAGCGCGTGACTTGAAAGACGCTTTGGAGTTCATCTGCGATCTCCGCGTCCAACACCAGGCGCGCCTGATCCGTGCCGGCCGAGCGGCGGACAACTTCATGTCATCGGATAACCTGTCGCATTTCGAGCGCAACCACCTCAAGGATGCCTTTACCGTGGTACGTACCATGCAGAATGTCTTGGGCCAGCGTTACAAGATGTAGAGGCACTTATGTCGATCTGGAAATATCTGTTCAACCTCAGCGAGCGGCGTAACTGGTATCTGATGAAGATACCCGAAGGGCCGCTGCGTGATTACTACGAATCGACATTTCCTACCCCCGATACAGACTGGCGGCAGGTGGATTATCTGGCGCTCGATTTCGAGACCACCGGGTTAGATCATGCAAAGGAAGAAATTCTCAGCATTGGATACGCGCCGGTTAAGGGCCAAAGTATCAGATTGAGCGAAGCGGATTACTATTTGGCCAGGCCATCACGCGACATACCCGAAGCCTCGGCGGTTGTCCATGGTATTCTCGATGACCGCGCGTTCAGCGCTCGCCCTCTCGAGGAGGTGCTCCCTAGGCTGCTGCATGCACTCTCGGGCAAGGTCATGCTGGCTCACCATGCGGCTATCGAATACAACTTTCTCAGTAACGCCTGCAAACGGATATATGGCTATCCGTTCATCGGTCCGGTTGTAGATACGTTGGCGTTGGAGGTTCGCGCCTTTCGCAGCCAAGACAAACCGATCAGATCGGGTGATCTGCGACTGGCCGCGGCGAGAATCCGTTACGGGCTACCACGCTACCCGGCGCATAATGCCCTTATCGATGCCATTGCGGCGGGAGAACTGTTCTTGGCTCAAGCTGCTTACCGGCGGGGCAAGCGCGCACCCATGTTAAAAGATCTGACAGTAATCACTTAGTCACATAGACGTGTTATTTTTTATTGTTTTTGTGCGTTCGCTTACCCGACGAGCGTACCGGTTCAGGTTCGGTATCGACTCCCAAGCAAACACCCAGCAGGTTATCCACTAACCGAAACCCGACCCGCCGGGCCATGAGAAACAAAAAAATAACTTGGGCACCAAAAATAAAGATATGTGAGCTAACTATGCCAAATGGCACGGGGTACATTGATAGCCAAGCGACAAAAAACACGACTAGAAATAGTATCGCAATGACATAGAGGTCACGTATCAGTGACCAGTGTTTCATCGTATCGACGATCACCTGCTGCTGGGAATATTGCGGATAGACCGACAGCCAGGCCGAGGTTTGTACCTGAGGATCGAACCCCGAATCCTTGACCTGGGGAAAGCGGGAGAGCAAGGCCTGCTGATCAAAGGGTTGCCGACGCACGGCCAGGAAGGCGTTGCTGGCGGGATGGGGGTGACGCCAACGAAGATAGATCAGCCGGTGTTTCCAATCATCGTGCAGCCGCCAAGCCGCGGCTAGTCCAATCAACGTGGTCGCCGCCGCGACGGTAACTGCGGCAGCGCTGGGTATGGCAAATTTGTCCCAGTATGCCAGGCTCAGCAGAAACGCCTCTTGCCCGAATGGCAGCTGTAATAAAAATAAATACAGCACCACACCATTGATCAGGGAAAATATCACAAGCAATAGAATTCGGAGGTTCATCGGCCGTCATGAAAGTAGCGCGCCAGAGAGGAAAGCCCCCGGCCAGGTTTGTTATTTTCACGCTATTCCCCATCGATTGACAACCTTACGATTGCTTAGTGGTGAGCCCGGTTGTCGTCTCGTCGACAGGATCGCCGTTAGCGGTAGTCCAAAATTTCTCCGATGGGAGTCTCCCACCGAGGGAATCACAGGCTGAAATTCGACACATTCTATTTTTTGGTTGTTGTCTGCATCTGTCCTTGTTACATTCACCGTTCGTGATTTCCAACAACTACACAGATCCTAAGAGTCAGCCGGACGCTGCAGTCTTAATATAGCCGGGGGCTTTAACGTAAACCCATCCGCTTCAATAAGGAGGAGCCTTATGTCACAGAATCGCGAAATCGTTGTACTGAGCGCTGTACGCACTGCCATCGGTGATTATGGTGGAAGCCTGAAAGATGTTGCCCCGGTTGATCTGGCCGCAACCTGCGTACGCGAGGCGGTTAGCCGGTCGGGAGTCTCACCGGACGAGGTCGGGCATACTGTCTTCGGACAAGTTCTGCACACCGAGCCCCGAGATATGTACACATCTCGGCTTGCTTCGGTCAATGGTGGGTTGCCGGTGGAAACCCCTGCATTTACCTTGAACCGGCTGTGCGGAAGTGGCCTCCAAGCAATCGTTTCCGCCGCTCAACAGATTGAGACAGGACATAGCGAGGTTGCTGTTGCGGGTGGTGTTGAGAATATGAGCCGGGCGCTTTACGCGTCGATGGCCATGCGCTGGGGTGCCCGCATGGGTGACAGCAAGATGATCGACATGATGGTGGGAGCGCTGACCGACCCGTTTGATACCGTGCACATGGGTGTCACCGCCGAAAATATCGCCGAGAAATGGAATATCAGCCGCGAAGACCAAGACGCGTTGGCGGTGGAATCTCACCAGCGGGCGGCCAAAGCCTGGGAAGAAGGCCGGTTCGCGAGCCAAATCGTACCGGTGGAACTGAAAACTCGAAAAGGGACCACACTATTCGAGAAAGACGAACATTTTCGTGGCGATGTCACGGTCGAAGGTTTGTCCAAACTGCGTCCCGCCTTCAAGAAAGATGGCAGCGTAACGCCGGGTAATGCCTCCGGTATTAACGACGCGGCCTCTGCGGTTGTGATTGCCAGCGCCGAATATGCGGCAAGCAAGGGCCTGAAACCGATGGCGCGCCTGGTGGGTTATTCTCATGCTGGGTGCGAGCCGGCCTACATGGGAATCGGCCCGGTCCCGGCGGTCAAGAAATTGCTGGCTACCACAGGACTAAGTATCGCTGACTTCGATGTGTTGGAGGTTAACGAGGCCTTCGCCGCCCAAGCACTTGCCGTGTGCCGTGACCTAGATTTACCCATGGACAAGACCAATCCTAACGGCAGTGGTATCTCGCTGGGTCACCCGATTGGCGCTACCGGATGTATCGTAACCACCAAGGCGCTACACGAGCTGCAGAGAGTCGGTGGGCGTTATGCGCTGGTCACCATGTGTATCGGTGGCGGGCAAGGTATCGCGGCCATCTTCGAGCGGATGTAATCGTAAGCAGCCGGACCCACCCTTCCAGCAGGGTGGGTCCGAATGGCCTAGCGGAAGGCGTTCGAGACCCCAGCCCCGTTCCAACGCCTCAATCAAGCGGTTGTTATCAAGGTTGCCCGCCGCCGATGATCAGGGGCAACTGCTATCATAGATCTATGCCAAGATCTTCACTTCCCGGCAAACAAAACGAAAGCACGCTACTTTTGATTCTGCTAGCGCTATTTCTCTTTGCCTCACCGTTCACGAACTGGTGGGCATCGGACGACAATCCCTGGTTTCTGCCTTACCTTCTCTGGCTGTTGGTGGTCCTGATCGGGGCCTGGTTACATTCCCATTACCGCCACCATGACCCATGACCTTGAGCTGCTGTTTGGGGGCAGCCTGCTCTACCTGTTGATTTTGTTCCTTGTTGCCTATATCACCGACCGGGGGCTGGTACCCGAACGATGGACCAGCAACGCGTTCGTCTACGTCTTATCGCTTGGTGTCTATGCCACGTCCTGGAGTTATTACGGCAGCGTAGGCTTCGCGGAGCGGGAAGGCTTCATGTTTCTTACGGTCTACCTGGGAGTCACCCTAGCCTTCCTGGCATCACCGTTATTGCTCCGGCCGATACTGCGGCTCACCCGAGACTATCAGCTCACCTCACTAGCCGATTTACTGGCTTTTCGCTATCGTAGTCAGCTGGGCGGCGCACTGGTTACGCTGTTTATGTTGATCGGCACTTTGCCCTACATTGCGCTGCAAATTCGCGCGGTCACCACCTCATTGAGCGTGCTTACCCAGGAGGTCCCCCCGCAACAGTTGGCGCTTGGCTTCTGCGCGATGCTGGTGTTGTTTGCCATTATGTTTGGTACCCGGCACGTTTCGCCTAGGGAGAAAAATCGTGGGCTGGTAGCCGCCATCGCCCTGGAGTCCCTGGTTAAGCTCGCGGCACTTCTCATGGTGGGATTCTTTGCGGTCTTCGAGGTATTCTCAGGCCCCGCCGACTTATCGCAATGGCTGCTAGACCATCCCCAAGCAACTGCCGCACTTTACGCCCCCATGCGCGAGGGGCCCTGGCTGACGCTCATCTTTCTGTCGTTTTGCGCTGCGTTTCTGCTGCCCCGACAATTTCACATGACCTTCGTAGAAAATCTGTCGTTCCGCTCGATCGACACGGCCTCTTGGGGATTTCCGCTCTATCTATTACTGTTGAATCTGGCAATACTACCTATCCTTTGGGCTGGCACCCATCTGCAACTGCAGATGGATTCGGACTACTATGGACTCGGTATCACCCTCGCCGTAGGGCCGGATTGGCTAGCGGTACTGGCCTTTATCGGCGGCGTATCCGCGGCCAGCGCCATGGTCATTGTCACCACTCTCGCCCTCTCCTCGATGAGCATGACCCACCTGCTATTGCCCGCTAGTTACCCAGACCCCAGGTTGGATATCTACCGCTGGCTGCTCGGCGGGCGCCGTCTACTGATCGCAATCATCATCATGGCGGGGTTTACCTTTTTCAATCTCATCGAGCAGAATCAAGGACTGGTGGAACTCGGACTCATCTCGTTTGCCGCGGTCGCCCAGTTCCTCCCGGGAATTATCGGTCTACTTTACTGGCCGAGGGCCACCCGGCTGGGTTTTCTTTCTGGGTTGATCGCCGGAATGTTCATCTGGGGCGTCACATTGTTGCTGCCATTATTGGAGGATTCCGGGTTCCTCCAATTGGGTTTCGACCTCCCCGCCATGCAACAGGCAATGGAGATGGAGAAATGGCAGTTCGCGACATTCTGGTCATTGGCCTGTAACGGACTGCTGTTTGTTGGGGTCTCTCTTTTCACCCGCCAGTCTCCCGGAGAACTGGAGGCAGTAAGAGCCTGCCACAGCGAATTCGGCATTGCCGCTGCCCCGACCGGCGTGGTCTCCGCCACATCCACCCGGCAGTTTACTAAGGGGCTGGCTGAAATCATCGGCCAGGAGACTGCCGAACGAGAGGTTCAGCAGGCCCTGGACGACTTGGAGATGTCTCCCAGCGAGGTTCGGCCCGGGGAACTCGCGCGGCTTCGAGAACGGATCGAACGAAACCTCTCGGGATTGATAGGCCCGCAGATGGCGCACATTATCATCAACAGCCAGCTGGAGATGGACCGACAGGCAAAGACCGCACTGGCGGACTCGATCCGGCATGCGGAACTTCGGATCGAAGAGTCACGGAGCCGCCTGGAAGGACTGAGCGCCGACCTGGATACCCTACGCCGCTTCCACCGGCAGATATTAATGGACCTCCCCCTGGGGGTTTGCGCAGTAACTCCCGACCACCGAGTGATGATCTGGAATCTCGCCATGGAGGTTATTAGCGGAGTATCGAGCAACCGGGCGGCGGGACACAAGCTGAGTATGCTGCCCGATCCCTGGGGAAACCTGCTAATGGGGTTCGCACTTGCCCGGGATCTGCATGTCCCGCACATGGAAGTGACGCTCGCAACCCAGTCGCGGTGGCTTAACCTGCATAAGGCATCCATACCGGAGCCAGATTTGGCCCGCCACGCGTTGGACTCCCAGAGCGGTATGGTCATGCTGGTGGAGGACATCACCGACCTCGAAACCCTGGAAGCCGAGCTGGTGCATCGGGACCGGTTAGCCTACATCGGCCGGCTTGCCGCTAGCGTCGCTCATGAAATTGGCAACCCGATTACCGGTATCGCGTCGCTCGCTCAAAATCTCAGAGACGAGCCGGATTCCGCCATCCTGGAAGAAAGTATCCAAGCGATTCTGGAACAAACCGGCCGGGTCTCCAGTATCATTGGCTCGCTGATGAACTTCAGCAGAAGCGGTAGCGTAGGTCTAGACTTCAGACTATTTGATCTCCACCAAGCCGTCGAGGAGGCCATTCGTTTGGTGGGACTCACTCGCGGCGCCCGCCAGGTTTCGTTCAACAATGGCTGCCCACCTGAGCTTACACTTGTGGGCGACCGGCAACGTATTATCCAAACCCTGGTAAACCTGTTAACCAATGCGGTAGATGCCTCGGCGGCCGGAGACGAAGTCGAGATTTTCGCCTTTCACCGGCATGAGTGGATCCAACTGGAGGTGATGGATCATGGCCAGGGGATCGCAGCACACCACCGAGCAGAGATCTTCACCCCGTTTTTTACCACCAAGGAACCCGGCGAAGGCACTGGTCTGGGACTCTTTATGGTGTATAAGATAATCCAAGAACACAGTGGTAGGATCGAGATCGATTCCGCGCCCGGTGTGGGTACCCGCGTCATTGTGCGACTGCCAAAACATCAAAGCCAGCAGCGTCATGAGTCATATTCTGATAATTGAAGACGAAGCGGTTATCCGCCAAGCCCTGCGCCGACTCTTCTTGCGGCGGGGATACCGGGTGGACGAGGCGGATTCCATTGAACAAGCGAGCCAGGACCCCCGCCTACGCAACTACGATCTCGTACTCTGCGATTTGCGTCTTCCCGGAGCACCGGGAACCGCGATCATCCCCTTGGTGCCGGACACCCCGGTATTGATCATGACCAGCTATGCCAGTGTCCGCTCAGCGGTGGACTCCATGAAGCGCGGCGCCGTGGACTACATCTCAAAGCCGCTGGACCACGATGAATTGCTGTCCCTGGTCGAACGCATCCTGGGTGAATCGCGGCGGCAGCAACAACCCGCGCCCACTCCGCTCGATAACACGCAATCCGCGCCCATCGGAGACATGATCGGGAACTGCTCGGCAATGATCGAACTCGGCAACCGTATCCGCAAGGTAGCACCCACCGACACCACGGTTCTTATCCTCGGTGAATCCGGCACCGGGAAAGAGCTGGTCGCTCGGGCGCTACACCAACAAAGCCATCGCCGTAACGCCACGTTGGTTAGCGTAAACTGTGCATCAATTCCGGAGCAATTGATCGAGTCCGAACTTTTCGGGCATACAGAGGGAGCCTTTAGCGGAGCCACGAACAGCCACACCGGAGTGATCGAATCCGCCAACAACGCCACCTTGTTTCTGGATGAGATCGGCGAACTGCCGCTCACGGCGCAAGCCCGACTCTTGCGCGTATTGCAGAACGGCGAGATCCGCCGGGTGGGATCCGAGCATCCGATCCAGGTGGACATTCGTCTGCTGGCGGCCACGCACCGGGATCTTAAGCAACTGGTTCAAGAAGGGCACTTTCGGAGCGACCTCTATTTCCGGCTACGGGTAGTCGAACTCACCCTGCCACCCCTCAGGGAGCGGGGTGGGGATATCGCACAACTCGCGGCATTTATGTTGAACAAGGTGTGCGCACAACTTGACCGCCCTCCCATGAAGCTTACTCAGTCAGCTCTCGACTGCATTCTGGCCTATCCATGGCCGGGCAACATAAGAGAGCTGGAGAATGCCATGGAGCGAGCGGTTATACTCAGTGACGGCAACGAAATAACCGCAGACCTGCTAGCCATCGAAGGCCCTGGTGAACAGCCGGGGACAGCCCTGGAACGGCCGATCGACGGTGACCTCTCCCTGGAAGAATACTTCCGCCGCTTCGTGCTCGAGCACCAGGACACGACCACCGAGACCGAGCTTGCGAAACGGCTGGGCATTAGCCGCAAGGCATTGTGGGAAAAACGCCAGCGCCTGGGCATTCCCCGGCCCAAGGGGGGAAACTGAAGGCGCCGCGGCGGTAAAATACCAAAGACACGACGCCTCGCGGGGGCCATGCCGAACGCGCCCCCGGGTTTCCTATTGCACTAGGCTTAAGAATATAAGGTTATGATTCTAAATTATTTTCTTAAGAGGTATAATCGCTGACAGGAAACGGACCCCGACCCGATTGTGACTCCTTCCCGGGTATTGATAAAGGGTACCCACACCATGGGAGACGGGCACCCGCTATCAACGGGATACTGCGGTGGGACTGACCTCTCGATGGGTAGGGACCGTTTACCAGCACTCGATCAAACCGATTCTCCTGGGGGAGCATAGTCGATGGATGCTAAGGTAGTCTGGCTGTTCGTATTCGTCCTGCTGTATTGGACGTATTGCATTTTCTGGGGTATCAAAGGCGCCCTCTCGTCCAGGACTGCAAGCGACTATTTCGTTGCCGGCCGCCAGATCTCGCTGTGGGTCTTCATCCTCGCGGCTACCGCCACCTCCTTCTCGGGATGGACGTTCATCGGCCACCCGGGGCTTATCTATGTAGACGGCTTCCAATACGCCTACGCCTCCTTCTACGCGATCACCATCCCCTTCACCGGTGTACTCTTTTTGAAGCGCCAGTGGATGCTCGGCAAACGCTTCGGGTTTATCACTCCGGGCGAGATGATGGCCTACTACTTCAAGTCCGACGCCGTGCGTATCCTGGTGGTGCTGGTTGCGCTCATGTTCTCGATCCCCTATCTCGGCATACAACTGCGCGCCTCTGGCTTCCTATTCAATGTACTGACAGATGGCATGCTGGGCGTTGAGGCCGGGATGTGGATGCTGTCCGTGGTTGTCATCATTTACGTTTCCTCCGGCGGCCTGAGAGCGGTTGCGTATGTGGACTCGGCGCAGGCCATACTGCTGGGCAGCGGTATCGTAGTAATCGGACTCATCGCTCTCGATGCGATTGGTGGTTTCGGTAATCTCAAGGCGGGACTCACGGCTCTGACCACTGTCGACCCCCTATCCGGCAAAGCGATGTTCGGTGACACGACGAAAGACGGATACAGCGCCTATATCGCCATCCCGGGAATGATCCAGTTTGGTATGGGCTTGGGGACTGACTCCGCGCCGGTGGGAGGCGCCTGGACCGGAATCATGGTTCTGACCTATCTCTTCGCGCTGATGGGGATACAATCGGCGCCCGCGTTCTCCATGTGGGCGTTCGGCACCAAGAGCCCCGAGCCCTTCGCGCCCCAGCAGGTGTGGGCATCATCATTCCTCATCGGCTTTATCCTCATCTTTTTTACCGCGATCCAGGGCATCGGTTCTCACTTTCTGGGGGCGGATACCAACTTCATGGCCAGCTTTCCCAATCTGGTAAACCCCGTCATGCAAGAGGGTTTGGGTGGCCGGGACCTCATGGATACAGCGGGCCGCCAGGGCATGTTGGTCCCACAACTGATCTACCTGATCTCCGACACCGCCCCCTGGCTGGTGGGGCTGCTGTCAGTCTGTGCCCTGGCTGCCATGCAATCGACCGGTGCCGCCTATATGTCCACGGCCGGCGGTATGCTAACTCGGGATCTGCTCAAGCGTTTTCTGATGCCCAACGCCAGTCATGCCCAACAGAAACTGTTCGGCAGGCTGGGCACTCTTGCCATCGTCCTGTGCGCCCTCACTGTGGCAACCACCGCCACCGACGCCCTGGTATTGCTGGGTGGCCTGGCGGTTGCGTACGGATTCCAGATGTGGCCAGCCCTTATTGCCGTCTGCTGGTGGCCTTTTCTAACCCGCCAAGGCATTGTGACGGGATTGATCGCGGGATTGGTAGCGGTCACCTTAACCGAGTCGATCGGTGCCCAGTTCATGCCCTGGGGACGCTGGCCCATGACCATACACTCAGCGGGCTGGGGCATCTTGTTCAATCTACTGCTGGCCGTCACCGTTTCCCGGTTTACGCAGAGCCAGACCGAACTCGATCACCGCATGACCTTCCATACCTTCCTCCGGGAACACGCCGGACTTCCTCCAGAGAAACGCCCACTCATCCCGATTGCCTGGATCGGCACACTGATCTGGTTCTTTTTTGGTATCGGCCCTGGTGCGGTAATCGGAAACTGGATCTTTGGCGATCCCAACAACGCGGACGATTGGCTCTTTGGGATTCCCTCGATCTGGGCCTGGCAGTTACTTTGGTGGGCTTTGGGGGTCTTGATGATGTGGTTTCTGGCTTACCAGATGCAGCTCTCCAAAGTTCCCCACAAAGAGGTTGAGGCCCTGCACGAGGATATCGGGGACATCGGCTTTGACCTGAATACGCCAAACTGAGGCCGCGCCGATCGGATCATGCCTCGGAATCCGCGCTCAGCGTAACGACCTCATGAACCTAGCCTTCCTTATCTGGACCACCATGCTTGCGCTGCTGCTGTTTGCTCCGGTAAGCAAGCTCATCTGGGTATTGAGTGTGCGACGTAAAGAGCGCAGGCTGGGACGAAAACTCACCGAACGGGAAGTCACCGGTGAACGAGCCCGCGCCCGATTTCTGGCGGTATTGCTAGTGTCAGCCTTCTCTCTCCTCTTCAATCTGCAGCTAAACTATCCCCGTCATGGGTGATGACCGCTATCAGCTACTGATGAAGGTGGCGATCCTGCTCAGCCTAGGTTGGCTGGGGTGGAGTCTATACGACTGGGGTATCGGCTCCACGGACCCGGAGAGCCTGAAGATGGCGGCCGGTCTCAGGTATCTCGAGGATGGCGACTACCAGGATGCCTTGACCACATTTGAAGAAGTCTACCGACTGTCCCCGGACAATCTGGGGGCACTCCGAGGAAAGGCCCAGGCATTGATGCATATCGCCACCGCCGAAATATTGGAAGGCTTGCAGCAACACTCCGAATCACAGCTCCGTTCGACGGAATGGGAACGGAAGGCCCAGCAGCGTTACCGGGAAGCCCTCGCCTGCTACAACGAGGCAATAACCCGGGAGCAGCAACGTCCCGATAGCGAACTGCGACAGAAAATTCTCGGGGTATCCTATGCCAACCGGGGTATTCTGAAGGACCATATGGGTGACTATCGGGGTGCACTTGCAGACTATGAAACGGCTATCAAACTGACACCCGAGGTCACTGAAGGACCTGGGCTGCTGACCCGTTTTTTACGAAACCAGCCAAAACGGCAACCTACGGTAGCCAGTCGTGCGGACTATATCCGGCAGCAATTGACCAGGCCGGAGGGCGAGCAGTTGCTGCGAAACCCCACCGAAGATGTTCGGCAGCGCAGCTATACCTTGGACTAGATCACAGCAGATTACCTGTCACTCATGACCTCGCGAACAATACCCGCCATAATGCCGGTGCCAGCTGCCCGGCACTTCAGAGGCGGCACTGCCGGCCTAGAGTACTTTGAGTATGTCTACCATCAAAACCCTAAAGAAAAATAACAATGCGATCGCCCCGAATAACAGGTGGCCGATATCGTTTTCCCCATCCTCGTTACGGTGGGTCAAGGCATGATAACTAATGAATCCGGTTACCAGCAAAAAGGCCCAATCGATCAAGGATCCGCTCATTGCCCCTCCAAAACGATGAATAACCTGGCTCTGGAAAATAGCAGCTACCTCTTTTCAGCACCATCACATCGATGTCCCTAAAGCCCATGAACCACACCAACATCAATCCTAACCCAACCGTTGAACAGATCCTCTGCGGTACCCGGAGCTTTCGGGGGGTGTCGCCCGAAGCGATCACTAAACTCGTCGAGTCGTCGGAGCTGCTGGTAATTCCCGCCGGGGCTACGTTGATTGGCTCGGGGGATCCCTACCGAGAGCTGGTCTACACCCTGATCGACGGTGACCTGGTCATGCGCCGCCCAAACGGTAGGGCAGACAGCGTTCAGCCGGGCGATTTTGTCGGACTGGCCAATTACCTAGACAACCAGGACTACTCATCCCAGGTAAAGGCCATTACCCAATGCACGGTACTCTGCACCAAGGCCGAAACCATGCATAGCCTGGAAGAGGGGCAGCCGGATCTGTTCAATGCGCTAAACCGCGTTATTGCTGCCAAATTGAGGGAACGCAGTCCCGATCGAACCATCTCCACCGGCGCCCTGGCCCAACCGGTCACCCGGGTTATGAAGAATCCGGTGGCCTTCTGTCGCCCCGAGACCACGTTGGCGGAGGCATTTCTGCTGATGAATGAACGCCGCATAGGCAGCCTAGTCGTCAAAAACGAACATGATGGACTGGTGGGAGTCTTGACCTTTGCCGGATTGGCCGGGGCGGCCCTGATCAGTGGATCGGCACCGGAGGACAGCATCATGGAGGCGGCTTGCGACATACCCAGGGTCCTGGACCCCGATACCCCGTTATGGGAGGCGGAGGAGATCATGAAGCGCCACTCCGCCAAATACCTCATCGTCGTGGACGGCACCGATCCGGTGGGCGTCGTCTCCCAAACCGATATCCTGCGTATGCTGGTCTCCCGCCCTAGCACCCTGAGCAACCGCATCAAGGAATCCCGGGACCTAAAGGAACTGATCTCGCTCAGCCAGCTGATGACCGAAGTGGCGGTGGATGCTCAGGAAACCCACCACCGCCCCAGTGACGCGGTGCGGCTGCTTAGCGAGACCCACCTTATGCTCCAGCGGCGCACCATCGAGATGACGCTCGAGTGGATGGAGTCCAAGGGGTTTGGCCAACCTCCGGCTGACTATGCGCTGATCGTAATGGGATCGGGCGGGCGCCGGGAGATGCTACTCAACCCGGACCAGGACAACGGCATCATCATCGCGGATACTCCGGATACCGACATCGCCAGGGTGGAGGAATGGTTCGATCGTTTCTGCCGTAAAATCAATAGAAACTTAGACCGGGTGGGATATATGCTCTGCCCGGGTGACATAATGGCCCGCAACCCACTGTTCCGTAAGACGCTATCCCAGTGGAAGCAGCAAATTTCCAACGTGGCCCGTAAACCAACCGAAAAATCAGCCCGTTGGG
The DNA here is from genome assembly GCA_020445415.1 of Gammaproteobacteria bacterium. Classification (GTDB taxonomy): domain Bacteria; phylum Pseudomonadota; class Gammaproteobacteria; order Chromatiales; family Chromatiaceae; genus HKST-UBA178. The sequence goes on along the minus strand of JAGRGP010000021.1, from coordinate 29,255 downwards.
CCAATATTTTATTCGACTTCGACACGCTGTACGGCAATGATGCGCTCACTTCGGATTTGCGGCGTCATGCCATTTCCGAAGTCAAACAAAGCCAATTGTTGCTCAAGAAGATGTCTGACCACGACTTCGAAGGTCGACCGGCCATTGGCATCTTCAATCAGCTGCTTACCGTCAAGAATCCCGACGGCCAACATATCGACATAAAACGCAATGGGCTGCGCATCATCATCGACGTGGCGCGCATATTTTCCCTGCAAAACGGGATAGCATTGCAGAATACCAGCGACCGGCTGAATGCACTTGTGCGCGTGGGCAAGCTTTCCGAGGACTTCAAAGATTCGGTACAGGAGGCTTATGAAGAACTACTCGACCTGTTACTCTGCCATCAAATCAAAAAGGCCCAAGGGGGGAAAAAACTGGACAAGCTGATCAACCCGGAAAAACTCACCCCACAAAGCCGCAGTACCTTGCGTATGGCAATGCGCGCGGTAAAGCGCTTTCAGGAACGGCTAGAGGATGACTACTCTACAAACATATTCTAAGGACTGATATGGCCAACGAAGAATTTGGACAGATAATCTCCCGCATCCAGGCGGGATTCAGGCGCACACTGCGAAATGGTGTACTGCTGGCCGATCCCAATATGCGCGAGCTTCAGCGCAGGCTCTTGTCCATGGAACCCAAGCGGCTTTCGCAAAAGAGCCTGATGGATACTCGCTTTGTGGTTATCGACACCGAGACCACCGGTTTGCGTGCCTACGGTGGAGATGAGATTTGCTCCATTGCCCTGCTGGAAATCGAGGGGCTCAAAATCACCAACCGGAGTTTGAGCACGCTAATTAACCCCGGACGCACCATCCCCGCCGAGTCGACACGGCTGCACAATATCACCGATGATGCAGTCAAGGACGCTCCCGTCATCGAAGAAGTGCTACTTGATATCGCCGAGTTCATCGGTGAAAGCGTCATCGTGGGCCATCATATTGGGTTCGACATCCGGTTTCTCAACAAAATCCTCCAACGGGAACTGCTCTGCCACCTCAAGCACCCTTGGCTGGACACTATGCTGCTCTACCTGGCAATGACCGGAAGGACAGGGCAACACAGTCTGGACAGGGTTGCGGAATACACCAGAATCAAGATACGGAACCGGCATACCGCTTATGGAGACGCCATGGCAACTGCCGAGCTATTTCTTAAACTCACGGCGCACTTAGCAGGCACTAAAGATCCGGTATACCGATTGATTAGCCGGCAACACGAGATCAGCCGCGTATAGACCCTAGCCACCCCGGGAGACGCCCGCGAAGGATATTGCGCCCGCCTCTTCTACAAACTAAACCGGACGTTTACAATCGGTCGACCGGATAGCGAAATCGAAACCCTGAGGGAACAATCGCCCTGTGGACGGTTTGATCTGAATCTGCCCACCTAAGATAGGGTTTCTTAACTTGCAAGGGCGCTGGCCGGGCAAAGGTACCGCCCACTCCGCAAGTAGGGTTGCGCTGCACCGAGAACGAGAATAAGCAGGTATTCCGGCAACATGACCGGATAGCAATGATCACAGGCAGGTAGACATGCCCCGCCTGAAAGACACCTGGTGGGGCTATGCCCATCACTAGATCAATAACACCAAAGGAGACGTGACTATGTCCGATATCAAGGTATATCCAGTGCCGGCCGAGACCGCTGCAAGCGCACACATCAATGCGCAGAAGTACGACGAGATGTACAAGCGATCGATCGACGACCCCAACGGTTTCTGGGGCGACGCCGCCAGCGAGTTCCTAACCTGGTCGAAAAAATGGGACTCGGTGATGGATTACAGCTTTGAATCAGACCTGCACATTAAGTGGTTTCAGGGGGGGAAACTGAATGTTTCCTACAACTGCCTCGACCGTCATCTTGCGACCCGTGGCGACCAAACAGCCCTGATCTGGGAAAGTGACAACCCCGATGTCGATAAGAAGATTACCTACCGTGAACTGCATACCGAGGTTTGCAAGTTTGCCAATGCCCTGAAATCCCGGGGTGTCAAGAAGGGAGATCGGGTCTGCATCTACCTCCCCATGGTAGTTGAGGCTGCGGTGGCAATGCTTGCCTGTACCCGTATCGGGGCTGTCCATTCCATTGTTTTCGGTGGTTTCTCTCCCGACGCCCTGCGTGACCGAATCCTGGACTCCGACTGCCAAACGCTGATTACCGCAGATGAATCGGTGCGTGGCGGAAAGAACGTACCGCTCAAATCCAACGCCGATATTGCACTCAAGAGCTGCCCCAATGTACACACTTGCGTGGTGGTCAGGCGCACCGGAGGCAGTGTCGACTGGACCGAGGGACGGGATGTTTACTATGACGAAATCACCAACGGGGCGTCCACCGATTGCCCACCGGAGGAAATGGACGCGGAAGACCCTCTGTTCATCCTCTACACCTCCGGCTCAACTGGCAAGCCCAAGGGCGTACTCCACACCACCGGCGGATACCTGCTATTCGCCGCGATAACTCACAAGTACACCTTCGACTACAAAGAGGGGGAGATTTACTGGTGCACCGCGGATGTGGGTTGGGTCACGGGCCATACCTATATCGTCTATGGCCCATTAGCCAATGGCGCGATCAGCATGATGTTCGAGGGCATCCCCACTTACCCCGACGCGGGCCGCTTTTGGGCGGTTTGTGAAAAGCACAAGGTCAACACCTTCTATACCGCGCCTACCGCGATTCGCGCCCTGATGCGGGTGGGTGAAGAGCCGGTCAAACAACATGATCTGTCCACTCTGCGCCTACTTGGTACGGTAGGCGAGCCCATCAATCCGGAAGCCTGGGAATGGTACTACCGAGTGGTCGGTGGTGGACGCTGCCCGATTGTTGATACCTGGTGGCAAACCGAGACTGGCGGCCATTTGATCACCCCGCTGCCCGGCGCCACCGCTCTGAAGCCCGGCTCGGCCTCAAAGCCGTTTTTTGGGGTCGCGCCGATGATTGTTGACGCGTCCGACGGCACCCCTCTGGAAGGTGCTTGTGAGGGCGCCCTGGTCCTCACCCGCCCCTGGCCGGGAATGATGCGCACCATCTACGGTGATCATGAACGATTCTATACTACCTACTTCACTCAGTATCCCGGTAAGTACTTTACCGGTGATGGCGCTCGCCGGGACGAAGACGGTTACTACTGGATTACCGGCCGCATCGACGATGTGCTCAATGTTTCCGGCCACCGCCTGGGAACCGCAGAGATCGAATCGGCACTGGTACTTCACGACAGCGTTGCTGAGGCGGCGGTGGTGGGCTTCCCCCATGAAATCACCGGCCAGGGTATCTATGCCTACGTAACGGTCATGGCGGGCGTGGAACCCACCGACGCCCTCAAGAAAGAGCTGATCGATTTGGTGCGCTCTGAGATCGGGCCGATTGCCAAGATCAACGTCATCCAGTGGGCGCCCGGGCTGCCGAAAACCCGCTCCGGAAAGATCATGCGCCGTATCCTGCGTAAGGTAGCCTGCAACGAAACGGACAGTCTGGGAGATACCTCGACCCTGGCTGACCCCAGCGTGGTGGATGATCTCGTCCACAATCGTGCCAATCGCTGACCGTCCAAACTAGCGAGTCCCTGAACGATGCGGGGTATCCAGTGATACTGGATACCCCGCATGCCTTCTTGACTGGGAACTCATTTGCCGTTCACCGGATGCTGGAGCTTACACCGCGTGCTGTGGCAATCTTTTGCCAACGGAATAACCGGTGACGGGGTTTAGATTAGGCTTTCCCGGCGAGGGGTTCTGCTCACACCGTCCGGCACTGGAATTGCCAGCTTGCCAGAACATTCAGCCAGGGCCAAAGTCCGGTATTTTGGACATTAGCATTCTTCTAGCATCAGGGTCCGGTACTGAGAGCGCATTCCCTCGACACGTTCAATCGTCCCCGATCTCGGGGTGTAACAGCCCCGCTCCCGGTCTTGAAAATAGAGACTTAGGGTCTCCTGAACGACCCTGAAGGCGAGCTGTCCCCAGGGCACCTGCTGTTGCTCAAACAGCTCGACTTCCAGGCTCTCATCACCGGGCTGATAATGCAGATCCAGCAGCTTTCCCCGGAATATCATGTAAACCTGATTAATATAGGGGAGGTTGAAAAGCGTATAGAGTGCCCCTACTCGAACCCGTGCATGAGCCTCTTCAAGTGCCTCTCTGGCCGCCCCCTCATGAGCCGACTCGCCATTTTCCATAAACCCCGCGGGAAGTGTCCACAATCCCCGCCTTGGCTCTATGGCACGGCGGCACAACAACACCTTGTCTTGCCATTCTGGAATGAGGCCCGTCACGATCCTCGGATTCTGATAGTGGACCAGGTTACAGTGAGTGCAGACATGGCGCGGGCGATTATCACCGGGAGGAATACTCAATATAACCACCGACCCGCACTGACTACAGTATTTCATTCGCTATCTCAATCAATATCCGATACCGCTGTGACCCCACAACGGCAACAGTACGGTAACACATCATCGCGGGTAAACTGCTAGAATACGCCCGCTTCTAACAAACGGTGTACCCCTCAGATGTTTTCACGCCCTTCCGAACCCAGCACGGTCGCCGCCGTAGACCTGGGATCCAACAGTTTTCACATGATCGTTGCCAAGGTAAACGGCCGAGATTTCCAAGTAATGGACAAGCTTCGGGAGATGGTTCGTCTCGGTGCGGGTTTGAATAAAGACAAGAGCTTGACTCCGGAGTCTCAGGCACGCGCCCTGGAATGTCTCGGACGCTTTGGACAACGGCTGAAATCCCTGCCGCCGGGTAGTGTCCGTGCCGTTGGAACCAATACCTTACGCCAGGTCCGTGATGCGAGGCCTTTTCTGCAGGCAGCGGAATCGGCCCTTGGGCACCCGATCGAGATTATTGGCGGCCGTGAGGAGGCCCGCCTCATATACCTTGGAGTAGCCCACGGACTAGCCGCTGGAGAAGAACGCCGACTGGTAGTCGATATCGGCGGTGGCAGTACAGAATTGATCGTTGGCGACGGCTTCGTGCCGAGGCTGATGGAGAGCGTGCACATGGGGTGTGTGAGTATGAGCCGGGTCTGTTTCCCCGATGGCCTCATCACCGACAAGAACATGAAAAGAGCCGAGCTGACCGGTGCCTTAGAGATGCGGCCGATCAAAAGTCTTTTTCGTGAATCGAATTGGCGGTTGGCTTTTGGCAGTTCTGGCACGATCCGGGCCATCCGAGATGCGGTCATCGGTGCGGGCTGGTCCACAGAACGGGAAGGGATTACCTTCGATTCACTGCAAAAACTACGGGAAGCCCTGATCGAATTTGGCCAACCCGGTCAAATCGCCCTGGCGGGTGTCAGCACGGAACGCCAACCGGTATTTGCCGGCGGGGTGGCGGTATTGCTGTCGGTATTTCGGGCGGTCAATATCGAGCAGATGCAGGTTTCCGATCTGGCGTTGCGCGAAGGCGTACTGTTCGACATGTTGGGGCGGATTCACGACGAAGATGTCAGAGAGAGCACGGTCCGTGCCATCTGCCGCCGATATGAGGTTGATAACAATCAGGCGGGGCGGGTAGAAACCACCGCCCGGGCACTGTTTGCCCAGGTTTTGGGACAATGGCGGATGCAGGGAGGAGAATATGCCGAAACACTTGGCTGGGCTGCGCGTATGCATGAGATTGGCCTCACCGTCTCGCATACGCAATACCACAAACACGGCGGTTATCTAATCGCTAACTCGGACATGGCCGGATTCACCCGGGAAGAGCAATCGATACTTGCCGCACTGGTGCGCGGCCACCGTCAAAAATTTCCCAAAAAGACGTTCCGAGCCCTTCCGGCTGACCTGCAACACCCGGCGGCGAGGCTCTGCGTTTTGCTGCGGCTGTCAGTGCTGCTACACCGCTCCCGATCACCAAATCTGCGGATTGAGGCATTACTCAATGCAGAGGAAGACAACCTATCTCTTAGGTTCCCGCCCGGTTGGCTCAAATCACACACATTGGCCAGGATGGAGTTGAAACAAGAAGCCAGGCAATTAAGGGATGCCGGCTTCCGCCTGAACTATACCGATTGATCACCAATAACCGTGGCGAAACCAACGGCGTTCGCCCCCGAGCTCCCGATAGATCCAGAGTCGCTCCCTTTCCAGGAGAAAGCCCTCGCGCCCCTCGCAACAGACCAACTCCCAGCCCCTCGATAACCATTTCTTGAGTACGCAGGTCCACCGCTATCGGATGAAAATCGGGGTTTTCTGGCAGCAACCCGCCCTATCACTGGAATCCCCTCGGCCATAGACAATTAAACTAGCCGTATCCCCCGGTTCCCCTCGACAGGGCTATCACACCCTTGCGCTCAAGCGCGCGTAGATGCTCCTCGGCCGCATTTGCCGAGCGAAAGCCAAAGGCGGCGGCAATCTCTGCCCGCGTAGGTGGAAATCCGGTCTCACCCAAACGGCGTTGGATAAGCTCAAGTATCTGCAACTGTCGGGGAGTTAGGCCCATGGTTTGCGGCACCTCCGGAAGTGAACGTCCATCCCAGCGCAAAATATCCCAAACCCAAGGAACTAAAGATGATCAGACAGTCATCTGCCATCAACCAACTAACTGTATAAATAAGCAGATATTTTATCTAAATACCAATTGGTCAAAAATATTTGTCGGGCCTGACCGAAGAGGTATCAGGGATGGATTATCACGCCGCCGGTCCGCCATTGATTGCCACCCTGCAGTCTGTTCGCGTAAGACGCCCTGGGCTTGTGGTCACCGTGGTTGATCAGCATGCCAGGTTCCAATACCCTGGCGCGGAGATTATCCTCGTAAGCAAACGGAGCGAACCTAATACATGCACTCCACCCCTACCGGGAAGACCCTATCGGTCGGGGTCGCGCTATTGCTGACCGGCATTCTCGTTGCCCTGCTGATGGGGGCCAGTGGCAACACACTGGCGGCAAACGAAATCAGCGGGCGACCGGTACGGATATTGAGCGGGGAACGACTGATCCTGCTTGGCAATGATGGACATAGGTATCTGATCAAACTCGCCGGAATCGCCGTGCACCCCCCCGATCAGCGTTGGGGTGCCGCGGCGAAAAGACAGCTCGAGTCATTGATTATGGGGCACTCGCTGATAGTCCGCTATACATCAGTTCTGGCTGGGGGCGAGCTCCTGGGATTCCTGTATCACGGCGGTGCCGATATTAATATACGCCTGCTGCAAGCCGGGCTTGCCCAGTTTGCTCCTCACGGTATCTCAGGTGATAAAGCCCGCCGCTACGCCGAAGCAGAGCAGAAAGCCAGACAGGCCAGCCTGGGTGCCTGGGGTGAAGGTTCCAGACGTACTACTCCCGGATATCGAACCATACCCGGTGGCCCGCTGTTTCGTATCGAAAAATAGTGCCCGCAAACTACTATGCCTCCGCCCGGAAGAGACTCGTCTTCATTGCCTCCTGCCGCTGACAGCCTGCAAAAGATGGTATGCGGAACTTTCCCTGTCTGCCTCTCGGAGCGGGCCAACCTCCATAACCTCGATCGTCCCCATCCCAGGCTCTAGCCGGCGGCGGGAAAGTAAGACGAGATTCGAAGACAGCACAGATGTCAACACCTGATACACCCTGGCCTGTGCCTTAAGGTAAGGGTTAGATGGCTGCTGCTGCAATAAAGACAACTTGGCATCGAAGAAGGCAATATCCGCCTCCAACGCGCTCACTCTGAATCCATCCTGATACGCTTTTGAATCAGCCAATCAGTCGCTACCTGCAAAAAATACAGGCCGGATTCTACCCGGCCATAAGTAATATTAACGGGCTTACAGATATTGTATTTCGGCAAGAGCGGCGAAAAATTTAAGGACAATCGTACTAAATTAAAAAATTCATTCCAAAAACCAAGCCTTATGCTAACATCGGATGTATTAATAATTGCCGATAATAGGTCAATCATCCCAAAATGAGTGCATTACTTGATCTGTTGAGAAGCACTTCCGCGCTGTCAGGTGGCAATGCCTCCTTTATCGAAGATATTTATGAGCGCTATTTACTCGATCCCGACAGCGTGGACCCGGCCTGGAAAAAGCGTTTCGAGTCGCTCATCAAAATCGCCGCCAACGAGGCCCCCGATATCGCACACAGCCCGGTAATCTCGAATTTCTCGCGGCTGGCCAGAGAAAAGCCGGCCAGTCCCCGGCACACATCCGAGCGGATGGCCCCGGCGGCGGCGGCAAAGCAGGCATCGGTATTGCGTTTGATAAACGCTTGGCGTGTGCGCGGCCATCAAAACGCCAACCTGGATCCGCTCAAGTTGCAGCAAGTAGCGCAGGTTCCCGACCTCGACCCCAGTTTTCACCGCCTAAGCGAAGCGGATATGAACACGGTCTTCAATACCGGATCACTGTTCGCCCCCGACCGTATGCCGTTACGTGAAATCATCGCGCTGATTAAAGAGGTTTATGGCGGCACGGTTGGTTCCGAGTATATGCATATCACCGATACTCGAGAAAAACGGTGGATACAGAAACGGGTGGAGGGCTACCGGGCAAAACCGGATCTGGCGGATAAAGACCGGCGTTGGCTGCTCTCCTTGGTCACTGCTGCCGAAGGGTTGGAACGCTACCTACATACCCGCTATGTTGGCCAGAAGCGATTCTCCTTGGAGGGCGGTGATTCACTCATTCCACTCCTTGACGAATTGATTCAGCGCACAGGCGCTAACAGTGGCCGGGAAGTCATAATCGGCATGGCCCACCGGGGCCGACTCAATGTATTAACCAACATCTTGGGGAAACCTCCCGCCGAATTGTTCTCCGAATTTGAAGGAAAGAAGACCCCTGAACTATACAAGAGTTCTGGTGACGTGAAGTACCACATGGGATTCTCCACGGACATCGAAACCCCCGGTGGTTTTATTCATGTCGTCCTCGGATTCAATCCATCCCATCTGGAGATCATCAATCCGGTAATTGAGGGTTCCGTGCGGGCCCGCCAACACCGTTGGAAGGACCACACAGGTGATGGGGTGTTGCCCGTCCTAATCCATGGCGATTCTGCCTTCGCCGGACAGGGTGTCGTGATGGAGACCCTGCAAATGTCTCAGGCTCGGGGCTATACAACCGGCGGGACGATCCACATCGTGGTGAATAACCAGATTGGCTTTACCACTTCCCACCCCATGGATACCCGCTCCACCCTTTATTGCACGGATGTGGGAAAGATGGTCCAGGCCCCCATCTTTCACGTCAATGGGGATGATCCCGAGGCGGTAATCTTTGTTACTCGCTTGGCCTTCGACTACCGTAAACGTTTTCATAAAGACGTAATTATCGATTTGGTCTGCTATCGGCGGCACGGCCATAATGAGGCCGACGAGCCGGCCGTGACCCAGCCGCAGATGTACAAAAAGATCCGAAGCCTGGCCACCACCCGGGATATCTACTCCAATAAGTTGATCGCCAAAGGGATTCTTACCCCGGAAGAATCCCAGGAAATGGTGGAAAACTACCGCACCTCGCTGGAACAAGGCGTCGTGGTGGCGCGGCCTACGCTGGCCGACCTCAATTATCCGTACCATATAAACTGGGCTCCCTACGCAAACGTGGATTGGCAGCACCCCGTGGAAACCCGGGTTCAGGCCGAGCGCCTGGCAGAGATATCGTCAGCACTGCTGTATCCGAGATCCAATTTCGAGCCCCATCCCCGGATTGCCAAAATCCTCTCCGAACGAGCGAAGATGGCCAGCGGTGACCAACTGATCGATTGGGGGTTCGGCGAAAACCTGGCTTACGCCACCTTGCTCGAAGATGGGTATGCGGTGCGGCTCTCCGGGCAGGACTGCGGTCGGGGAACCTTTTTTCACCGTCACGCGGTACTGCATAATCAGATTGACGGCAGTAGCTATATCCCGCTCCAGCACCTCTCTAAAAATCAGGCGAGCTTCGTCGTAATCGATTCGCTCCTGTCCGAAGAGGCGGTATTGGGTTTCGAATACGGCTATTCCAGCGCCGATCCCAATACACTCACCATTTGGGAGGCCCAGTTTGGCGATTTCGCCAATGGCGCCCAAGTGGTGATCGATCAATTTATTACCTCGGGTGGCAGTAAATGGGGCCTCTACTGCGGCCTGGTGATGCTGCTCCCCCACGGTTACGAAGGCCAAGGAGCAGAGCACTCCTCGGCGCGGCTCGAACGCTACCTGCAACTCTGCGCGGAACACAACATCCAAGTATGCATCCCCACCACGCCCGCTCAAGTTTTTCACATGTTGCGGCGGCAGATGATTCGACCGATGCGTAAGCCGTTAATTGTTATGACACCGAAAAGCTTACTGCGGCACCGTCTGGCCACCTCGTCGATCGATGAATTCACCCAGGGCGAATTTCAACCGGTAATCGGCGAGATCGATGAACTGGATCCGGCGGAGGTTGAGCACATTGTCGTCTGTTCTGGCAAGGTCTACTACGAATTGCTGGAAGCGCGGCGGGCCCGTGGATTGCGCAACGTCGCCATCATCCGTTTGGAGCAGCTATATCCGTTTCCGAGAGACCAGTTTGACCATGTCATTGACCGATACATCAATGCGCAACGGCTGATTTGGTGTCAGGAAGAACCTCAAAACCAAGGCGCTTGGGACCAAATCAAACACCGTTTTCACACCCAGTTCGATAAAGGCAGAAAACTGTTCTATGTTGGACGCCCCGCCTCCGCCGCCCCGGCCGTAGGCTATTACCCGGTGCACGTGCAACAGCAGGATACGCTGATCGATGAAGCACTAACCGGACGGATCAACCCACAAATGAACCGAAGGATTCCAGAATAATGAGTACACCAGTTAACGTTCCAGCCCTGCCAGAATCTGTAGCCGATGCCACGGTGCTTGCTTGGCATAAAAAGCCGGGGGATCCGATACGCCGGGACGAAAATCTGGTTGACCTGGAAACGGACAAGGTGGTTCTTGAGGTTCCCGCTACCATCGATGGCGTGGTTGGCCAGCAAACCGCCGGAGTGGGAGATACGGTCCAGGCCGGGGATCTGCTTTGTGTTATCGAGACCGACGGCGTGCCAGCCCAAAAGATGGAGTCTCCTGCCGCTGCGGTTACTAAACCCGCGGGTGAAGGAAATCTGGAGCCTCCCAAACAAGCAGACATACCTACCGCAGGCGACGATGGAGAACCGGTGCTTACTCCCGCGGTACGCCGCCTGGTGAAGGAGATGGGCCTCGATCCCCGAAAGATTACCGGAAGCGGCAAGGATGGCCGTATCCTCAAGTCGGATGTCACGGCCTATGTTGATGGGCTGGAAACCCATGCAGATGAAGACAAAGACTTTACGGCAGTGATGCCGCCTGAGCATGACATTACCCAAAGCACGATGACCGGAGAACGGCCCGAACAACGGGTGCCAATGACCCGCCTGCGGGCGAGAATTGCCGAACGACTGCTCGAGGCGCAGCAGAATGCCGCGATATTAACCACCTTCAATGAGGTTAATCTAAAGGCCGTCAACGACCTGCGGGCCAGATACCGGGAGCAATTCGAAAAAGAGCACGAAGTTCGGCTGGGCTTCATGTCGTTTTTCATAAAGGCCGCGGTAGAGGCATTGAAGACCTTTCCGGTAGTCAACGCATCAGTCGATGGAAAGGATATCGTCTATCACGGTTACTACGATATCGGTATTGCCGTCGGCTCGCCCCGGGGGCTGGTGGTTCCCATCCTAAGGGATGCAGACCAACTCGGGTTTGGCGAACTGGAGAAGGCCGTGCGGGATTTTGGAAAAAAAGCCAATGAGGGCAACCTGAGTTTCGAGGAGCTAACCGGCGGGACCTTTACCATCTCTAATGGCGGAGTGTACGGTTCAATGCTTTCCACTCCAATCTTGAATCCACCCCAAAGCGCTATCCTGGGGATGCACAATATCCAACAGCGGCCGGTGGTTGAAAATGGGGAGATTGTGATCAGGCCGATGATGTACCTCGCGCTGTCCTATGATCACCGTATTATCGATGGCCGTGAGGCAGTGCAGTTTTTGGTTACCATCAAAAACATGTTAGAAGACCCCTCTCGCTTGTTGCTGCAAATCTAGAACTCAGGCTGTTGTGACCGGTCGTGAGCCCTGCGTGGCTACCTTCGAGCGAGCTTAGCTTACCCGGCTGAAGCCCTGATAAAAGCGCTTGTGTAGACTGGCAGTCTGCGGTCCGTGAACATCGTGCCTCGCAGATGGCCATGAGTGAGCTATGATAGAAGGCCGCAAACGCAACAGGCCAAATGTACCAACCGCACTACCGGTCGGCGCATTAATTTACATACCCCAATTCACAGACGGACACAGCGATGACCACCATTCGACAGGAAGATCTCATTCAGAGCATTGCCGACGGACTCCAGTTCATCTCTTACTACCACCCCGCAGACTTCGTGAAAGCCATGAGCGAAGCATGGAAACGGGAAGAATCTCCAGCCGCCAAGGATGCCATCGGGCAGATCCTGGTGAACTCTCGAATGTGTGCGGAAGGGCACCGGCCGATCTGTCAAGACACCGGAATGGTTGTGGCATTCCTCAAAATAGGAATGAATCTGCGTTGGGAAACCTCGATGAGCATCGAGGAAATGGTCAACGAAGGGGTGCGCCGCGCCTATAGCCATCCCGAAAACGTGTTGCGGGCTTCCATGGTGGACGACCCCGCAGGGACACGAAGAAACACCGAGGACAATACCCCCGCAGTGGTCCACACTCAGGTGGTCCCGGGTGACGGCTTGGAAGTGAGGCTGGCTGCCAAGGGAGGAGGATCGGAAAACAAAGCCCGCTTCACCGTGCTTAATCCATCCTCCAGCCTGGTGGACTGGATTCTCGACACCATACCTACGCTCGGGGCAGGCTGGTGTCCACCGGGCATGTTGGGAATCGGTATCGGTGGCTCTGGGGAGAAGGCCATGCTGCTGGCCAAAGAGGCGCTGATGGAGCCAATCGATATCCACGAGCTCAAGGCACGCGGCCCCCGTACCACGGCAGAACGGTTACGGCTAGAACTCTTTGAAAAGATCAACGCCTTGGGGATTGGCGCCCAGGGGTTAGGAGGGCTCACCACCGTCCTGGATGTCAAGATCAACGACTTTCCTACTCATGCGGCTTCGCTGCCGGTTGCGGTCATACCCAATTGCGCGGCAACCCGGCATCTGGAATTCACCCTGGACGGAAGCGGTCCAGCTCAATTTACGCCTCCAAAGATCGACGACTGGCCGCAGGTCGCAGTGGAGTCCGGTGCTAATGCGCGCCGGGTCAATCTCGATGGTTTGACCAAAGCGCAGATTGCCAGCTGGAAACCCGGTGACCGGATTCTGCTATCGGGTAAGCTGCTGACAGGAAGGGATGCCGCTCACAAACGAATACAGGATCTGCTCGCCAGCGGCCAGGCCTTGCCGGAAGGTGTTGATTTTCATGACCGTTTTATCTACTACGTTGGTCCGGTAGATCCCGTTGCGGGTGAAGTCGTGGGCCCGGCGGGACCAACCACTGCCACCCGCATGGACAAATTTACCGAGATGATGCTAGCGGATACCGGGTTGATCGGGATGGTGGGTAAAGCGGAGCGAGGCCCGGTGGCACTCGAGGCAATCAAGAAACATGGGGCGGTCTATCTGATGGCCGTGGGAGGGGCTGCCTATCTGGTCTCCAAAGCGATCCGCTCCGCTCGTATTCTGGCCTTTGAGGATCTGGGCATGGAAGCCATCCGCGAGTTTGAGATAGAAGACATGCCGGTCACCGTAGCGGTAGATAGTCGGGGTGAGTCGGTGCATAAGAGCGGGCCCGCAGAGTGGCGGATAAAGATTGCACAAACAGGCCTGACAAAGCATTAGAAAATACTTTCCGTTATATATTGATTTTAATTCCTAGGAATTATAGTATTATTCCTGTCACCGCACTAAGGGACTCCAAGGATGGGGATTCGTGGCAGGGATGCACACCAAGGATGGAAGGCTGAAGCCCCCGGCGATCGGTGACACCAGGACCACCTACCTGCAAGGATGCGGGTGGGTGGTCCCCCATACCGCCAGGGCCTCAACAAGTGGAAGTGGCTTCAGGGTTCCCGCCTCTTGGACCTGGCGTCGAGCGCGGTAATCACATGTTCAAGCAAGGCCATCAGAACTTTGGCACGGAACAGGACCTGGTTACCATCGACAAGCCCAAAGCAATGATAGGCAATCTTTGGAATCTCGGTGCCACCCAGTCCACCTTCCCCTGTTACCTCCGCCGATTGGGGACCTTCTACCAGCAAATGTAATCGATCGTTACTTCTCAGTCTGCCTACCAATTGCCTATCCACCGATAAATGGTGGTTGGTGTACACCATCGGATGATTGAAAAAGTCGTAATTTTCCAGCTGCAGTTTCTCTAACAGCGCGCAAGATATTAGCGCAACGGGAAATATCGGGGGATAGCGCACACGGTTGTCCAGCTCATCGAAATAGTAATGCTGGTCAACCAAAGAACCAACCAAAAAATTCTTCGCATTACTATTGTTCATGAATTTGCGTTTCAGGAAATAGCGCCCGCCATCTATAAACGACCGATCTGTTTGGCGGTGCAACTCTCCCATCTCAGAAAAATCATAGGTTGGCAGCGCCATGGGAAATTCGGTCTCTCTCTGGTAACCCATGAACAGCAATCTACGGCCAGCCCGTACAGATAGACGATTTGAAATTTGTTTGGTCGAGTCGAGGCGGATAATCGTTGGTTTAATAGTGATCCCTATTTGATCGCCAGGTTTACAAACATCAACGAAAGAAAACTGGTAATTAGAAAAATGCAGTCCATGACTGAGCACTAAATGATTTTCTTGGGAGCGGCTACGGCGGACGTCAATCTCGTGAGCCGCAAGGGCCACAAGCTGAAAACCTAATGCGATCGGACTATCAAAAGGGTTGGAGGCAATCTGACGCCATTTATAGGGATCATGAAATGGATTGAAATCATCCGTTGAATTACGCGCCGCATCGATATGCGTCTGAGTCAACGTAATTTGAGTATACGCTGCCATTCCCATCCAATAGTTACTAGAACCTATCTTCCTCAAATTCGCGGTCGACAATAGCCAAAGTATGACTCCAATTACTCTACAGTAATGGCCTGTAACGGATTAATTCTTGGCTAGCAGTCTCTTGACATACCAGAACATAAACTTCTGCAAGGGATTGTCGTTACCAAATGGCCGCCACGTCTTTTTTAGATAGTTTTTATAGGCATCAAAATGCAGACCGTAAGGCGCATAAATAACCCCGCCTCGTTTTAGTAAGATTTTTAATACGTTGGTGCAGGCAACACCTGCCGCGATCTCGATTCCCATTGCGGTTGATGGCACTTTTTTCATCAGAAAATTCACTGAACTCCTGTCCACCAGATACTTTCGCTGAATAACAGTCGGCGACACACCGATCACAAACTTGATAATCTGATCCTCAAAATCGTACCCGTCCAAACAGAAGTACTCTTCAAAACTCATTTTACCCGGCATAAAAACCAAAAATGCGGTTCCCATGCCCATCGGTGCCGCCGTGATAGTTGGAATCCCCTTTTCATAACATGCGGCGAATACCGCACGCCTAATCTCCAAGGCAAAGATATCCAGACTATCGACATAGATATCAACATCCGCCAAAAACTGATCCAGGTTCTCGAGGGTGATACCGTTGGGAAAGGTCCTGATATCGGCCTCAGGATTGATCTCGGAGATTGTTCTCTCCATCACCTCAGCCTTTGGCCTCCCCAGGGTCGAAATTGACGCACCGTATTGGCGGTTGAAATTAGCCAGTTCGAAAGCATCCAGGTCGGCAATAGTGAAATTTCCCACACCCATTCTCGCCAATACGATTAGATGACTGCCTCCTACCCCACCTAGCCCGCCGATGGCAACTCGTTTCCGTTGCAACACGGCTTGCTCTTCGGTCGTTACCCAGCCAATGTTCCTGGAAAATGCCTGCTTGTAATCAAATGTGTTCATAGTGTGATAACACGGTTCCCAGTATGAGGAAGACCAAGGGCGCTACCGACAGCAAGGAGCGGCATACCGCTGATCTTCCGCACATCCTGCCGTCGATTGGTTTCCTGCCCACCACGGCGAGAGCTACTTCTGTCCCTTCAAGCGTGCCAGCATTTCTTCGACTTGGGGCCTGTTAGGGAGCGGCTGCCCGTCGATGACCAGTGCTTCCAGGACCTTTCTGGCACTATCCGGGTTACCCTCCGCTTCAAAAAGTTTTGCCTGATGGAAGACCAGGGAAGGATTCCCGGGATCCCGCTCAAGTCCAGGAAGAAGTAGCCGTCCCGCCCGCCTCAATTCACCTTGATCAAGAAGTAACGCCACCAGGGTATCCAGGACAACGTTGGAGGTCGGTGCGATTTCGTATGCCTTTTCTGCGTAATCAAGCGCGAGCTTGGGATCGGAATGGCGCAAATTCCAAGCCAAGTTATTGTAGGCAATCCAACTACTTTCAGACAAAGATAGGATCGCCTCATACTGTTCTATCGCCTCTGATTTCTGCTGGAGCCCCAAATAGGCGTTGGCCAGCTCAAGACGCGCGGAGGTATCTTCAGGGTGTTTCTCAATCCACTGCTTTATGGTTGCAATAGACTTTTCTTTGTCTCCCTTACGCCATTGCAGACGGGATACTGAGACCAGATTCGATGTGTTTGGATTGGTCTCGAACAGCTTTTCGAACGTAGCTAGTGCTCGTTGTTCGTCGCCGGAGCCCGCCAGCAAACTACCCTCGAGCGCGATTACACCAGGGTTCTCAGGCGCCTGCTCCTTTAACACCGCTAACTGCTCAGCGGCCTGCTCCGAATGTCCGGTTGCCAGCAGCGCCTTGGTCAAAGCCAGACGGGCCAGCACCAGATCCGGTGCTAGCTTAACGCTCTTTTCCAATTCCGCCTGAAGCGACTCCAAGTCATTCAATCCGGCATACGCCAGGCCCAGCAAGTAATGGGCCTGTGCATTGTTTGGCAATGCCACGGTCAGTCGCTGCAATGTGAGCCTGGCGTCAGAGAACTCCCTGAGCACCAACTGAATCTCTCCCTGTATCGCGAGTACCGCAGGATTATCATGATGCTCTCCCAGGAGATCCCCAAGTACACTTCGGGCTCGATCAGGATTTCCCGTGCGCAGATAGGTCTGCGCCAGAAGTACCTTGGGCAGCACCAGCTGCGGATTAGCGTCTATTGCCCGATTGAGTATCGCTATCACCTCATCAACATTGCCCTGCTCCTCTTCAAGCGCTACTAGCTTGACCATGGTGGGCATGTGTCCGTGATGCGTAGCCAGAATCTCTCCATACAGAACCCTGGCACGTTCCCGATCTCCCCGTTGCATCGCGAATGAAGCCAGATTGGAACAAGCGGTTGGATCCCCGGGCTCGATCTGGCGTGCTTTCTCAAAAGCCTGCTCGGCTTCACTAAGCATTTTTTTCGAGGAATAGGCGATACCCAGAAGACTTTGCGCAATGGCGTTTTCCGGTTGCCGGTCGGCAAACGACTTGGCAACCCCCAGCGCTTTATCCCAGAGTTGGTCCTGAAGATAACTGAGAATCAGCGCAATATCGGCCTGCTGTAACTCGGGAGCCAGTTTGATCGCCTGCTCCAATATCTCGTAGCCGGTTTCTCTATCTCCGCTTTTCAACAGCCCAATACCGAGCCGCGTCCTGGCACTAGCGGAATCAGGCTCGATCTCGTTCACACGCTTAAGGAGCGCGATAGCCTCATCGGCCTTACCCTGGCCAAGCAGCGCGTTGGCGAGAATATTCATGGACAGTACGTCATCCGGCATCACACCCAAAATCGGGCTGACCAATTCGTGCGCCTGCTGATAGTTCTTTTCCTTCAAGGCAATCAGAGCCAGTAACTTCCTTACCGGCGCAAAATTAGGCTGATACGCGTAATACCGCGACAAATTTGTCGCTGCCTGGTCGATGCGATTCTGCTGGTAATGGATGGCACCGAGAAAATAGTAGGCCGACTGGAAATTCGGATCGGCGCTCAAAATCTGTTCAAAAAGTTCTTGGGCCTGCTGGTACTTCAGTTGCACCAGGTAGAGAAGCGCTTGAGCATAGTTGACTTGGGGGTTGTTAGCCAAGCGTTTCTTGAGAACATCGATATCACTTTGAGCCAGCTCAAATTTCTTCAACTTGACCAACAGTATTGCGCGTTTCAGTAGCGGTGTATTGCTCTTCTTGGCCTCAATCGCGCGAGTATACGAATTCAGGGCGTCATCCAGCTTCCCTTCAAATGCCTGCAGATCACCTAGATATATCCAGGCGGGAGCGAAGCGATCGTCGATGGCCAGCGCCTTGTTCAACATCTCGCGGGCTGATTCAACATCCCGTTTAGCCGCCATAATAGCGGCCTTGACCACATAGACACTGGGTGTATTGGGATCGGTCATTAACGCAAGTTCGACCGACTGCTCAGCCTTGTCAGTTTGTTTTAGCTCCAGGTAGGCACTGCCTCTGGACGCTAGAAGATCCGCCCTTTCGCTTACGGAAAACGAGCCGGTCGGCACTAACTCCAAAACCTCCTGGTACTTGTTGTTGGCAAGGAGAGCCTTGGCAAGAAAAGGAAAAACCGCCTGGTCACTCATTCCCAGTGCCCGAGCCCTGCCCAGTTCCTTCTCGGCACCGACCGCATACCCGATATCGAGATACAGCTTTCCCAACAGCCAACGGGCCTGCGGATTATTGGGATTTTGTGACAGTGCATTCTTCAACTCGATCGATGCCGCACTCATTTCTCCATTGTCGAGATAGTTCTGCGCACGGGAGACATACTCGGCATCCGAAACCTCCCCAAAGCGGTCGCACCCTGAAAGAATCACTACAATTAACAACATCCATAAACTACGCATTTCAATCTCCTCGGGAGCGCAGGTGACAATTACCACCACTTTCTTCGATAGAATTTACAGTATACATTCCTTCGTAATTGCTCAAAGATGCTTTTCTATCCCATGTGCTTTGAGGCCCCAGGCTAGCAGATTTTCAACTCTTTGATTCGCTTGGCTCAGCCTATTTATAAGCGTACTGTATAGTTTCTTTATCAATCCGTACCCCTGTTCTGGATGTGCATCAAGGTAGCGGTTCAAGCTCTCCCCTTTGATCTCAATCAGGGTACCTCGAGTAACCGCCTTCACCGAAGCACTTCGGGGTCTCGGCTGAAACAGACAGAGTTCTCCGAACAAGTCGCCCGGACCAAGGTCGCATATTCCGGGTTGCAGATGCCGATGTCCTTCTAATTCGACGTGCCCACTGACCCGTAGTTCACCCGCCTCGATGACGAATAACGAACGCCCCTCGTCACCTTCCCGGAGAATGATTTCGTTGCTGTCAAACTGCCGCCTCTCCCAGTCCACATGCTCGACAAACACAGGATCATCCATAATCTGTCGCAGGATTTCGATCATACCATTCACTCCACCCGGTCACCCGGGCGCGCATTCCCTAATGTTACTTCACGTTATCGTCCCGTCCCCAAAAAACATGAACCAGAATCTTATCCGCTGGTGACAGGCTCGGGGCGTAACCACTTGTTTCTCCAAAATGGTTAGCGCAGGCTTCCGGTTGATGTATCACTCCTCGGCCGCTTAAAATCCCAAATGCTCGTCCACTTTCCTCTGCCCTATTTTCCCGTACCCCACTCGTCCGCACGTACCAAACTCCACCCTCGCGGGTAGCTACTGCGACGGGTCTCGGTCAAGACATATGCCACCCAATACACTGGAGATCCGATAGCCCCAGGTCGTTCCCAAGACCTCTACCGCGATGTCCCGGATCCAGGACTATCTTTGGCGGAGTTCCTACAAGATCAGATACCACCCCCTCTCATTGGGTAATACCGGTTTATGGGTGCTTTTATTTGTGCTAGTATTTTTATTCCTACCAGCAATCGGATCAAGGACGATGAAAACGCTAGTCAGTAAAATCGGTGTACCTTTATCTATCGGCGCTGGGCTGCAGCTCACACTTCTGCGAGTCGAGGGTCCGCTGGCCCACCTCCGAATCGACTCCGTGGATGACGAATGCAGCCAAGAAGCTTCCGAAAGAGACGGAGACTCGGCATCTGCAGATACCCCAACGGCGCCCCTGATTTGGGGTAACTGGGCGGGAACCTAACGGTTTCGAGGCTGCGGTTGAGTAACCTCACAGAAATTGCTGCGCCCAGCCATTTCCGGAGGTAGCGCCGTAATTACTGCCCGGCTATGGAACTCTCATTGATCCGGTGTCAGGGTTTTTATCGATAAGGCATGGAGTTCATCGCTTTCGATTTGCGACCGGACAGTACTCATAACCATTCGCTGACGTTGCAGGAGTGTCTTACCTGCAAACTCGGCACTGGTGACTACTGCTTCGAAGTGTCGGCCATCACCGGTCACCGTTACCGTACAACCGGGCAAACCCGCGGCGATCAACCGTTCTACATCTTGGTTTTCCATCTTGATTGTCCTGTTTTTAGTCAGCGAGGCGGAAGGGGAATATTTCTAACCTTTATTCAGAGTTCGCGAGTGGCGCTGAACTCCACCTCCGGCCAGCGCTCCATTGCCAGTTCCAGATTGACCCGCGTAGGAGCCAGATAAACCAATTGGTCATCGCCGTCCAGGGCGAGATTATCGTGAACCTTGCTGCGGAAGTTTTCCAGCATCTTCCCATCGGAACAGCGCACCCAGCGGGCCGTGGCAACCGATATATTCTCTACCACCGCATCTACTTTGTACTCGTCCTTCAGCCGCTGGGCGGCAACATCAAACTGCAGCACGCCTACGGCACCGAGTATCAGGTCATTATTTCGCAGAGGACGGAAAACCTGGGTTGCCCCCTCTTCGCAGAGCTGCAATATACCTTTCTGCAGAGCCTTCAATCGCAGTGGATCTCTGAGCACGACCCGCCGGAATAACTCCGGTGCAAAGTAGGGTATGCCTTCATACTTTAGTTCTTCTCCTTCGGAAAAGGTATCACCAATCTGTATGGTTCCGTGGTTGTGAAGCCCAATGATATCCCCGGGCCATGCCTCGTCCACGTGGCGCCTTTCATCTGCCTGAAACGTGATAGCGTTGCTTACCTGCACTGTCTTGGCGATACGCACGTGGCGCATCTTCATGCCTTTTTTATAAGAACCACTACAAACCCGCAGAAAGGCGATCCGATCCCGGTGAGCGGGATCCATATTGGCCTGGATCTTAAACACGAACCCGGAAAATTTTTCTTCCTCGGGAACAACCAAACGTTGGCGAGTCTGGCGGGGCCGGGGGGCCGGAGCATAGTGAACAAACGCCTTCAGCAGCTCTTCCACTCCAAAGTTATTTATCGCGGAACCGAAGAATACGGGGGTTAGCTCTCCGCTACGGTACGCTTCTAGATTCAAGGCATGACTGGCCCCCACCACCAGCTCGATCTCCCCCCGCAGTTCGTCCGCTTGATCGCCTATCAGCTCATCCAACCTCGGATTGTCCAATCCCTCGACAACCTCACCCTCTAGGATTCGGCCTTTGTGAGTCGCGGAAAACAGATGGGTGATACCGGAGCGCAGATCGTACACACCCTTGAACCGCCTACCCATCCCGATCGGCCAGGTAACTGGAGCGCAAGAGATTCCCAACACGCCCTCGATCTCGTCCAAGATCTCCATCGCATCTCGCCCTTCCCGATCGAGCTTGTTCACGAAGGTCAGGATCGGTGTATCCCGCATCCGGCATACCTCCATCAGCTTGATGGTTCTGGCTTCCACGCCCTTGGCAACGTCGATCACCATCAGTGCCGAGTCTACCGCGGTGAGTGTACGATACGTATCCTCCGAGAAGTCCTCGTGCCCTGGTGTGTCCAGCAGATTAACGATGGCATCGCCGTACGGAAACTGCATCACCGACGACGTTACTGAAATACCTCGCTCTTTCTCAATCGACATCCAGTCGGAGGTAGCATGGCGCGCCGCCTTACGCCCTTTCACCGTGCCTGCCATCTGAATGGCTCCACCATAGAGCAGCAGCTTTTCGGTGAGCGTGGTCTTACCCGCATCGGGATGAGAGATGATGGCGAAGGTGCGGCGCCGTTTTAGTTGTTCAAGAAGTTCTGGCATCGGTTGGCCGGATATGACAAACGGGGAAGTATACAACATGAACCAATGGCACTCTAACCCGGCCATGGGGTAACTCTCTGAGTCTATAAACTCAAGGCAAGCAGAATAGCATCCTCCCTTCCGCCGCGCACCGGATAGTAGCCCCGGCGCACGCCTATCTCATTGAACCCCGTCTTCCGATAAAGACCGAGCGCCACCAGATTGGAGGCGCGCACCTCCAGAAATACGCTATCGGCACCATGTTTTCCAGCCAACGTTAGGAGTCGTTGGAGCAGCCGCTGCCCCAGCCCATGGCCTCGATACTCGGGATGTACACAAACGTTTAGAATATGTGCTTCGCCGGCCGCCACGGACATCACCGCGTAACCCAGAATTTGTTCGTCCAGCCGGCAAGTCCAGCAACAGTACCCCACCGCTAGACAATCGGTGAAAATACCACTGGTCCACGGAAATTCATAACAACGCCGCTCCAGTGCCATCACCTCGTCCACGTCCACAAGACGCATCGGGTATAACTGCAGATGGGGGTCTTTGAGAATCGCGCTCACTGGTCAGTCCTCGAAAAGCCCGTGCCTTGAGTCGAATCCGGCCAGCATTTCTTAACCGGAACAGATAATCCTCTAATCGACCGCCGGACGCCGCTACTTAAGCAGCTTACGGACCCTCTGAAGATCCTGCCAAGCCCTTGCCTTTTGCGCGGGAGTCCGCAGTAGATACGCCGGATGATACGTCACGATCACCGGTATTCCCTCAAACTCGGCATCTTTTCCACGCAATCTGCCTACCGCCTCCTGACTCTTCAGCAAATTCTGCGCCGCAATGCGGCCAACGGTCAGGATGACGCGTGGCGCAACCAGCGCTATCTGGCGGTCCAGAAACGGGGCACACCGCAGCGTCTCCTCAGGCCGGGGATCACGGTTACCCGGCGGTCTACACTTCAGGATATTGGCGATATACACCTGTTCACGGCGTAAACCGATGGCCCCTAACATGGCATTTAGCAACTGTCCGGCGCGTCCGACAAAGGGCTCGCCTTGTCGGTCTTCCTCCGCTCCCGGAGCCTCACCGATTACCATCAGGTCGGCCTCCCGGTTACCAACGCCAAATACCGTATGCTGCCTCCCGGCATGCAGATCACAGGCCGTGCATTGCGCCACCTGACGGGACAACCCATCCCAACCGAGACGGGAAACAGGATTACCCTGCGGGATAGCGGCATCCGGTTCAGATCCGGTTGCCCGTTCATTTCCGACAGGTGGCACCTCATCAATCCATGGAGGTATCTCTTCTGCCGAAAGCACTTGCGAAACCTCCACAACCGCCTCCGGGGATGTCGCTTTCCCCTTCGAGCCGACTCCATCGACCGCTTGAGGGATCCAGTTCTGAACCCCCATCACCGCCAGATAGTGACGTCTGCGCTGTTCGTCCATCCTGGTTCAGCGGTCAGACATCACCCTGCTGTGGATGCGACCGCTGCCTATCCTGCAATAACTTGTTGAATGCATTTACATAGGCCTTCGCCGAAGCGATAACGATGTCGGTGTCGGCTCCCTGCCCATTGACAATTCGAGCATCTTTCCGCACCCGTACCGTCACCTCACCCTGGGCGTCGGTACCACTGGTAATGGCATTCACCGAATAGAGTTCTAGCTGGGAGCCCGTCTTTACGAGCGATTCAATAGCCCGGAAGGTAGCGTCCACCGGCCCCCCACCCGTCGCCTCACCCGCAACCTCCTGGCCATCCACCGAGACCACTACGGTTGCCTTGGGGATCTCCCCGGTTTCCGAGCAAACCCGCAGGGAGATTAGCTTCACCCATTCATTTTCAGCCGAAAAACCGGCATCGCTCACGAGAGCCTGGAGATCATCGTCGAATATTTCGTGCTTTTTATCCGCCAGTTCCTTGAAGCGGCGGAAGGCAACATTCAGTTCCTCTTCACTTTCGAACACCACTCCCAGCGCTTCCAGCCGCGTGCGAAACGCGTTTCGCCCCGAATGCTTGCCGAGCACCATGCGGTTCTGGGTCCAGCCCACATCCTCGGCCCGCATGATCTCATAGGTTTCGCGGCTCTTCAGCACCCCGTCTTGATGGATTCCCGCTTCATGAGCGAATGCGTTAGCACCAACGATCGCCTTATTGGGTTGTACCGGAAACCCGGTAATATTGGACACCAGCCGGGAGCAGTGGACAATCTGTGTGGTATCCAACGTTGTATCGCAGGTAAATAGATCACGCCGCGTGCGTACCGCCATTACCACTTCTTCGAGCGAGGCATTTCCGGCCCGTTCACCCAACCCGTTGATGGTGCACTCGATCTGGCGGGCACCGTTACGAACCGCGGCCAGGGAATTTGCGGAGGCAAGACCCAAATCGTTGTGGCAATGCACCGAAAAGATCGCCCGGTCGGCGTTGGGGATGCGTTCGATCAGCGTGCGAATGGTGGCCCCGAACTGGTCGGGAAGATTGTAGCCAACGGTGTCCGGCACATTAATCGTTGTGGCGCCGGCGGCAATCACCCGCTCGAAAATACGGCACAGAAAATCAATCTCCGAACGCCCCGCATCCTCTGCCGAAAACTCAACGTTGTCCGACAGATTACGAGCCCGTTTGACCGCCCATACCGCCTGTTCCACAACCTGATCGGGGGTCATTTGGAGTTTCTGCTGCATGTGTATGGGAGAGGTAGCAATAAAGGTATGGATACGCCCGGAATTGGCATCTCTCAAGGCCTCGCCGGCTCGGTCTATATCCGCTTCCAATGCCCGCGCGAGTCCACAAACCGTGCTGTCCTTAATCACACGCGCCACTGCCTGAACCGCCTCGAAGTCTCCCAGAGAAGCGATAGGAAAACCCGCTTCTATCACATCCACTCGCAGTCTCTCCAAGGCCTTGGCGATGCGGACCTTCTCATCTTTGGTCATAGAAGCGCCGGGGCTCTGCTCACCATCACGCAACGTCGTATCAAAAATGATCAGTTTGTCTGGACTCGTCATTGTCTTTTTCCTGCATGTGCCGCGCTTGGCGGATAAGGCACTGGATCTTTACCTCCAGCCTGTGAAATCCTCGGTCGATAGCATGGCTGGGGGTTACCGCTCATCTTCTTTAGATGTGCTCAGGCTACGACGATTTGCCCGCCGCTGGCGGAGATGGATCAGCGTAAGTACCGGACCAGAGCAGGCATACATCAAGAACATCAAGAACAGCAGCAACGGCGGATGTACTTGCAACACTGAAAACCCAACCGCGATCACCACGATGGAAACGAAGGGTACCTTGCCTCGCAGATCCACCTCCTTGAAACTGTGGTAGCGCAGATTGCTAACCATCAGTAACCCCGTCCCTCCGGTCAACAAGACCGCCAAGTAAGAAACCTCCTCGCCGGGGATTCCGTAATCGACCCCCATCCATACCCCACCGGCCACAACGGCCGCGGCTGCCGGGCTCGGCAACCCCTGAAAATAGCGTTTATCACTGGTTGCCACTTGGGTATTAAAACGGGCCAAGCGCAACGCGGCGCCCACCGTATAGATGAACGCCGCCAGCCAACCGAGTTTTCCCAATTCGCTCAGTGACCAGACATATACCACCAGGGAAGGCGCTAGCCCGAACGCCACCATGTCGGAAAGACTGTCGTATTCCGCGCCAAACGGTGTTTGGGTATTGGTCAGTCTGGCCACCCGGCCGTCGAGCCCATCCAGTACCATCCCCACGAAGATCGCCACCGACGCCTGCTCAAACTTACCGTTCATAGCCGCGAGTACGGCATAGAATCCGCTGAACAAGGCGGCTGTCGTAAACAGATTGGGCAGCAAATAAATGCCGCGATTACGTTTTACGCTCCGGTCTTGATGGGACATGAGGCTAACCACTCACTGATACCGACCGGAAGTATAGATGAAAAGTAACTGATCAGATTACTTAACGGAACAAGCGCAGTGCTCATAGTTATTCGACCAAACAAGCCCTACTCCCGAAAATTCCCGACATGATACTCGAGCGGTTTATCGGGTGAATGCCCCCAACTCATCGCCACTCCTCGGAATCGCCAATGCCGTAACCAACCGGGTGGGCTCGAAAAAAGCGTTTCCGCCTCAGTTTCTGCTCTTGTCGACGATCTTGTTTGCCTTGATCCAAGGCATCATATTGCGTAGGCGCTCACCAACGGCTTCAATTTGATGCTCTCTGCCAATACGTCGCTTAGCTTTGAGTGTCGCCTGCCCGGCTCTGTTCTCCAGTATGAACTCACGAGCAAACTCTCCGCTCTGAATCTCCGTCAGGATACGCCGCATTTCCGCTTTGGTCTGCTCGGTAATGATACGTGGTCCACGGGTCAGGTCTCCGTATTCCGCCGTATTGGAGATCGAGTAGCGCATGTTGGCGATCCCCCCCTCATACAACAGGTCGACGATCAACTTTAGTTCATGCAGGCACTCGAAATAAGCCATTTCGGGAGAATAGCCCGCCTCGGTGAGAGTTTCAAAACCCGCCTGCACCAGAGCCGTAGTGCCGCCGCAGAGCACCGCCTGCTCTCCGAAAAGATCGGTTTCGGTCTCCTCCCTGAAATTGGTCTCGATAACACCCGCTCGGCCTCCCCCATTAGCCGAGGCGTACGACAAAGCGATATCTTTCGCCTGGCCGGAAGCGTCCTGATACACCGCGATGAGGCTGGGCACGCCACCACCCTGGGTATAGGTTGACCGCACCAAATGGCCGGGACCTTTTGGTGCAATCATGATGACATCCAGGTCTTCACGAGGGACGATCTGTTCGAAATGGATATTGAATCCGTGAGCGAATGCCAGAGCCGCTCCCTGTTTGATGTTGGGCTCGATCTGACCCTCGTACAGGCTTGCCTGGTGCTCATCCGGAGCCAAGATCATGACCACGTCCGCTTCGGATACTGCTTGCTCGATAGACTTGACACTAAGACCGGCGTTCTGTGCCTTGACCGCTGACCCGGAGCCTGGGCGCAGACCCACAGTAACCTGCACACCCGAGTCCTTGAGGTTATTGGCGTGCGCATGACCCTGCGAACCGTAACCGATGATGGTCACCTGCTTTCCCTGGATCAGCGAGAGGTCAGCGTCTTTATCGTAATATATATTCATGGTCATGGCTTGAGTACCTTGATTAACAGTCTTGGATGTTCCGCCCGGTAATTACCCGGCCGATACCAGTACCCGGCGACAGCTGTTTCCAACGGTCTACTCCGCGGCGCCGGAGCGGATGCCGACTTGTCAACGGGCAGGTTAGTTTCTTCATTCTCGATTACAACTGGACACGCCGGCGGCATATCTGATCACAGCCGCAAGCCCTTTGCCCCCCGGGCAATTCCCAACGGACCCGAACGTACCACCTCGATTACCGTATCTTCATGCACCGACTGGATAAAGGCATCCAGTTTTGCGCTCTTTCCAGTCAATTCGATGATAAACGTCGTATCGGTAACGTCGATGATCTTGGCGCGGAAGATGTCGACTAACCTCATCACCTCGTCCCTTTGGGTGCGCTCGGCCTTCACCTTGATCATCATCATTTCGCGCTCGATATGGACGCCTTCCGATAGATCCAGCAATTTCACCACTTCGATGAGCTTGTTGAGCTGCTTGGTGATCTGCTCGATGATCGCCTCGTCACCCCGGGTCACCAGCGTCATGCGTGATAGCGACGCGTCCTCAGTAGGGGCAACGGTAAGTGATTCAATATTGTACCCGCGGGCGGAAAAAAGGCCCGCAACCCTGGACAAGGCTCCCGACTCGTTCTCTATCAGGATGGAAATAACGTGTCTCATACCAGCTCACTCTCCGGAGGCAGATACATCTCGTGATGACCCTTGCCCGCCTCGATCATCGGATAAACATTCTCTTCCGGGTCAACGACAACATCCATGAAAACCAAACGGTCCTTCATGGCGAATGCCTCTCGGGTGGCAGCCTCCAGATCGCTGGGACTCTCAATCCGCATGCCCACATGCCCAAAGCTCTCGGCCAGCTTCACGAAATCCGGTAGCGCGTCCACATAAGAGTGAGAATAACGCCCATCGTAAAAGAACTCCTGCCACTGTCGAACCATACCCATGTAACCGTTGTTCAACAGCATGATCTTGATCGGTAGATTGTAATGTTTACAGGTTGCCAGTTCCTGGATGCACATCTGAATACTGGCCTCACCGGTTACCAGTGCAACCTCGGCACCCGGATGCGCCAGTTGAACGCCCATCGCCGCCGGCAATCCAAAGCCCATGGTGCCCAATCCGCCGGAGTTGATCCAGCGCCGGGGCTTGTCAAATCCGTAGAACTGGGCTGCAAACATCTGGTGCTGGCCCACGTCTGAAGCTACAAAAGCATCACCCTTGGTTACCCGGTGCAAGGTCTCCACAGCGAACTGCGGCTTTATCTTGGCGCTGCCCTGATCAAACTTCAGGCAGTCCATCTTGCGCCACTCCCCGATCTTTGCCCACCAGGCCTTCAAGGTATTCTGCGCGGGAGTGCGATCCATCTCGGACAAAACCTGCAACATGTCCGTTAGGACGTTTTTTACCGGCCCCACGATCGGTATATCCACCCGTACATTCTTGGAAATGGAAGAAGGATCGATATCGACGTGGATAATTGTCGCGTTAGGACAAAAATCAGCGATTTTTCCGGTGACTCGATCATCGAACCGCGCGCCAATAGCGATTAGCGCATCGGTTTCGTGCATCGCCATGTTCGCCTCGTAAGTACCATGCATTCCAAGCATGCCCAGGAACTGGCTGTCACTGGCCGGAAAGGCGCCCAGCCCCATTAGGGTACTGGTAATCGGATATCCGAGCCGGCGTACCAGTTCCACCAATTCTGCTGACGCGTTTCCTATCACTACCCCGCCACCGGTGTAAAAAACCGGTCGTTCCGCGGATAACATAAGGTTTACCGCTTTCTTGATTTGCCCAAGATGCCCCTTGGCAACCGGATTGTAGGAGCGCACCTTGATTTTCTTGGGGTAGTGATAAGGGATCTTGATATTGGGGTCCGTCACATCCTTGGGGATATCAATCACAACAGGCCCCGGCCGCCCGGATGTCGCAATGTAGAATGCCTTCTTGAAGGTCTCCGCGATATCCCGGACATCCTTAATCAAAAAGTTGTGCTTTACGCACGGGCGGGTAATACCGACGGTATCCACCTC